>CAYHQZ010000031.1:0-21930 GCA_964358555.1 uncultured Planctomycetia bacterium
GGGTTGTCGCGCTCGATGGCGCTCATCGCGTCGTCCACGATTTGCCCGATGGCGGACTGGGGGGCCTTCGCCTTCAGGTGCTCCCAGCGCGCCTCCTTCGGAACCCAGAAGATGCGGACGGCGCGGTACTCGTCGGGGTCCTCCGGATCGGCGCCTTGCTTCTTCTGCGCGGAGAGTTCCGCGTGCTTGGCCTCGAAGGCATCCGAGATGTACTTGAGGAAGATGAGGCCGAGAACGACGTGCTTGTACTCCGCCGCGTCCATGTTGTTCCGCAGCGCGTCGGCGGCGGCCCAGAGCTTGGCCTCGAAGCCTAAGTTGGCGCCGGTATCCTTCGCTTGGTCTCGGCCCTTGGCGCGTCTCATCGTTCGTCCACCTCCAGGAGGAAGGAATCTACACCGGATGCCCGGCCCGGACCATCCTGGAGGCGGGGAGGGAAAGGATGCGGGCGGCTTTGACAACCGAGGTCACGGACGATCTTCCGCGTCAGAAGATGTTCGTCGACTTCTTGCAGCCGTAGATGCACATGTTGACGTGCTGGATCATCTGGCGCAGGGCGGCGGCGTGCTGGCCGTCCTTGCCGGCGGCGGTTTCGTAGAGGCCGCGGGCCTGGGTGAGTTTGCCGAGGGCCTCGCGGTTCGCCTGCTGGAAGCCGCGGGTGCCCGGCGGGGAGGACTGGAGGGCGGAGATGGCGCTCGCGTAGAGGCGATCGGCCTCCACGGCCTCGGAGACGGTGCTCCGGTGGTTGACCGGGGAGACGACGATGTCCGAGTCCGGCGCGGGGTCCCGCTTCGATGGCGGCGTCACGCGATCTCTCGGGCGCTTGCCGGTATTCGGCGGCGTCGGCGGATTGCGCCCCTCGACGCCGGGGAGGTCGGGGTTCCCGACAACCGGCGGATTGGGGTCCGAAGGAGGGTCCTTCTTCGAGACTGGTGGAGGGGCCGGGGGGTCCTCCGGCATGACGATCGTGACGGCCGTTGGCGGCGGGGGCTCGTCCAGTTTCGCGAGAAGCCGCTGGGCCTCCTCGCAGGACGGGGAGTCCTTGAAGTCCTTGATGACCTTCCGGAACTCCTCCCGGGCCTTGTCCTTGTTCACGGCCATGTACCAGGCGCCGAGGGCGACGTGGCGGCTGGCCTCGGAGTCGTAGACGGCCTTCGAGAGGTTGGGGTCCTCCGTGCCGGCCTTCTGAAGGATCTCGAGCGCGACGGACGGAAGGTTCATCTCCCAGGCGAACCGCGCGGCCCGATAGAGCGCAATCCCGGGGTCTTCCGCCTCCTGCGCCTTCACGACCCGATCGCGCGCGTCGGCCTCGAAGCGGGCGCGCAATTGGGCGGCCGGGATCTTCTTCGCCCCCCCCGTCATGTCCGCCTTCCGGAACGTCGCCTTGCTGGCGGGCTTCAGCCCGATGGTGAATTCGGCGTCCGTCTCGCGAAGGAGCTTGCCCTCGATCGCGCGGCCGGGGGTCTGCAGGACCAGCCATTCCCCGTCGTAGAGATCGGCCCACCGCTCCGCTTCCGGCAGGAGGGAGACCGCCATCGCGGCGAAGGCCTCCTGGCGCCGGGCTTCCGCGAGCCTCTCGGGGCTGCCGTTCAGGGTCCCGGCCATGGCGGCCCGATGGCGGGCCGTCTCGAGCTTCCCGGTTTCGAGCGCGCGACGGGACTCGGAGAGCAGGGCCGCGATCCGCGCATCGTCGGGATTGCCCGAGGGCGGCGGCGGGTCCTTCGGCAGGATCGCGACGGGGCCGGGGTCCTTCGGGTCCTTGGGCACCACGAGGGCCGGCGGAATCGGAGCGGGATCCTTCACGACGACCGGCCCGGGATCCTTCGGCGCGACGGGGGGCACGGGAACGGCCGGCGGGGGTGGGGAAACGGGCGGCGTGGGGAGTCTCGGCGTCGCCACCGGGGTGGAATCCAGGGGGCGAAGCGCAGGCTCGGGCCGCCGGAAGACGACGCCCGGGTCGTAGAAGCGATCGAAACGCTGGAGGAGCGTCGTTTCGTCGCGCCGCCATTCCTGGTGAATCCTCCCGACGGCCAAACCCGTCAGGCCGGCCGCCAGGGCGAGGACGAGCGCCTGCATGTTGTGTCCCATGGTCACTCCGGGGTCTTCCAGTTCGGGACGCGCCCGCCGAGGGCCTGCGTCATCTGCTGCACCCGCTCGATGCTGCCCGACATCTTCAGCCGGATGGGCATGTCCCCGATTTCGTAGTAGTGGCAGGAGTTCTTGTAGTGCGTGTAGGCGGTCGCCCAGTCCTTGCGGACGAGATAGACCGAGCCGAGGCCGTGCTCCGCGCGGGCAAGCTCGAGACAGGCCTCCTTCCGCTCGGAACCCGACAGGAGGGGCTTCAACATGGCGATGGCCTCATTGTATTTCTGAACGGACTCGTCCCGGCGTCCCTCGTGGCGGGCGTTCGTCCCGGCGACGTTGAGGGCCACGGCCGCGGAGAGCGAGCCGCTGCGAGGGCCGCCGGAGGATTTCGGGGACGCCTTCCCCCCCTTCCGCGGCGCCTCCCCGCGACCGGTCTTCCGATCCTTCGAGGCCGGCGGCGGGGACAAGCCGAGGGCGCCCGGGGCGGGTCCCGGAGCGGCGGGCGGCTGCTCCTCCTCGGAAGATCCGACGGATTCCAAAACGGGCGACGGCACGACGGCGAGGGGAGCCGGCCCCGGAAGCCCCGGGACCGACGCGACGCCGGACGAACTCGAGATCGAGGGATCGGCGTCGACGGCCTGGCCGAGAATCTCGAGCGCGGCCTCTGGGAGGTTCATCTCCCATGCGAATTTCGCGGCGGACATGAGCTTGCCGGCCCGGGACGCATCCTCCCCCGCCTCCTCGGCGCGGACCCACGCCTCCGCCTCGAATCGGGCGCGGGCTTGCGAGGAAGCGAGCCGCTCGACCTTGCCGGCCTCGGCCTTCGGGACCGTCTGGCGGCTGTTCCGGCGTCCGATGACGTAGCCAAGGCTCGTCTCGCCGAATTCGCGCCCCTCGACGACCTTCCCGAGCGACCGCAACTGGATCGAAATCCAGCCGCCAGCGTAGGCTTCCTTCCAGCGGTTGGATTCGGGCAGGATTTTTTCCCCGAGCGCGGCGAGGGTCTCGAGGCGTCTCGCCTCCGCCAGACGCTCCGCCGAACCCGAGAGCCCCGCCGCCTTCGAGGAGAGAGCGCGCGCTTCCCCGAACGCGCCGGCGGCGACGGCCTGCCGGGCGGCCGTCAGGAACCCCGAAATCTGCTGATCGCCCGACAGCGCCGCGACGGGCTTCGGGGAAGGGCCGGGGAGTATCGTCGTCCCGGGCGAGCGTGCGGGCGTGCCGGCCGGGGTTCCGGACTTCGCGGGGGAAAGGGGCAGCAGGAGATTCTCGGGGAGGTTCGAAAGCGCCGGATCCTCTTTCGTCCGGCCGGGCTCCAAAACCGCCGTCGGCTTGGGCGGCGTCGGAAGGGCGATCCGGGGGGCCGCGGGAACCCGGGACAAATCCTGGAGCGAACGGGCCGGCGCGCCAAGGTCCGGCATGGGCTTCAATCGCTCGAGCCGGTCCACCCGCTGGATGAGAAGGTCGTCCCCCCGCTGGGCGAGTTCGCGATGGATCCGCCCCACGGCGGCTCCGATGAAGCCCGCGGACAGCACGATGACGACGGCTTTCAATCTCCGGTTCAATCTTGCCTCCGAATGGCTCCGGCAATCCCCCCCATCCGAAATAGTCTACACCATTGGACGCTCCGGCCGACCGCGGGGTTCCGCGGTTGCCGGGTTGGGCGAAACGACGCTACGATCCCGCGTTCCGATGAATTCATGCCCGGTCGGGCCGGAAATCCCCCCCGCCGGCCGGCCCGATCCTTTGGAGGAGGCTTTCTTCCTCGACTCCCTGCGGCAGGTGTCCCGGACGTTCGATTTCTGCATCCGGGTCCTGCCAACGAGGTTGCGCCGGCCGATCGCGCTCGCCTACCTGCTCTGCCGGATTGCGGACACGGTGGAGGACGAACCCTCCGCCCCCCCCGGCCGGAAGGCGGAAGCGCTCGCGGGATTCCGGAAGGCCCTCGCGACGCCGGAACCGGACGGATCCCTCGAGGACTTCCTCGAGGGCTTCTTCCGCTCGATCCCGCGCGACACCCCCGACGTGCGGCTCGGGCGCGAATCGCGACGGGTCCTCGCGGGCCTCCGAAGACTGCCGCGCGCGCAGCGGGAAGCGGTCGTCCCCTGGGTCTCCGAACTCGCCTCCGGGATGGCGGAGTATTCGACGCGCGCGCCGGGACCGGACGGGGTGCTGGCCCTCAAGGACATGGAGGATCTCGACAACTACTGCTACTACGTCGCGGGAACCGTCGGGCGGATGCTGACGGAGCTGTTCATCCTGGACCTCGGCCTTTCGGGCGAGCGGGCCGCGGCGTTGCGCTCGCGCGCGGTCCCCTTCGGCCAGGGTCTCCAGCTGGTGAACATCCTCAAGGACGTCCGGCCCGACAGCCGCCGGGCACGCTGCTTCCTTCCCGCCTCCGTCCTGGCCGCCGCGGGCGTCGCCCCCGGAGCCCTTTCCGCCGCGACCGACGCAGCCGCCCTCCGCCGGGCGATCATCCCCGTCGCGGCGAAGGCCTTCGACCGCCTCCGGACGGCGCTCGACTACCTCCTGCTCCTGCCGAGAACCGCCCCGCGGATCCGCCTCTTCTGCGCCTGGCCGCTCTTCATGGCCGTCGAGACCCTGCCCGTCTGCCTCGCGCGCCCCGCCGAAGGCCCCGACGCAAGCGACGTCTCCCTGAAAATCACCCGGACCGACGTAAAAAGGATCCGCCGCCAGGCGATGCTCCGGGTCTTCTCGAACGGGATGCTGCGCAGGCATTTCGAGCGAAGCGCGGGGCCGCTGAAGGCGATGATGGAAAACCCGGAGCCCGAACCCGGGCTTTGCTGAACCGTTCCGTCCAGCTTTTCGATTGTGGCATGGCGGCGTCAATATCTGTATTCCTGGAACCGAAGAACAAGAAGGGCGAGGGGCGGGGGCTCGGATCGTGGCGACCTGTCGAGGCGCGGTCCAACGCCATGAATTCGTCTACCTGCCGTGGACCGCGAGGAGACCGGGAGCAAGAGCCAAGCCCCCGCCCCGAGCCCGCGCCCGGTTGATACCCCCGACGAAAAAAAACTCGAGATTTACAGAACGAGAATCTCGGCCCGATCCAGGCCGTCCACCTCTCGTGACGGCCATTCCTGGGGCGCGGTGAGGGGCTCGGGGCCGGCGGGCAGCGCGAGGAACGTGTCCTCGGACTTCGTCCCCGCGATGCTCGGGTTCCAGGCGAAGGCCTGGCGCTCCAGGATCGTTCGCGCTTCCCCCGGGGTCGCCCGGAACTCGCGGCCCGCGTAGCCCGTCGGACCGCCCTGATGGTGATGCCGCCACTCCCCCTCGAATCCCTCCCGGGCGTAGGCGTCGATCCCGGATTGCAGGGCGTCGCGCCAGCGGACCCCTGGAAGGGTCGCGCGGACGAGCGAGGCGTCCACCCTTTGTGCGGCCTCGTGGCGGCGCGCGAGGCCGGAATCGACGAGGCCGAAGTGGACAAGCCGGGTCAGGGAGGCGATGAGGCCGTAGCGCCGGGCGCAGACGACCAGCATCGCGCAGCGCCGGACGGGACGGGCGGTCGGGATCGGATGGCGGAACGAGGAGATCCGTTCGTCGGCGGCGACCAGGAGGACGACCGGTTCGATCTGCTTCGGAAGGAGCCGGGCGGCGATCGAGGCGGCGATGGCGGATTCGGTGTCGCCGGGGCGGACGCCGTGACCTGCGCCCTCGAGGGCGAGCGAGGCCTCCCGGCCGAGCCACCGGTAGCGCTCGATCTCCTCCGGCAGGAGAACGTATCGCAAGGCGGCCAGGTCCGGCCCGGCCAGGGGGACGCCCGGCATCGGCGCGTCGGATTCGACGGGCCGTCCGTCGGCAAGGCCCCGCAGGATGCCCGCCCTCGCGGCGCCGTCGTGCCACGGAAACTCCGAGAACTCCCATCTTTCGCCCCGGATTTCCTCCGCCCGCAGCCGCGGCGTCTCGATGCCGTCCGCGACGACAACTCTCCGCTCCCGCGAGACGAACAGCGTCGAGGCGCCGATCTCCGTCGCCAGCCCCACGTGGTTGTCGCCGCCGCCCGTCGCCCAGGCGAAATTCGCCCGCGTCGAGAGGAAGACCCCGTGCAATCCCCGCGCGTCGAGGTGGCCTCGGACCCGCTCCCACTTCGCATCGGTTTCGGAAGAAGGCGTCGGGCTCATCGCCGACCGAGTGTAGCAAGGCGGCGCGGGGGCGTCAGGTCTCGAACATGCTCCGGCGCAGGCGCACGAACCGCTGGACCGCCCGGCGCAAATCGCCGATGTCGAAGGGCTTCTCGAAGAGCGCCGAGGCTCCGAGGGCGCGCGCCCGCTCGGCGGTCTCCGGGCTCGGGAACGCCGTCATGAGGATGAAAGGCGTAAGCGCGTTCGTCCGCCGCAGTTCCATGAGGGCGTCGAGACCCGTGGCGTCCGGCATCCAGATGTCCGCGAGGATGATGTCGGGCGAATGGAACGGATCCGCGTCGATCCGGGCCTCGCGCATCCGGCGGATGAGCGTCCCGCCGTCGGCAACCTCGACGACCTCCATCCCCTCCGCCCGGAAAACGGACGCCAGGAGCTCGCGCATGGACTGATCGTCCTCGGCCAGGAGGATGCACGGGGACTTCAGGTGCAGAACGTCCATCAGTTCGTGGAAGTCTTCCGCCGACATCGAAGGCGGAGGACAAGCCGCGCCGTTTCCATTGGGTTGTTCGGTCGTCACGTCGGATCTCCTTTGGGAATCAGTCCCCGAGTTCCGCGACCATCAAGGACATCCCTCCGTCATCGTCCCGGCGATCGCGCAACAGGCTCCGGACGAACAGGCGCAAGTCCTCCAGGGGGAAGGGCTTGTCGAAGACCGCGGCGGCCCCGAGCCTTCGCCCCTTCTCATGGACCTCGGGAGAGCCGAAGGCGGTCATCAGAATCATGGGCGTCATCCAGTCCCGCTGCCTCAAGACCTCGAGCGCATCCAGCCCCGAGGCTCCGAACATCCGGATGTCCGAGATGATCAGGTCGGGGCGATGGATCGGAATTCCATCGTCCAGCCCCTCCCGGATCATCTCGAGCAGGCGATCCCCGTTGTCCGCCTCGATCACCTCGTGGCCGTCCCGTCGCAGGACCTCGGCCATCAGGTGGCGGAAGGCCTCGTCGTCCTCCGCCAGGATGATTTCTCCGGTTCCCTGCCTTCGAGGGGGAGGCGCCGCAATGGATACGGAACGACATCGTTCCGCGTCCAGGTTTTCGGGGTGGTTCATGCGGCGCCTCTTCTGTTCTTGACACAGCACGAAGCGTGCCGGACGGCCGCCCCAGGGAACCGCCGGCTTCCGGCGCCGGGTCGAGCGTGGCATTCCGCCCCGTCGTGGCGGAATGCGCCGCGCGTCAGGAGTCCGCACCGTCCTTCGCGGGACCCCCGCGCCCCTCCCAGAGATCCAGTTTCCGGTAGAGGGTCTTGCGGTCGAGCCCGAGGGTCCGGGCGGCCATCGTCCGGTTCCCTCCGGACGCCTCGAGAACCCGCAGGATGTAGCGCCGTTCGACTTCCTCGAGGGGCACGAGGTCGGAGGGCTCGGGAAGCGAGAGGGACGGCTTCCCGGGAAGGGAGGCCCGAATGCCCTCCGGAAGGTCGTCCGGGACGATCTGATCGCAGGCGGTGAGGGTCACGGCGCGCTCGATGCAGTTCTGCAGCTCGCGGACGTTCCCGGGCCAGTCGTGGGCGAGGAGCCGCTCGGCGGCGGCGGCCGTGATTCCGGAGACGGCGCGCCCCGAGGCGGCCGAAAACCTGCGCAGGAAGTGCTGGGCCAGGAGCAGGATGTCGTTGCCGCGCATCCGCAGCGGCGGCAGGTCCACGGGGATCACGTGAAGCCGATAGAAGAGATCCCGGCGGAACCGCCCCTCCTCGACCTCCGATTCGAGATCCCGGTTCGTCGCGGCGATGATCCGGGCGTCAAAGGGGACCTCGGCCCCCGATCCGACGGGCCGGACGCGCCGTTCCTGGAGCGAGCGCAGCAGCTTGGGCTGGACGGCGAGGGGCATCTCGCCGACCTCGTCCAGAAAGAGCGTCCCCCCGTTCGCCTGGACGAGCAGGCCCGTCCGGGCGGCCCGCGCGTCCGTGAACGCCCCCTTCGCGTGGCCGAAGAGCTCGCTCTCGAGCAGCGTCTCCGGCATCGCGGCGCAGTCGAGGGCAAGGAAGGGGCCGCATTTCCGCGGGCTGCGGGCGTGGATGGCGCGGGCGATGATCTCCTTCCCGGTCCCGCTGTCGCCCGACACGAGCACCGTCGACTCGGTGTCGGCGACCCGGGAAACGAGGTCGAAAACCTTCCGCATCGCGGGGCTCTTGCCGACGATCCCCTCGAAGGCGTCCTCGAGAGCCGCCGCTTCGCGCAGGCGCCGGACCTCCTCGCGGAGCGTCCGGTGCTGGACGGCGCGCTCGAGGGCGATCACCAGGAATTCCACGTCGAAGGGCTTGAGGAGGAAATCGTAGGCCCCGGCGCGGATCGCCTCGATGGCGGTCTCGAGGCTGCCGAACGCGGTCATCACGACCACGGGAACCCCCGGGCGCGCCTCCAATACCTTCCGGCAGAGCGCGATCCCCCCGATCCCGGGCATCTGGAGATCCGTGACGACGGCGTCGAAGTCCCGCTCGCGCAATCGGGCCTCGGCGGCTTCGGCGGACGACTCCCAGGCGACCCGGTACCCGCGCCGGGTCAGGGCCGTCTCCAGGGTCCGGCATAACTCGGGCTCGTCGTCGACGAGAAGGATGGTTCCGGGCATGGAGCTCACTCCGCCGGGAGGAAGATCGAGAAGACAGCGCCCTTGCCGGGCTCGCTTTCCACGTCGATCCAGCCCCCGTGGTCCCGCACGATACCCGTGGAAATCCATAATCCCAACCCCGTCCCCTCCCCGGGGGGCTTGGTCGTGAAGAACGGATCGAACATCTTCGCCCGGACCTCCGGGGCGACGCCACCGCCTTCGTCCCGGACGCTCACCCGGCGCCAAAGGCCCGTCGCCCGATCGGCCGTCATCAGGCGCCGGATTTCGACCGTCTCCACCCGGACCTCGATCCGCCCGCCCTTCGCCATCGCCTGGATCCCGTTGATGAGCAGGTTCACGAAGGCCTGCTGAAGCCTCGGGACGTCCACGAGGGCGCGCTGGGGCTCGTCCCCGATCACCTTCTCGATCCGGATGTTCCGCCGCTTCGCGAGCGGGGAGATCAGATCGCAGGACTCGGAGACGACCGGCCGCAGGTCCCGCGTTTCCCGGGCCTCCGGCTTGGACCGCGCAAACGTCAGCAGGCCCCGGATCACGCCCGCCATCCGGTCGGCCTGCTCCGCGATGATCTTCGCGCTCCGGGGCGCATCCGAGGCCGGCGTCTCGCCGCGCTCGATCATCCGGGCGTGGGCGGAAACGACGTTGAGCGGGGTCCCGAGCTCGTGGGCCACGCCCGACGCGATCGTCCCGATCGTCGAGAGGCGATCCGCCTGGCGAAGGCTCTCGAGGGTCGCCTGGCGGGACTGCGTCTCGACCTCCAGCCGCTCGGCGGCCCCCCGGATCCGATCGGCCATCGCGTTGACCTCGCTTGCCAGGAATCCCAGCTCGTCGCGCCCCCGATCCACGATCGGAAATCCGAAATCCCCGGCGCCGATCCTTCTTGCCTTCTCGACGAGCCGCCGAACGCGGCGCCCGACGAGGAGATACCCGATGAGGATCGATATCGCGATCACGGCCACGGCCAGAATCGCGTAGACGTAGAGGGTCCGGAGCAGGGTCTCCTTGACGTAGGCCCTCCGTTCCGCGTGGGAATCCGCGATCTCGAGGGCGCCCGGCCGGCCCGTCGGCCAGGACAGGGGCGCGTAGGTGCAAAGGAACGTCTCGGGCCCGCGCGTCTCCTCCCGCACGACAATCCGCCCCTGCGCGAGCGGCTCGAGGCCCTCCTTCGGCCCGAGAAGCGCGCAAGGGTCGCCCGCGGGGGCGTCCAGCCAGACCCAGCGGATCCGGATCCGGTGGACGTCCTTCCGGATCCCGTCCACCGCCTCGAGCGCCTTCTTCTCGCCCTCGACGTGCCAGGCCCGCCCGATGGCATCCGCAAGGACCTCCGCGAGCAGCCGGGCGTCCCGCCGGGCCTCCCGGTCGAACAAGTCGATCTCGCGGCGGATCCGGAGAGCGGCGTTCGCGAGCAGGACGAGAAAGACCCCGGCCGCAATCCCGAGCGCCAGCCTTCTTGCGAGCCGCACGGGTCAGGCCCTGGCAGCGGCCTTCCGCCCGATCCCCGGGGCGCAGTAGTCGAGGATCCGGATCAATTCCTCCCGCATCTTGGCGCGGGGGATCACCCGGTCGATGAAGCCCCGCTCGAGGAGGAACTCGCTCGTCTGGAACCCCTTCGGCAGCGACGCGCGGATCGTCTGCTGGATGACCCGCGGGCCCGTGAAGCCGATGAGGGCCCCGGGCTCGGCAAGGATGATGTCGCCGAGGGAGGCAAACGAAGCCATCACCCCCGCGGTCGTCGGGTTCGTGAGGACCGAGATGTAGAGCCCGCCTGCGTCGTCGAGGCGCGCCAGCGCCGCGGCGGTCTTCGCCATCTGCATGAGCGAGAGGATCCCCTCCATCATCCGGGCCCCGCCGGACGCGGCGAACATGACGAGCGGGATCCGCCGCGCGGCCGCCCGCTCCGCCGCGCGAGCGAACTTCTCGCCCACCACGGAGCCCATGCTGCCCTTGATGAACCGCCCGTCGAGGGCGCCGAAGATGACGGGATGGCCGCCGATGAGACCCTCGCCCGCGAGGATCGCCTCCCGCAGGCCCGTCGCCTTCTGGTCCTCCTCCAGCTTCTCGACGTAGGACTTTCTCGCGACGAAGGACAAGGGATCGGCCGCCTCCAGGCCGCCGTCGAGCTCCACGAAGGAGCCTGGGTCCAGCGTGATCCCGATCCGCCTCGGCGCGCCGATGTCGAAATGGAACTTGCACTCGGGGCAGACGTCGAGGTTGTCCTCCATGGCCTTCTTGAAGACCGGCTTCTTGCAGCCCTCGCAGCGGACCCAGAGGCCTTCCGGGATGTCCTTCTTCTTGCGTCCGAAAAGAGGCCAAAGCATGGAAGGGATTCTACCGGCAATCGGGAGGCGGAAACGGGCGAGGGCCTACGGCCACTCGGGCCCCATCCCGACGTAGTTGTCGAAGTCCTTCGAGATCTTCTCCCGCTGGACCTGCCACTTCCAGGCCCCCATGGACGTGCAGCCGGAAGACGCGAGCCCGAGGAGGACCGCGACCGCGAGAAGCCATCGCCGCCAATCCGCGCGTTTCATGCGCGCATTCTCGCCCGCCGGCGGGCGCGGGTCAAGATTGACAAGGACGCCTCCGCTTACCTATCCTCCCCCGTCCCATTTTTCGGCCACCACTCTTGAAAGGAGATTCCGAATGGCGCTTCGCGTGGGCATCAACGGCTTCGGGCGGATCGGGCGGATGGCGTTCCAGGCGATTTGCGACCGGGGTCTCTTGGGCAAGGGAATCGACGTCGTCGCGGTCGTGGACATCTCGACGGACGCCGACTACTTCGCCTACCAGATGAAATACGACTCGATCCACGGCAAGTTCAAGCACGACATCAAGACCGAGAAGAGCGACGCGTCCAAGACGGAAAACGACGTCCTCGTCGTGAACGGCAACAAGGTGAAGTGCATCCTCGCCACGAAAACCCCCGCCGAACTGCCCTGGAAGGCCCTCGGCGTGGACTTCGTGATCGAATCCACGGGCCTGTTCACCGACTCCGAGAAGGCGAAGGGCCACATCGCCGCCGGCGCGAAGAAGGTCATCCTCTCCGCCCCCGGCAAGGGCGAGGTGAAGACCATCGTCATCGGCGTCAACGACCAGGAATACGACGATACCAAGCACCACATCGTCTCGAACGCGTCGTGCACGACGAACTGCCTCGCGCCGCTCGTCCACGTCCTCCTGAAGGAGGGCCTCGGGATCGAGGCGGGCCTCATGACGACGATCCACTCCTACACGGCCACGCAGAAGACCGTGGACGGGCCGTCGAAGAAGGACTGGCGCGGCGGGCGGGCGGCGGCGATCAACCTGATCCCCTCCTCCACCGGCGCGGCCAAGGCCGTCGGCGAGGTCCTGCCCGTGGTCAAGGGAAAGATGACCGGGATGTCCTTCCGCGTTCCGACCCCGGACGTCTCCGTCGTGGACCTCACCGTCCGCACGGCGAAGGACACCTCCATCGAGGAGATCGACGCGCTCCTGAAGAAGGCCGCGCAGACGTATCTCAAGGGCATCCTCGGCGTCACCGACGAGGAGCTCGTGTCCACGGACTTCATCCACGACGAGCGGTCGTCCATCTACGACTCGCTCGCGACGCTTCAGAACAACCTCAAGGGCGAAAAAAGGCTATTCAAGATCGTGTCGTGGTACGACAACGAGTGGGGCTACTCCTGCCGGCTCGTGGACCTGCTCCTCAAGATGGGGAAAACGGCATGAAGCCGCTTTCGAGCCTCGACGTCAAAGGCAAGCGCGTCTTCGTCCGCGTGGACTTCAACGTCCCCCAGGACAAGACCGGCGCCATCACTGACGATGCCCGGATCCGAAAGGCCCTGCCCACGATCCAGGCGTTGCGGCAAAAGGGCGCGCGGGTGATCCTCGCCTCGCACCTCGGCCGGCCCAAGGGCGGGCCGGACCCCGCGTTCTCGCTCAAGCCCGTCGCGGAGCGGGCCGCCGCGTTGCTCGGCGCGCCCGTGGCGCTGGCGCCGGATTGCGTGGGCGAGGCGACCAGGAAAATGGCGCTCGCGTTGAAGGACGGCGAGGTGCTCCTGCTGGAAAATCTCCGGTTCCACAAGGGCGAGGAGAAGGGCGACCCGGCGTTCGCGAAGTCGCTCGCCGACCTCGCGGAGGCCTACGTGGACGACGCCTTCGGCTGCGCCCACCGCGCGCACGCCTCCATCACGGGCGTGGCGGGGCTTTTGCCCCACGCGGCGGGGCTTCTCATCGAAAAAGAGGTGAAGTTCCTGGGGGATCTGCTCAAAAGCCCCGGGCGCCCCTTCGTCGCGATCCTGGGCGGGGCCAAGGTCTCGGACAAGATCAAGATCCTCGAGCGCCTCGTGGGCTTAGTCGACGAGCTGCTGATCGGCGGCGCGATGGCCTACACGTTCTTAAAGGCCCAGGGCAAGGGCATCGGGGATTCGCTCCACGAGCCTGGCGCCATCGACACCGCGAAACGGATCCTCGCGAACGCGGCTTCCAAGGGAAAGCGGCTGGTCCTGCCGGTGGATCACGTCGTGGCCGGTGCGATCGAGGCGGGCGCGAAGACCCGGATCGTCGAGGGCGACGTGCCCGCGGGGATGAAGGGCGGGGACGTGGGCCCGAAGACGATCGAGGCCTTCCGCGCCTCCCTCGCGTCGGCCGCCACCGTCTTCTGGAACGGACCCGTCGGGGTCTTCGAGATCCCGGAGTTCCAGAAGGGCACCAACGAGATCGCGAAGATCCTCGCCTCGTCCAAGGCGACCACGATCGTCGGCGGCGGGGACAGCGCCGCCGCGGTCGCGGAACTCGGGCTCGAGGAAGAGATATCGCACGTCTCGACCGGCGGCGGGGCCTCCCTCGAACTGCTGGAGGCCGGCACCCTGCCCGGCATCGAAGCGCTGGCGTAGGGCCTCCGTCCGGCGGGAGCGGGGGCCGCACGCCTCCCTGAACTCGGGCGCATGGGGCTTGCAACCCGGAAGGCGGGGCTTGACACTCGGGCCCCCATGGCGCCTCCCATCCGGATTGCCCCTTCCCTCCTCTCGGCCGACCCGATGAATCTGCGCGCGGGCATCGCGCTCGCCGAGGCCGGCGGGGCGGAACTTCTGCACGTGGACATCATGGACGGCCACTTCGTCCCGAACCTGACATGGGGGCCCGACACCGTTTGCGCGGTGAAGAAGGCCGCAAAAATTCCCCTCGACGTCCACCTGATGCTCGACCAGCCCGAGAAGTTCGTCGGCCCCTTCATGGACGCCGGCGCCGACCGGATATCCGTCCACGTCGAGGTGCAAGGCGCAAGGCAGGCCTGCGAATTCGTCCGCGCGCGGAAGCGCTTGTGCGGGATCGTCCTAAACCCCCCCACCCCGGCGTCCGCGCTGAAAACCCTCCTGCCGCTCGCCGATTTCGTCCTCGTCATGACCGTGAACCCGGGGTTCGGCGGCCAGTCCTTCATCCGGGAGTGCCTGCCGAAGATCCGCGAGATCCGCTCGATGATCGGGCCTTCCATGGACCTGCTCGTGGACGGCGGGATCGGCCTCGACACCGCGCCCTTGGCCGCGCGCGAGGGCGCCAACGTCCTCATCGCCGGCGCCGCCGTCTTCAAATCGCCCGACCCCGCCGCCGCCATCCGCGCCCTCCGCGCCGCGGCCGAGGCGGCGAGATCAAGCGGATAGGCCTTCAGCCAATCCTCACGGCAGGATAAAATCCAAACACCATGAAGACCCTGGAACTGGAGTCGAAGGCGCTGAAATTGTCCCCCGAGGCGCGGGCCCATCTCGCGGAAAGGCTCCTGGAAAGCCTGGAGGACTTGAGCGAGGAGGAAAACACCCGTTTGTGGGCGATGGAAGCCCAGCGTCGCGACGCTGAATCCGTGCGCGGCCGTCCCGCCAAGGACGTCCTCCGCGACGCCCGGAAGCGGCTGAGGTAGATGGTGCCGATCGTCTATTTGCCTCTGGCCGAGCGCGAACTGAACGATGCTGCGCTCTATTACGAGATGGAAAGCCCGGGGCTTGGGTCCGCTTTCCTCGACGAAATCGAACGGTGCGAACAGGCCATCGCCCAGTTCCCCGAAGCCGGCACCTGCATTCTCGGGCAGGTCCGACGCCGTCTCCTCCGGCGATTTCCTTATGCCCTCCTGTATTCCGTGAGGCGTGACGGCATCCGGATCCTCGCCGTCATGAACCTAAAGCGTCGGCCGATGTACTGGGTCGGGAGGGAACGCTCGTAAGGAATGGCCGGAAACATGGTCAAGGCCCTCCCCCCATGCTGATGCTTAGGCTCCGGGCGCAGCTGGGCAACCAGATGTTCCAGTACGCGGCGGCACGGGCGCACGCGGCGCGGAAGGGGTTCGCCTTCGCCTATCGCGGCGGATCGAAGGGCCGGCTCGGGGCCTTTTGCGAACTCGCCGGGGAGTCGCGGCTCGCCCTCGCCGTCCGGAGGCTCTCCTGGCTCGCCCGCCCGAAGTCGCGCCGGCCGGTGTTTAAGCCGCGCCTGAAGGAATACGCGCCCGGTTGCGAGATGGAGGCGTTCGACGCCTCGCTCTTCGAGGTCCCCGACGGGACGGAGATCGAAGGCGCGTTCCAATCGGAGCGCTACTTCGCGGACCGAAGAGCCGACGTCCTGCGCTGGACGGCGCCGAAACGGAGATTCCTCGAGGCCGCGGACGCCGTCGAGCGGACATGGAAGGCCCCGCCCGAGATGCGCTGCGGAATCCACCTGCGCCGGACCGACTACACGCGCTACGACTTGGGGCTGGCGGGAAGCGAAGGCTGGGCGCTGCCGACGACCTACTACGAGGACGCGCTGAAATCGCTGCCTGCGGGCCTCTCCTACGTGATCGCCAGCGACGACCCCGACTTCGCCGAGCACGCGTTCTCGCGCCTGCCGGACAAGACCGTTCTTCGGGGAAATCCCGGCATCGTGGACATGGAACTGCTGTCCCGCTGCCGCACCCTCGTCATCGCGAACTCCTCGTTCTCGTGGTGGGCGGCCTGGCGCTGTACCGTCCCCGGCAAGGCCGTATTCGCGCCGAAGCACCACCTCGGCTGGGCACACGGCACGTGGGTCCCCGAAGGAATCGAGGTCCCAGGCTGGACGTATCTGGACGTGCGGCGGGAATGAGCCCGGCGCATCCGGCGCCGGAAATCCGCTAGGATCGCACCCCCTTGAAAAACGCCTTCTGGCTCGTCGCCGTCGCGGCCGTCACCGCGTGGGGGTTCGGGGCCCCCGCCGCGGGAAAGGCCATCCAGGCCGCGGGGATCACGATGCCCCTCATCGCGGTCATCATGCTGATTTCCGGGCTGTCGCTGCCCGCCGAGGAGATCGCCCGGACCCTCCGGCGGCCGCTGCCCATCCTCGCCGCACTCTTCGTCACCTACGTCGCCTTCCCGGTCGCGGGGCTCTTCCTCTCATATGCCCTCTTCGCAGGCGAGCTTTCCGGCCCCGACGCCGCGAAATACCTCCAGGGCTTCATGATCCTCTGCGCGCAGACCAGCACCGTCGCGACGGGAATCGTGCTCACCACCATCGCGGGCGGGGACCGGGCGCTCTCGATCCTGGTCACGATCGCCAACTACGCCGCCAGCGTCCTCGGGACGCCGCTGGCCCTTGCGCTTACGCTCGGCGGGAGCTTCGGAGCCGATTCGGAAAACATCGCCAAGACCCTCGGCCCGTCCGCCATCGCCCAGACCCTTCTCGTCTACGTCATCACCCCGCTGATGATCGGCCAGGTCGTGCGGCTCCTGGTCCCTAGGCTCGTCCGCGGCCGCGAGCGGTTCGCCTCGCCCGCCTGCCAGATCCTGATCCTCGCCTTCGTCCTCATGGCCACCTCGTCCGGCAGCGACTGCCTGCGCACCCAGGCCCTCGGGGTCCTGGGCCGCCTCGTCGCCTACGCCGTCGCGCTCCACTTCGCGATGCTCGCGCTCGCGGCCGGCCTCGCCTGGCTCGCAAGCCGCGACCGCGGGGTCACCCTCGGGGTCGCCCTCTGCGCAGGCTCCAAAACCCTCACCTCCGGAATGGCCATCTGGCAGAGGCACTTCCACGAGAACCCCTTCGGGATCCTCCCGCTCGCCGTCTACCACGTCCTTCAGATCCTGATCGACACGCTCCTGATCCCGCTCTTTGCGCGCCCTCCGGACGGCAAGCCGGATCACCCTGCCCCGCCCGCGGGCCGGGGGCTATACTCCCCGCTTCCCGGGAGACAAGCGGCTTGAGCCCATCGCAGGAACCCCAGTCACGACCCGGCGGAGAAGCCGGCGGCGGCGAAGCGCCGGAGGTCGATCCCAAGCAGCTGAAGGCCGTCAAATCGGTCCTCGACAAGTTCCAGGTCGCCCTCAAGACCTATTCGCTCTTCCCACCCGACAACGTCAACGTCCGCCAGACCCTGGAAGGCTTCGAACGCTCCCTCAACGACTACTTCGAGGCCCACGGAGACGAACTGCCCTTCGAGACGACCCCGACCCAGTTCCGCTTCGAGAAGGCCATCGTCTACGAGAACCCCGACAAGGGCAAGAGCATCTCCTTCCGGATGAACAAGGACGGGATCAAGCAGCTCATCTTCGAGGAGGGAATCGAACGCCAGGAGGTCATGAACTTCTTCGACGTGTTCAAGGAAATCGAGCACGCCGACGAGATGGAGGACGACTTCGTCACGATCCTCTGGGAGAAGGACTGCCCCCACATCCGCACCCAGGTGATGGACGAGCAGATCGACCCGGCGGCCCTGCCCGACATCCCGAGCGCGAAGGACATGCTGAAGCGCTCCTACGGGGGGGCCGCGACCCTCGCCGCGCCCCCGGAGGCGGAATCCGGCACCCCGGACGGCGGCTCATCCATCCCGGACACGCGCCAGCTGCTCTCCCGGATGAGCCCCGACATCCTGGCCCTCTCGGAAGAGGAGAAGAAGGCCCTCCAGGCCCGGATCGAGGCCGAGTGCAAGTCGAGCCCGCTGCTCGACCTCATGGACATCCTCTTCGAGATCTTCCAGCTCGACAACGACTGGGCCACGTTCCAGGACATGGCCCGGCTCGTGAAGAAGACCCTCGAGAGCGTCGTGCTCAAGAAGAAGTTCGCCCTGTCGCGGGTCATCCTCGAGAAGATCGCGGGGCTGCGCGAGCGGCGCGACCTCCTGCAGTCGAACCACATCCAGGAGCTGGACCGGATCATCGAGGACCTCGGAACCGGCGAGCCGATGCAGGTCGTCAAGGCGATGCTGATGGATCCCAACCAGCACGTCCCCGAGGACTGCTGGGAATACCTAAAGCGCCTGCGCCGGAACGCCGCCCCGTCTCTCTTCGAGATCCTCCGGGCGGACCAGTACCCGAAGGCCCTGATCCCGATCCTCGCCGCCTACGGACAGGCCGAATTCAACCTCTACGCCCCCGCCCTGGAGGAATCCAACCCCGGCGTCGTGGGGAACGTGATGGAACTCCTGATCCAGGTGGATGCGCGGCGCGCGATCCCGCTCTTGATCCCGCTGCTCCAGAAGCGGGAGGACCCGTTCATCCAGACGCGCTGCATCGAGGTCCTCGCGAAGTCCGACCACCCCGAGGTCTCCAAGGTCTTCCTGCCCTTCATCCATAGCAAGGTCCACGACATCCGGCTCGCAATCCTGGCCTACTTCGTCCGCAACCCCAACCGCTCGGCCTTCGATCCCCTCTACGAATCCTTCCAGAAGCGGATCTCCATGAAGATGGACGTCTTCGAGCAGGAGCAGACCCTCACGGCGATGGGGCGCTCCGATCCCGATCGGGGCTATCCCTTCTTTGAATCCGTCCTCCGGAAGAAGACGTGGCTGTGGTTTTTGCGCCCGGCCCTCGAGGAGACCCAGAAGCGCGTCGTCTTCGCGCTGGCGCGTCTGCCCGGCAGCCACCCCCTCGAGATCCTCAAGGCCTTCGCGGAGGCGAAAGAGGCGCACGTCGCCCGCCTCTGCAAGAGCGCGCTGGGCTTCCGCGGCGGGACGGCCCCGGCGAGCGCGGGGCTGACCAACCCCGGAATGAGCGCTGCGAAGAAGGGAGAGCATGGCCAAGGCTGAAGAACGCCTCATGAAGGAGGCCCTCTCCGTCTCCGACGTCCTCAACAAGAACGTCCGGAAGTTCGGGACCTCGCTGATTTCCAACCTCTACATGGCCCTGAAGTCGACGCGGCTCTACTCCTTCGACCACCCGAACGTCCTCGACGCGGCCAAGCAGTTCGCGGAGACGGTGAACTTCTTCATCGAGAACGAGAGCCAGTGCATTCTCGCGACCCAGGAGGAATACCTCTTCTTGAACGACGTCCGCCTCAAGGTCGCCAGCGGCGGCTTCGAGGTCTTCCAGTTCGTGGCCCGCGAGTTCCAGGCGCGGGGCGTCGGGAAGGCCACCTTCCACCAGTCCATCGGGGTCCCCGAGGTCCGGAAGTTCGTCGAGGCCTGGAACGCGGCCAACACGAAATCGGAAACCCCCCTCGAGGACTTCCGCGCCAAGATCGCGGAGCGGGGGGTCGAGACGATCACCCTCGACGCCTGGCAGGCCCAGAAGGTCGACGTCTCCGAACAGAACCGGAGCCCCTCCATCGAGTCCTTCTTCCGGAACGTCAACATCCTCAACGACGTCGACACCGCGATTGCGGAAAACCGGAAGTTGAACGTCCGGAAGGCCAAGCGCGCCATCCAGGGCATGGTGGACCAGATCCAGGAGGACGAGCACACGGTCCTCGCCATGGTCGCGGTCAAGAACCTGGCCGACTACCTGGTGAACCACTCCGTGAACGTCTCGATCCTCGCGATGGTCCTCGGACACCGGATCGGGATCCCGAAGAAGGCCCTCGGCGACCTGGGATTGGCCGCCCTCTTCCACGACCTCGGAATGACGAAGATCCCCGACGGGATCCGCAGCAAGACCCGCCAGCTCACCGACGCCGAGTGGGCCTCCATCAAGCGCCACCCCCTCGAAGGCGCCAAGGTCCTTTTGGGCTCGGATCGGATCGTGGACGTGGTCGTCCGGAGCATGCAGGCCGCCTTCGGCCACCACATGCGCCACGACCGCTCCGGCTACCCGAGGCTCCAGGGCTCGGAGGGGAAGCCCGTCTCGATCTTCACCGAGATCGTCTCCCTCTGCGACGTCTATGACGCGATGACGAGCAGCCGGCCCTACCGAAAGCGCCCGCTCGCCCCCCACCAGGCCCTTCAGATGCTTTTGAAGGAAGCGGGGTCGTTCTACGACGCGGTCCTCGTCAAGTCCTTCGTCAACACCCTCGGAATCTTCCCGGTCGGAAGCCTGGTGCTCCTGAACACGGGCGAGGTCGGAACGGTCCACCGCCCGAACATCGACCCCGCCCTCATGCACCGGCCCAAGATCAAGATATTTTCCGACCCCAGCGGAACGGCCATCAACCGGATCGTGGACCTCTCCGAAAAGAACCCCCGGACGGGCGAGTTCCGCCGGGAGATCGCGAGGATCCTCGACCCCAAGGAGGTCGATCTGGACGTCAACGAGTACCTGGCGGTCATCTGACGCCAGGAAGAAAGGGACCGCCGGGCGGCATGACTGGATCGGGCCGGGATTCCCCTGACTCGCATGCCGATCCATTGCCATCCAACTACAAGCCCGGATACAATTTCCGTCGACGGCTTCGTTCCATCCCGCCAGGAGGTAGTGCCGTGAACCGCATCCTTTCCATTCTGACCCTTGGATTCATGGTGTCCGTCTGGGCCGCGCCGCTCGCGGATGCGGCCGCCGCAAAGGGCAAGGGCAAGGCGAAGCCGCCGGCCGAGGAAGGCGGCGGAGGAGACGAGGGCGGCGGGAACGAAGGCGGCGGGGCTCCCGCTGACGACGGCGGAGGAGGCGGAGGCCACGGCGCGGCGGATGGCTACGGAAAGAACGCCAAGGGCGCGGGCGGCGGCGGGAAGACCGTCAGCGGCAGCGCCATCGTCGGCGCGCTCAAGTCCGGCGGGGCCATCCAGATCACGAAGGGAGACTACGATCTCCCCTACGATCAGGTCGTCATCAAGGGCAACTCGACCGTGGACGGCGGCGGGGCGACCCTCTACTTCCCCAGCTCCAACCACAACGGCAAAGGCGTCAGCATCTACGGAGCGAACGTCGTCCTCCGCAACCTCCGGATCCGGAACGCCGGCGACAACCTCGGCTTCGGCTCCTCCTCGTTCAAGGGCACAAAGGATGTATTGGTCGAAAACGTTTCCTGCACGGGCTCCGGGGACGACAACTGGTCGGTGGCCTACAACTGCTCGAACATCACGATCCGCTGGAGCATGGCAGCCGGCGGGAACCGGAACTGCTTCTATAAATACGGCGGCGCGAACCTGACGATTCACCACAGCATCCTCACCCGCGCGTGGATCCGGAACCCGTTGTGCAGCGGGGCTTCGGCCACGATCGACTTCCGCAACAACCTCGTGGAACATTGGAAGATGTGGGGCACGCGGACGGAGTCGGGCTCGAAGGGCAACTTCGTCAACAACACGTGGCGATTCGAGTCCTGGGCCGGCGGGAAAGCCGACGCCGCCCTCTTCTCGATGGGCGGCGAGTTCTACTCCTCGGGCAACGTCTTCATCGGCTGCAAGGAGCGCCCGGGCGGCGCGAAGGCCCCCGTCGTCCAGGCACCGGCCATCAACGGCCAGACGGACGCCAAGACAGCCCTTTCCGCGGTCCTCTCCGACACGAACGGGGCGGGTTGCATGCCGCGCGACGCCATCGACAAGGAATACCTGTCAATCAAGAAGACGGCGCCCGGCGGCGACGGAGCCGTCGGTCTCGTCGTGCCCTCGGCGGAACGGAAGGGCGGCGGCGGGAAAAAGTAGCCGCTCCCCGGAGCGGATGCGGAGCGCAAGAGCGGCGGGAGGAAACAACCTCGCTGGAGGCGTTTGCCTTCTCGCAGGGCCTTGAACGATCCGATGGAATTGTTGCCTCTTTATGCTGTTGGTGGCAGGCGATCGGCTCAAACGATACAATCCATGAAAATGCCCAGGAGGGCCTCGATGATTAGCACCCGCATCTGCAGCATGGTCGCGTTGGGGATCTTCATCGCGTTCTGGGGCGCCGGAAACGTCGCCCTGGCGAGAAGCAAGGACAAGCCGAAACCCGCGGAAGAGAAGACCGACGACGGCGAGAAGACCGGCGAAGAAGCGCCGGCCGGGGAAGACGCGGGCGGCGGGGACGCCGGCGGCGAG
>CAYHQZ010000032.1:0-21919 GCA_964358555.1 uncultured Planctomycetia bacterium
ACCTGTGCCCGGTTTGCACCCCCGACGAAAGAAGTTCGGTTGCCCTTGGGAGCGCACCCGCCTTTCGTCCGGGGGTAGCGCCGGGGTGCCGGCAGGGGTAGGATTCGCCGCCTACCGCGATGGGTGCATTTTGCACGGTTTCCTGGGCGCTGGGCTTGGGGTTTGCCGTGCTCGCGGCCGGATGCGACCGCGGCGAGAAAGCGGTCTTCGAGACCCGCCTGGATGTATTCGGGGCCTCGGGGATCCCGGTGGAGATTACCGTCGTCCACGCGGACGAAACGAAGGCGAGGGCGGCGGTCGAGAAGGCCTTCGCCGCCATGCGCGAGGCGGCTTCCCCCCTCAACTTCTACGATTCGGGCAGCGAGCTTTCGCGCCTCAACGCCGCCGCCGGCAAGCCCGTGAAGGTGGGGGCCGGCCTGCGCGAAGTCATCGCCCTTTCGCTGGCCGTCGCGAAGGAGACGGACGGGGCGTTCGATCCCACCGTGGGGCCGCTCGTTTCCCTCTGGAAGCCGTTCATCAAGGGAGAGAAGAGGGAACCTCCCTCGACTGACACGCTGGCCGCCGCGCGCGTCCGGGTGGGATGGAACAAGATCCGTCTCGAAGGCGACACCGTGACGCTCGAGCCGGGGATGAACCTCGATCTCGGCGCGATCGCCAAGGGCTATGTCGTGGATAAGGGACTCTTCGCCCTTCGCGCCGACGGCGTCGGGCGGGCCGCCGTGAACGCCAGCGGCCACATCGCCGTTATCGGGCTTTCGCCCTCGGGCGTTTCCTGGAAGTTCGGGATTCAGATCCCCGGCGCCCCGCGGGGCGCGTTCAAGGAGGCCCTGGACCTTCCGTCGGGGGCCATGGCCACGTCCGGCGACTACGAGCAGTTCGTGGATTACAAGGGAAAGCGCTGCCACCACATCCTGGATCCGCGGACGGGCGAGCCTTCGGCGTCGGGGCTGGCGTCCGCCACCGTCTTCGCGCCGGACGCCGCATCCGCGGACGCGCTGGCCACGGCCATGGTCGTCCTCGGGGCCGATAAGGGCCGAGGCGTCCTCGCGCGGCGGTCCGCGCGCGGCTTTTTCCTCGCCTCCGACGGCCGCGAGATCCGCGTCGAACCCGCGCCGGCCGCCGCGTCGGGCTGGCTGCCCGTGGCGCTGGCGGCTTCCGGCGAGGCCGCGCCGGCGGCCGGTGTTTCCGCGCCCCCGAAAGGATTCGACTGGAACGCGCTGCTTTTACCCGCTGCCCTCGTGGGCGGCCTGGGACTGCTCTTCGGGATCGGCCTGTTCGTGGCCTCCCGGGTTTTCCTGGTTGAGGAAGACCCGCGCGTCGGCCTTCTTACCGGCGCCCTTCCCGGCGCCAACTGCGGCAGTTGCGGATTCCCCGGCTGCGGCGGGTTCGCTCGCGCGCTGATCCACGGCTCGGCGCCGCTCAACGTCTGCAATCCGGGCGGCGCCGCTACGGTGCAGAAAATCGCGGGGATTCTGGGCCGTACGGCTCCGCCCATGGAAAATCGGCTGGCCGTCCTGCACTGCGCGGGCCGGGCGGTGAAGGAGGCGTCCCGCTACGCGGGCGTCCTCGATTGCCGCGCGGCGGCGGCCGTCCAGGGCGGGACGCTGGCCTGTCCGTTCGGATGCATGCGCCTCCGTTCGTGCGTCCGGGCCTGCCCGTTCGACGCGATTTCCATGGATTCGGGCTTTCCCGAGGTGATCGAGGAAAAATGCACCGCCTGCGGGAACTGCGTGAAGGCCTGCCCGAAGGGGCTGTTCGAACTCGCCCCCGCCGAAAAGATGTTCCACGTCCTGTGCCGCTCCCACGAGTGGGGCAAGGCGGTCAAGGATGCCTGTGCCGTTGGCTGCATCGCTTGCCTTCGCTGCGTGAAGGCCTGCCCCTCGAAGGCCATCGATTTTGTCGACAACCTGGCGAGCATCGATTGCGCCAGGTGCACGAACTGCGGGGCCTGCGTGAAGGTCTGCCCGTCGAAAACGATTCTCGACTTCCGGCCCCGGCGGGGCGTCGAGATTCTCGCGGCTTCGGCGCCGGCCCCGGCGGGAGGGGCGGCATGAAGACCTTTCTAGGCGGCGTCCATCCCCCCGAGGCCAAGGAGGCGACCGCCGATCTTGCGATCGTTTCCGTTCCGGCCCCGGCCGTCGTGGCCGTGCCGCTCGCCCAGAGCCTCGGCAAGCCCGCGGCCCCCGTTGTCGAGAAGGGCGCGCCCGTGAAGGTGGGCAGCCTCATCGGCCGGGCCGCGGGATTCGTGTCCGCGGCGGTGCACTCGCCGGTGAGCGGCCGGGTGAAAGCCGTGGAGAAGCGGACGGACTTCCTCGGCCGGTGGGTGGAGCATGTCGTCCTCGAGAACGACGGAAAAGACGAATGGGCGCCCGGGACGAACGACCCGGCCGGGCGCGCGCCTTCCGATCCCGCCGCGCTCCGAGCGCGCGTCCTGGAGGCGGGGATCGTCGGCATGGGCGGGGCCACGTTTCCCAGCCACGTGAAACTGTCGCCGCCGCAGGGGAAACCCATCGACACCGTCGTCCTGAACGGCGCCGAGTGCGAGCCGTATCTGACTTGCGACTATCGGCTGATGATGGAGGAGACGGAGGCCGTCCTGGAGGGGCTGGAGTTCGTGCGGGCGATGACGCTCGCCGCCCGTTCGATCGTGGCCATCGAGGCGAACAAGCCCGAGGCCATCCGGCGCTTCTCCGCGCTCGCCGCAGGCAAGCCGAACCTTTCCGTGGAGACGATGGAGGCGAAGTATCCGCAGGGCGGCGAGCGCCAGCTCATTTCCGCGCTGCTTGGCCGGACGGTGCCCGCCGGGGGGCTGCCCCTGGAAGTGGGCGTCGTGGTCCACAACGTGGGTACGGCTTTCGCGATCCGCGAGGCGGTCTGCCGGAACAAGCCCCTCGTCGAGCGGGTCCTCACCGTTTCCGGGGACGCAATCGAGCGTCCGGGCAATTTCCGGGTCCGCGTGGGCACGCCGATCCGGATCCTTTTCGAGCGATGCGGGCTGAAGCCCTTCGCGCGCCGGCTGATCCTGGGCGGTCCCATGATGGGCCTGTCGCAGCGCAGCCTGGAATTGCCGGTGACGAAGGGCACCTCGGGCGTTCTCGCGCTCAAGGGAGACGATCCGGCGGCGTGGGGCGATTGCGTGCGTTGCGGGCGGTGCGTCCGGGCCTGCCCGCAGCGAATCAATCCCAGCATGCTTTCCATCGCGGCCGAGTGCCGGCGCGAGGACCTCTTCGCCGGGATGGAATACCTGGAGTGCGTCGAGTGCGGGGCCTGCGCCTACGTCTGCCCCGCGCGACGGCCCATCGTCCAGTTCGTGAAATACGCCAAGGAGGCGCTGCGCCTCCAGAAGGCCAACGCGCCGAAGCCTGCACCCGCGCCGGCGGCCGCGCCCGCCGGGGCCGGGGAGAGGAAACCATGAGCGGTCCCGAAACGACGGGCCCGGCGGTTCCGCCCGAGATCCCGGGTTCCGTCTCGCCGCCGCCCGCGCCCCCCGTGCCGGCCGCCCCGCCCGCGCCGGCGCTGCCCCTCCCGGAGGCCTGGCAGCTCTCCGCCTCGCCCCATCTTCGCGATGCCGACACGGTGCCCGGAATCATGCGCTGGGTGATAGGCGCGCTCCTGCCGGCGACCGTCTGGGGATGCTGGGGCTACGGCCTCTCCGCCTTTTTCGTCGTGGCCGTCGCGGTCGTCGCGGCGGTCCTCGCCGAGGCCCTCTTTCAGCGGATGCGGGGCGTCCCCGTGACCGTCCACGACGGCAGCGCCGCTCTCACGGGGCTTCTCCTCGCCCTTACGATCCCGCCCAACACCCCGCTCTACCAGGTCGCCATCGGCTCCATCTTCGCCGCGGGCGCAGCCAAGCAGGCCTTCGGGGGGCTCGGTTTCAATATCGTCAACCCGGCCCTGGCCGGCCGGGCTTTCCTCCTGGCCTGCTTTCCTGCGAATATCAAGCTGCCCGTCTATCCCGGCTGGGGAATCGACGGGGCGAGCGGGCCGACGGTTCTTACGAGCCTCCACGCGGGGCAGTCCGCTTCCGTCACGCTTTTCGACGCGCTTCTGGGACGGGAGGGCGGCGCCATCGGCGAGGTGTCGGCGCTGCTGCTCCTCCTGGGCGGCCTCGTGCTTCTTGCGAAGCGGATCATCGACTGGCGGATTCCCGTCTTCTTCATCCTCGCCACGGTCGTGGGGCTCGCGGTGTTCCCCGTCCGCCTGTCGGACGGCGCCTACGGGCCGTGGCTGGGCGCCCTGGGGAGCCTTGACGGGATCGCGCTGCACCTCTTGAGCGGCGGGCTCATCCTCGGGGCCTTCTTCATGGCCACGGACATGGTGACGAGTCCCATCACCGCCCGCGCCCGGACCGTCTTCGCGTGCGGATGCGGCCTGCTGACCGTGTTCATCCGCCTCTACGGGGGGTATCCCGAAGGGGTCTGCTATTCCATCATCCTCATGAACCTCACCGTCCCCATGCTGGACAACTGGTTCGGCACGCCGGGCCTCGGCCGCCGGAAAGGCACCCATGCCTGATTTCGTCCGCTTCCCGCTCGTCCTGCTGTTCGTCAGCGGCCTGGCCGGGGCGATCCTGGGGCTGGTGAACGGCCAGACGGAGAAGATCATCGCGGAGCGCCAGGCGGAAAAGAGCCGCGCGGCCCTGGCGGCGGTCCTGCCCGGGGCCGATCCGGCGCTCATCGAAGAGAGCGAGATTCCCGATCCTTTGTCCACCCCGGCCCGGCCCCGGACGATTCGCACCGCGACGGCCTATCGGGACGAGGCGGATCGGAAGGCCGGCCGAATCCTCGGATACGCCGTCGATGGCGAGGGCGTCGGCTACCAGTCGGCGATCCTGGTCAAGGTGGGGATGAAGGAGGAGGGCGGGCGGCTCGTGATCATCGGGATGACGATCATCTCCCAGAGCGAGACTCCCGGTCTCGGCACGAAGATCCTGGACGTGAAATCCGAGCGCAACCTCATGGGGATGCTCATGGGGCGGACCTATCCCGACGAGAAGACGCTCAATCCGGAGTTTCCCTCCCGCTTTTCCGGTCTGGCCGCGGACGACGCCCGCCTCAAGGCCGACGGGGGCAAGGTGGACGGGATTTCGTCCGTGACGGTCTCCTCGCGGGCGACCTGCAAGGCGGTCGCCGACGCCGTCCGCCGGCTGAAGGCCGCCCTCGCCGCGCAACGGAAGGAGCCGGCCCGATGATCCGCGAATTCACGAAGGGAATCCTGCGCGAGAATCCCATTCTCGTCATCGTCCTGGGGCTCTGCCCGACGCTGGCCACGTCCACGAGCGTCTCGAGCGGCCTGGGGATGGGCCTTGCCGCCACGTTCGTCCTCGTCTGCTCCAACGCCTTCATCTCGCTCTTCGGCCGCTTCTTCCCCGACCAGATCCGGATCCCCTGCTACATCGTGGTCATCGCCACGTTCGTGACGTGCGTGGACATGTCGATGGCCGCCTACGTGCCCGCCATCCACAAAAGCCTTGGGATTTTCATCCCCCTGATCGTGGTCAACTGCATCATCCTCGGCCGGGCCGAGGCCTTCGCCGCCAAGAACCCCGTCCTGCCGTCGATGCTCGACGGGCTGGGGATGGGCCTGGGCTTCACGCTGGTGCTCCTGACGCTCGCCTTGGTGCGCGAGACGCTCGGCGCGGGCGCGATCGCGGGCATGCCGCTTACGTCCTTCTACCGCGACGGGGGGGCCGTCACGCCGGTCATGATCCTCACCCAGCCGCCCGGGGCCTTCCTCGTCATCGCGCTGCTGTTGGGCCTGGTGAACCATCTGCGCGCCCGGAAGAAGGGGAAGGCCTGACATGGACCTTGCGGGCTCTCTCTACCTCCTCTTCACGATCACCTTCGCCAGCAATTTCATCCTGGCGAAATTTTTAGGGCTCTGCCCGTTCCTGGGCGTCTCCAAGAAGCGAAGCGATGCCTTGGGGATGAGCGTCGCGGTCATCTTCGTCATGGGGCTTTCGTCCGCGGCGACCTGGGCGCTCTACTTCTACGTCCTCAAGCCCCTGGGGCTCGCCTACCTGCAGACGATTGTCTTCATCCTCGTCATTGCGGCGCTCGTCCAGTTCGTGGAAATGGTGATCAAGAAATACTCCCCGTCCCTCTACGAGGCGATGGGGATCTACCTGCCGCTCATCACCACGAACTGCGCCGTCCTCGGGGTGACCGTCCTCAACGTGAACAGCTTCGGCGATCACCCCGCGATGCAGTCCTTCCTGGAAAGCGTGCTGCAGGGCGTGGGGGGAGGCGCCGGATTCTCGCTGGCGCTGATGCTCATGTCGTCCATCCGCGAGCGCCTGGAATTCGCCCGGATTCCCAAGCCCCTCCAGGGCATTCCCATTGCTTTCATCATGGCCTGCCTGATGGCTCTCGCCTTCTTCGGGTTCGCGGGGTTCTAGGCCTTAAACGTCGCGCGCGAATTTCCATCCTGGCGGTTGTAGAATGCCGGGGAAGTCGGCGGCGCCGACACGCAAAGGAGCGAACGATGAAGGCGAATCGAAGGGTTCTGGCGGTCGCGGCGGTTTTCGGTTTCGTGTTCTTTCCGGTCGCTCGCGCGGCGGACAAGGAAACGCCGGAAACGCCCGCCTCGGGCGAGGCGGACGGGAAGAAGGCCGTCCTCGATCTGAAGACGGCCCTGAAGAAGACGGAGGGCGATCTCGGCCAGGCGCTTTCCCTCGTCTCCGAGGCCCTGAAGAAGCTGGGGTCCAGCCCCGAGGCCGCGAAGGCCGCCCAGTACGGCACGAACGCCTTCCGATCGGCCGCGCCCGAGAAGGCGGCCGCGTGGGCCGCGGCGAAGTTCCCGCCCGAGGCCGCGCCGTCCGGCGAGGGCGCATCCGAGCCCGCGAAGCTCCTCAAGGAACTGAAGGCGAAGCTGGACGGGATGAAGGGCGCGGAGTCGTTCAAGGAACGGATCGCGCTCCTCGGCGCCCGGGCCGGCTGGTTCAAGGACGCGGGCGCGCAGAAGAAGTGGGCCGACATGCTCGCGGGCGAGGTGAAGGCGATTCCCGAGGCATCCCTCGCTGCCTGGCTCATCGAGTCCCCGGCATCCGGCGGTGCAGCGCCGCCGTCGGGCGACGTTCCGCCCCCGGCCGAGGTCTCGCCCCCGGCGACCGTGAAGGAACCGGACGGGTCGTCGGGCATCGAGGCCCCGGAGACTCCGGATAAGCCGGCCGAGAAGCCAAAAAAGGGCAAGGGCGACAAGCCGAAGGACGGCGAGAAGCCCAAGGACGGCGGCGAGCCTCCTGCGGCCGGCGTCGACGCCCCCGAGCCCGGCGGCGATTCCCCCGAGCCCGTGACGGCGGCCGGCGAGTCGGAGCCCTATGAGGGCTTCGGCGTGAACTCCGGCGGGGAGGGCAAGCCCGTCGTCCAGGTCAATTCCGCGTCCGCGCTGGCATCGGCCCTCGAAAAGGGCAATGCCGTCATCCAGGTCCGCGGCGACATCCAGGCCCCGTCCGGGGGGATCCGGGCGAAGGGCTCGAACTACACCCTCGACGGCGGGGGCGCCGCGACGATTTGGGGCAGCTCCAGCCAGGGCCAGCGGATGATCGAGCTCTACGGCTCGAACCTCATCATCCGGAACCTCCGGCTCCGGAACGCCGGGGACAACCTCGGTTTCAAGGCCCCGTCCACGAAGGTCGTGATCTCCCACGTCACGACGTCGGGCTCCGTGGATGACGGGATGTCCGTGGCCTACGGCGCCAAGGACTACACGATCCAATACTGCGCCTTCTTCGGGTGCACGCGATCGTTGTTCATCAAGTACGACAACCCGTCGAACATCAGCCTCCACCACAGCATCTTCCGCTGCCAGCAGATGCGTGGCCCGAAGATCTGCGGGGCCTCGACCGTAGATGTCCGCAACATCATCCAGGAGGACTACAGCACCTCGGGATGGGGCTCGCGCTTCGAGTCGGGCGCCACGGGCAACTGCATCAACAGCCTCTTCGTCCTCACCGGCGCCACGAAGGGCCGGCCCGACGCCGCGCTCTACACCATGAGCGCCGGCAAGGTCTGCTACAAGGGCAACGTCGGCCGCGGGGGCTGCAAGCCGGAGGTTCACGAGGGGCCGGAAATCCCCTGCGCCAAGGTGACGACGCACTCCGTCGAGGAGGCCGAGAAGATCGTTCGCGAGAAGGCCGGCTGCCTGCCCCGCGACGAGATCGACAAGGCCTACCTCTCGGCCAAGAGCTGGACGGTCAGCGAGACGCGGCCGTACGTCGTCAAGCAGGGGCCGGGGAAGTAGGCGGCCGCCCCATCCGGGCCGGCGCGCTGCGCCCCTCGCTATCGGTAGGCCCGGGCGACGTATTGCAGGACCATCCGCTGGGTGTTGAAGAAGGAGGCGTTGAAGGCGATGGCGCTGCGCATGACCTCGGCGAAGCGGTCGGGGGACTGGTAGAAGAGGGGGAGGACGACCTTCTCCATCTTGTCGTAGAGCAGCGTCGCGTCGTCGGCCGCCTCGCGGGGCGGGGCGCCCAGCGGCAGCGGATCGCCGATGGCCCAGCCGGTGATGCCCTCGAGGCAGCCCTCCACCCACCAGCCGTCGAGGATGGAGAGGCTCGGAACGCCGTTCAGCGCCGCCTTCATCCCGCTCGTGCCGGAGGCCTCCATGGGGGGCCGCGGCGTGTTGAGCCAGACGTCCACGCCGGAGGTGATGAGCCTCCCCAGATCGAAGTCGTAGTCCTCGACGTAGACGATCCGCAGCGCCTCGCGGAGCGTGTCCTTGGCGCGGACGACCCGCTGGATGAGCTCCTTGCCGGGCTTGTCCTGGGGGTGGGCCTTGCCCGCGAAGACGCACTGGATGGGGCCGATCTTTTGCGCGATTGCGCGCAGGCGGTCGGGGTCCTGGAAGAGGAGGTCGGCCCGCTTGTAGGTGGCGGCGCGCCTGGCGAATCCAATGGTGAGGGCGTTTTTGTCCAGGCCCGCGTTGTAGCGCCAGTTCGCGAATTTCAAGAGCGCGTCCTTCGCCTCCGCGTGGGCCTTCCGGATGTCGGCGAGCGGGATGGCCGCGGCGTAGCGGAGGCTGAAGTTGTCCTGCCGCCAGCCGGGGATGTAGCGATCGAAGAGGGCCTGGAAGGGGGGCGACGCCCACGTGGCGAGATGCACCCCGTTCGTGATCGAATCCACGGCGTAGCCCGTGAAGATCTGGGTCGCGACCTCGCCGTGGCGCTTTGCGACGCCGTTCAGGTAGTGGCTTAAACTGGAGGCGAGGTGGGTCAGGTTCAGGGTCCCGTCGCAGCAGAAATCGGACTTCAGGGTCTCGAATTCCGGCCGCGGCCCCAGGACGGATTTCACGAGGTCGAGCGGGAACTTGTCGTGGCCGGCCGGGACGGGGGTGTGGGTCGTGAAGACGCAGAGCTTTCGCACGGCCTCCGCGTCCTCGGGCGTTGCCGCCTTTCGTCCCGCGGCCAACCGATGCTCGTCCAGGAGCTCGAGGGCGAGGAGGGCCGCGTGGCCCTCGTTCATGTGGAAGCGCTCGATGGCCTTGTATCCCAGGGCGCGGAGGACCCGGACGCCGCCCACCCCGAGGACGACCTCCTGCGCGAGGCGGTAGCGCAGATCGCCCCCGTAGAGCGTGTGCGTGAGCGCCCGATCCCGCTCGTCGTTTTCCGGCAGATCGGTATCGAGGAAGAGGACAGGGACGGCGCCCCCCGAAAGCCCCAACACGTCGTATCGATAGGCCCGGACGGCCACGTTCCGCCCCTCGATCTGGATGGCGGCCCGCGCGGGCAGCTCGGAGAGGAAGTTTTCCACGACCCACGCCTCCGGCTCCTCCACCTGCCAGCCCGACGCGTCGAGCCGCTGGTGGAAGTAGCCCTTCCGGTCGAGCAGCGTCACCGCGACCATCGGCACCTGCAGGTCCGCGGCCGACCGGATCGTGTCCCCCGCGAGGACGCCGAGGCCGCCCGAATAGGTGGGAATCCCCGCCTCGAGGCCAATCTCCATCGAGAAGTAGGCGATCCGGCGGGTTTCTTCCATGGGCTTTCCAGCGTCCTTTCGCGGGGAGGGAATCCTAGGTAGCGGCGCGCGGGGATGCAATCGCCTTATTCCGCTACGCCTTGAACTGAAACTTTCCGTCGCCTCCCTGCCGTTGCGCTTTACGCCCCGCTCGTTCCGAGGAGGGGGGTAAAGCCGGCCTTGCGGAAGTCGTCGTCGCGCGTGAGGGCGTCCCGGATCCGGTGCTGGCGCATCACGAGGAAGCTCAAGCAATCCGTGAACGACCAGGGCTGGTCGGAATGGCGCTCGAAGAAGTCCGCGGCCCGGTGGAACCGCTCCGCGTCCGTCCACTCGATCCGGCAGGCGCCCCCGTGGAGCGTCGCGTGGAGCAGGGCGCGCGCGAGGTGGCGCTTGCGCCTCGCGGAGAGGAGGGTGGCCGCCTCGTCGAGGACGTAGTCCGTCGTCACGAAGCGCCGCCGCCCCCGCTCCCCCTCGCGCAGGACGCCGACGGCCGCCTCGTGGGCGGGGTCGTCCGACGCGAGGAGCGCGAAGAACCCGCTCGTGTCCACGAACGTCTCAATCGCCATAGATCAGCCGGTCCATCTCGGCGTTCGTGAGCGCCTTGCCGGTCCTCTCCGCAAGCGCGGGGAGCCTGAAGAACGCGTCGTCCGGCGCCTTGGAAGGCTCCTCCCACGCCTCGAGCCGGGCGACGGGTTTCCCCCGGTAGGTGAGCACCATCCGCTCCCCCCGCCGGACGCCGCGGAGGACCTCGGCGGCCCTCATCCGGAAGTCGAGCATGGAAACGGTCTTCATGCTTTCAAGATCAACTTTAAGTTGAACTTTGTCAAGAGGAGGATCGTTTCGTTGACGCCGCCGAAATGATCGAGATCAGGAAGGGGGGGGCGGCGAGCGGTCCAGACGATCCTCCTCTCCCGGTACGCCTGCTACCTGATTGTCCAGAACGCCGATCCCTCGAAGGAGATCGTCGCCCTGGGGCAGACCTACTTCGCCATCCAGACGCGGCGGTAGGAGATCGCCGATCGGGCGACGGAGGACGAGCGCCGGCTTTTCCTGCGCGAGGAGATGAAGCTGCACAACGTCCGATTGGCGGACGCGGCCCGGGGGGCGGGGGATCGCAATCACGTATGATAGACTCCCCGCCTTCATGAAACCGAGGGAAGACGGGGACGGGCGGCGGGAGGGCCCCCGATGAGCCGCCGGGGCTACGACTTCGCTCTGATCGAGGCGAAGTGGCAGGCGCGGTGGCTCCGCGAGAAGACGTTCCGCGCGGCGGGGCCGGGGGATCCGGGGTTCGATCCGTCGAGGCCGAAGTTCTACGTCCTCGACATGTATCCGTATCCGTCGGCGGCGGGGCTGCACGTGGGCCATCCCGAGGGCTACACGGCGACGGACATCCTCGCGCGCTGGAAGCGGATGCTCGGGTTCAACGTGATGCACCCGATGGGCTGGGACGCCTTCGGCCTGCCGGCGGAGCAGTACGCCATCCAGACGGGGACGCACCCGGCCGAGACGACGAAGAGGAACGTGGACAACATGCGCTCGCAGATCCAGCGCCTGGGCTTCTCCTACGACTGGGACCGCGAGGTCGACACGACGGACCCGGGCTACTACCGCTGGACGCAGTGGATATTCCTGCAGATGTTCAACTCCTGGTACGACGAATCGGCGGGCAAAGCCCGGCCGATCGCCGATCTGTCGATCCCGCTCTCGGTCGCCGCCGACCCGGCGAAGAAGCGCGCCTTCGCGGACGCGCGAAGGCTTGCCTACCTCTCCGAGGTGCCCGTGTGGTGGTGCGAGGCGCTCGGCACGGTGCTGGCGAACGAGGAGGTCATCGACGGGTGTAGCGAGCGGGGCGACCACCCCTGCGTCCGCCGGCCGATGCGCCAGTGGATGCTCCGGATCACGGCCTACGCCGAGCGGCTGCTCGCCGACATCGAAAGCCTCGACTGGCCCGAGTCCATCAAGGCGATGCAGCGGAACTGGATCGGGAGAAGCGTCGGCGGCGAGGTGGACTTCTACATCGGGACGGATTTCGCCGCCTGGGAGAAGGCGCGCGAGAAATCGGGCTTCCCGGAGGAAATCCCCGCCGACGTCATCCGCGTCTTCACGACCCGCCCCGACACGCTCTTCGGCGCGACCTACATGGTCCTCGCCCCCGAGCACCCTCTCGTGGACAGGATCGCCGCGCCGGAAAAGCGCGCGGAAATCGATCGATACCGGAAGGAGGCCGCCGCGAAGACGGATCTGGCGCGGACGGACCTCGCGAAGGACAAGACCGGCGTCTTCACGGGCGCGACCGCCGTGAACCCGGTGAACGGCGCGAAGATCCCCGTCTGGATCGCCGACTATGTCCTGATCTCCTACGGTACCGGTGCCATCATGGCGGTGCCCGCGCACGACGAGCGGGACCACGAATTCGCGAAGAAATTCGGCCTCGAGATCCTCGAGGTGGTCAAGCCGCCGGAGCCCGTGGAAGGCTGCTTCGCCGGCGATGGCACGTCGGTGAACTCGCCCTGGATGGAGGGGATGCCCACGACCGAGGCGAAGAAGAAAATCAACGCCGAGTTGGAGCGCCGCGGCACGGGCCGGCCGAAGGTGGCCTACCGCCTGCGCGACTGGCTCTTCTCGCGACAGCGCTACTGGGGCGAGCCGTTCCCCATCGTCCATTCCGATGACGGCGCGGTGAAGGCCCTGCCGGAGTCGGCGCTGCCCGTGCGCCTGCCGGACCTCTCCGACTTCAAGCCGACGGGTGAGATGGAGCCGCCGCTCGCGAAGGCGAAGGAGTGGCTCGAGACGAAGGACCCGGAGACAGGGAAGCCTGCCCGGCGCGAGACGAACACGATGCCCCAGTGGGCGGGGTCGTGCTGGTATTACCTGCGCTACCTCGACCCGAAGAACGAGTTGGCGGGCTGGGCGAGCGAGCGCGAGCGCTACTGGATGCCGGTGGATCTCTACGTCGGCGGCGCCGAGCACGCCGTGTTGCACCTGCTCTACTCGCGATTCTGGCACAAGGTCCTCTACGATCTTGGCCGCGTCTCGACTCCCGAGCCCTTCCGGCGCCTCTTTAACCAGGGGATGATCCTCGCGCACGCCTTCAAGGACTCGCGAGGCGGGCTCGTGCCGGTGGACCAGGTGGAGGAGAAGGACGGCAAGTTCGTCCGGAAGGCCGACGGCGAAGCGGTCGAGCGGATCATCGCGAAGATGTCGAAGTCGCTGAAAAACGTCGTGAACCCCGACGACGTCCTCGCGGACTACGGCGCCGACACGTTCCGCCTCTACGAGATGTTCATGGGGCCGCTGGACGCCGTGAAGCCCTGGAACCCCCGCGACGTCATCGGGGTGCACCGCTTCATCTGGAAGGTCTGGACGCTCCTCGCCGGCGACGACGCGGGCGAAGGCGACATCCGGCCGAACCTCGCCCCTATCGCCGCGCCGGGAAATCCCGACCCCGCGATCGAGCGCGCCTTGCACCGCTGCATCAAGAAGGTGACAGAGGATTTGGGCGCGATGGCCTTCAACACGGCCATCTCCGCGATGATGGTCTTCGTCAACGAGGCATCCCGGTCGTCCGAAAAGATCTCCCCCTCGCAGGCGAAGCGCTTCGTCCTTCTGCTCTCGCCGTTTTCCCCGCACGTCGCGGAGGAACTCTGGGAGCGTCTGGGATCGAAGGCCACGCTTGCCTGCGAGCCGTGGCCTTCGTTCGATCCGTCCCTCGTCGTGGAGGACACGATCGAAATCCCCGTCCAGGTGAACGGCAAGGTGAGGAGCCGCATCGTCGTCCCCGCGAAGGCCGACGCGAAATCCCTGGAAGCCGCGGCGCTGGCCGACCCGAAGGTGCAGGAGCTCCTCGCCGGCCGCGCTCCCAAGAAGGTCATCGTCGTCCCCGGGCGGCTCGTGAACGTGGTGGGATAGAATCAGGCGGATGTCCCGCCGCGCCCGTTTGTTTCTGACGGCCGTTGCGATCCTCGTGCTCGGGGTGATTGCCGCCGCCGAATGGCGCCGGCTCCGTTCGGCCGCGCGTTCCGTTCCCGCCGAACCGCCCGGGCCGCCCTGGCCCGCCGGGCCGGACGGACATAAACGGGTGCCGCGAACGCTCCGCGTGAACGTCGACTTCGGGGTTCCCTGGGAAAAGACCCTTGCCGTCCTTCGGGAGGCGCGCGCGTCGGGCTACCAGGCCGTCCAGTTTCCCGACGTGCGGCGCGACGGTCGCCCATGGAAAATCTGGCTGCCGGAGACCGTGCCGGACTGGACGAGCCGGACGCCGCTGCGGATTGAACTGGATCGGAAGGGGGGCGGCGAGAGCGCCGCGGCCTCGTTCAAGACGGGCGCGCCGAGGGCCTTCAAGAACCTGAAGGGCGATCTGTCGGATCTCAAGGAGGCCGTGGGGGAGTCCCGTCCGGCGGAAGTGACGGCGGACGGGGGGCTGGCCACGGGCCTTGTCCTGAAGGCGGTCCAGGCCGCCCTGAACGACGGCTGCCCGGAAGTCGGCCTTCCCTCGCCATGAGCCCCAAGGCGTCATCCCCCGTCCGCCGCCTCGTCCGGGCGATGTTGGCGCTGCTGCTTCTCTCCGCGCTTGCCGCCGGGGGCGCCTATTCCGATCGGATCCTGTCGCGTCCCGACCGGATCGGCGTCGCCGCCTGCTCCGAGAACCTGGTGAGCGTCTCCGACGCGATCCTTCTGCATGAGAAACAGCGGGGCGAGACGCCGAAGACGCTCGACGACCTCGTCCCCGGCACCCTCTCGGAGCCGATGGCCTTCTGCGCTCTCTGCCGGGAAGCGGCGGGGGAGGGCGCGCTCGAGGCGCCGGATCCGAAACGAAAAATCCGCTGGGACCCGGCGATGCGCCGGCTCTCGGATTCCGCGCCGCATCGGATTCGCGGTCTCTTCACGCGCGACGCGCCGCTCGTGACCCGGACGGTTCCGCCGCCGGCCCGGCGCGGGGCGGCGCCTGCGGGCCGGGAAGTCCTGCCTTACGTCCGGCGGGGCGATCTCGCTTTGACCCTGAAGGCGGTGCCGGCCATCCCGCCCCCGGCGCCGTCGCCGCAGCCCGCCGGCCACGACGCGCTCGTCTTCGAGGCGGAGAAATTCTCGTCCGTGAACTGGGGCTGGGAGTTGAAGGAGGACCCCGCGGCCTCCGGCGGCCGGCTCATCCTGAACAAGGAGGGCGTCGCGAACGACTACGCCCTGCAGACGGGCTTCGGAGACTTCTACAACGTCGGGAACGACCGGTCGCCTGCCCGTCTTCTCTACCGCTTCCGGATCCCCGAAGGAGGGAAGTGGTGCATCCAGGCGAGGATGATGGCGACGGGGACGCACTGCTCGAACAATCTCACCCTCCACATGGACGGCCGCTCCGAGCGCGCCGGCGTGTTCGGCTCCAACGATATCGTCCCCTTCCGCTGGACCTGGGACGAGCCGGACTGGCTGCGACTCGACGCAGGCGTCCACGTGCTCCGGGTCCATCCCTGGGAGGACGGCGTTTCCCTCGATCAGATTCGGATCGCGAAGCAGCCTTGCGAGGGCGACGCCGTCTTCGAGGCGAATGCCGAGGCCCTGCCCGCCGAGGGAAGCGGCGTCTTCCTCGTCCACGACCTCGACACCGCCGTCCTCGATTCGGCGCGCGTTCCGGAAATCGGCGTCTGGATCCGCCGGGTCGGTGAATCGAAGGGCCGGGCGCGGCTCCGGACGACGATCGACCTTCCGGACGGGCGGCGCGTCCTCGTCGACCGGACGTTCGATCTTTCGGGCGCGAAGCCGCTCGCGCGGGTTCCCGTCGTTCTCTCGGGTATCCCGATCCGGGATCTCCCGCGGCGCGAATATCTCCTCAAGAGCGTCCTCATCGTGGACGGAACGGAAGCCGCCGCCGCGACGACGGCGCTCCAGCGGCCGTTCGCATGGGAGATCCTGGGGATGCTGTCGTTCGCGCCCCTTGAAAAACGCCTGCCCCCCGACGGGTGGGGGAAGGAGGGGTCCTATGAAATCCGGGGCAAGACCTGCGCCTGGAAGCCCTTCGAGAACCGGTGGCTCGATCATTTCGGCGTCCTCGATTTCGGTCTCGCGTTCGCGGGCAATTCCCTCTTCGCCCCGGAGCGAAAGACCGTCTACGCCCGGACGCGCGTGCGCGCGCCCGCCGACGGCGATTATCTCCTGAAGGTCCTCGCGGACGACCAGATGAACCTCTGGGTGGACGGCAACGAAATCCTCCGGAAGGACGAATTGGGCCCCGTGACCCGCACGAGCCGCCGGATTCCCGTCCGCCTTTCCGCCGGGACGCACCGCCTGCAGTTCCGTCTCAACCAGGACAAGGATCGATGGCAGGGCGCCGTGTTCGTGCGCAATCCCGACGATTCGATCTCCGATGTCCGGGGGGAGCCGCCCGGCGATTTGTTGCCTTGAAGGGGGCCGGCGTTCTAGAATGTGCTTATGAGAAGGTCGAGGTCCGGCTTTACGCTCATAGAGCTTCTCGTCGTGATGGTCGTGATCGCGATCCTTCTGGCGATGCTGCTGATCGCCTACCGGGCGGTTTTCCAGACCGCCCATGACGCGACCTGCCGCAACAACCTCCGGGGCCTCGGCCAGTCGGTCCAGCTCTACGCCGCGAGCGATATGTGGCACATGCTCCCGCCGGGGGAGGACGGCAACGGCCTTTCGTTCTACGACTACGTCCTTCCCTACGTGAAGGTCGCGAATACGTCCGTCCTGTTGAGCGAGCGGCTGACCTGCCCGCTCGCCTCGAGCCCCCGATACTGCTACAAGATGAACGACGCGCTCACCGATACGACCTACGCCAAGCCCTACCCCGGAAAGGCCGAGTACCTGATCCGGTCGAACCTCAACCTCGTGATCCTCTTCGAGGGCGTTCCGAACAACAGCCAGTGGACGGACAGGGGCCAGAAGCAGGCGGCGATGCAGTGCCGCCACCTGAAGAACACGAGCGCGAACATCTTCTACTGGGGCGGGCAGGTCGTGCTGAAGAAGCCCGCCGACACTGCGTCCGATTGGACGTGGTAGACGGCCGGACGTGGGAACTCCGGAAGCCGGCCGCGCCCGGGGAAGGGTTCTCGCCGCCCTCGCGACGCTCCTGCTGCTCGCCTCGACCGCCGCCCTCTGGCGCTCGAGCCGCCCGCCCGAGCCGTTGCCTCCGCCTTCGGAGATCGCGAAAACCCCCGCGGGCCTCCGAGCGGTCCTGGAGGCGGAGATGGCCATCCGCCTGGGCCGGACCGGAAGGCTTGAATCCCTGATCCACGCCGCCGCCCTCGATGCCCCGGCCGAGTCCGCCGCACAAAGGCTCCTTTCCGACGAGCGATTCCTCTTCGCCTGCGCCCGCCTCCAGCAGGCGGAGGCGGCCCGGACGAAAACCCCCGCGGAGCCGGCCGGCGCGCCCGGCGCGGCCGTCGAGCCCGATCCCGCGAACCGCTTCGCCGAGCAGGGATTGTCGCTGCTCCGGGAGAGTGGCCCGGTAGCGCGTCCGGCCGGCCTTTCGCTGGAAGCGTATCTCTCTCCCGTGGATCTCGCGGTCGTGCCCTACGTCGTGTTCCGCCCGAAGGCCCCCGCGCCCGCCGCCGGACGCCCCCTTGCGGTCGTGCTTCACTCCTACTGGCCCGATCTCGCCGCCGACGATTTCTTCTATCCGATTCCGGGCCTGCTCGACGTTCTCGAGGCCGAAGGGTGGATGGGGCTGTGGCCCTACGGCCGGACGAACACCGATTTCGTCGGCCCAGGCGAGCGGGACGTCCTCGATGCGACGGCGCGCGTCTTCGCGACCGACAAGGTGGATCCGTCCCGCGTGGCGCTGATGGGCTACTCGATGGGCGGCTCGGGTGCCTGGACGATTGCCGCCCGCCGGCCGTCCGCCTTTGCCGGCGTCTTCGTCCTCGCCGGCCGCACGGATTTCTACGCCTGGCGGGGCGTCGACGAGAAGGAAGTGCCCCGCTGGAAACGGCTCCTGATCGATCTCGACTTCGCCCGGGAGGAGGCCGCAAACTTCCTTGCTTTGCCGGTCCGGGCGGTTTACGGGAGCCTCGACACGGTGATCCCGCCGTCCCAGGGACGGGCGCTTTGCGATTCGATTCGCGCCCTGGGGGGCTCGGCCGAGTTTTCGGTCGTTCCGGGGGGAACCCACTGGACCCTCGGGGTGCCGGCGACGATGGATCCCGCCTTCCCCGCCTGGCTCCGCCGCCTCGCCCGCCCGCGCGCCCCCCCGGCCTTTTCGCACCGCTTCCTCACGCCTTCCGAGGGCGAGTCCTACGGCGTTGCCGCCGAAGGGGTCGAGCGCTTCGGCGAACCCGCCCGGATTCTGGGCTCCCGCGCGCCCGGCGGAATCCTTTCGCTCGAACTCGAGAATGTCTCGCGCCTGCGGGTCTTTCCCGGCGCGCTCGGGGGGGCGCGCGGGCGGATTCGTATCGGGGGGCGCGAGACGGAATTGAGCGTTCCACCGGAAGGGGCGCTCGTGAGTCCCCGGGGCGAATTGCTGCCGGAAGGCGACCCCGCGGCGGCCGAGAAGCGGCCGGGGCTCTCGGGGCCGTTTCGGGACGTCCTTTCGGGCCCGTTCGTGCTCGTCTACGGGACGCGGGGCACCGAGGGGGAGACCCGGAAGAACCGCGAGATGGCGGAGCGGGAGGCTAAGATGTGGCGCGCCTACGCGAAGGCCGACGCCCCCGTCCGATCGGACGCCGAGGCTTCATCCGGGATTCTTGCCGCTCGCAGCGCGATCTGCTTCGGCACCCCGCAGACCCACGCGCTCCTCGCGGGGCTTTCCGCCCGGCTGCCGGTCCTCTTCACCCCCGACGGGGTGAGCGTCGGCCGGCGGACGTTCCGATGGGCCGACGGGGTGGGGCTGCGGATGTGCATCCCGCATCCGGGCCATCCGGGCCGCTATCTTGCGATCTGCGCGGGCGCACCGTGGGGCGAGCACCTGCCGGAGAACCACAAGTGGGATCTGCTGCCCGACCTGATCGTCTACGGGCCGGAGAAGAACGAGGACGGGACGAACCGCGCGCGGCTCGCCGGCTTCTTCGACGCGTCCTGGCGGCTGGACGAGAAGGCCCTCGAGGCCGATCCCGAGCCGCCCCCGCCTACGGCGCCTCCGGGTCCTTGACGGGCACGAGCGTCCCGTCCTTCTTCTCGATCGAGACGACGATCTCGGCGAAGCCGGCGGGCGTCTTCGGGTAGGCGATCCAGACGCGCGCGACGTCCGGGTCGTCGGGTTTGAGATCCGCCGCCGCGAGGGCGTCGAGGACCTTGCGGGCGTGGTAGCCGAACTCGAAGCGCGGCATGAGGGCGAGCCAGCGGCGGTCGCGGACCTGCGCGGGGTCGGCGCCGTGGATCGTTGCGATGAGATCCACGGCCGGTCCGTAGCGCTTCTCGAACGGGGTGTTCGCGCGGTGGATGGCACCCCGCGCGTAGTCGCGAAATCCCGGATTGAAATCGGGCGGGGCCTCTCGGAACTCCAAAGGGTCGAAGCGATCCACGAGGATGGTGAGAACCTTTCCGCCCTTCGGGATCAGGACCGCCTCGCGCTCGCCGAAGAAGGCGGCCACGGCGCGCTGGTGCTCGTATCCTTCGTAGAGGGGCACCGCCTCCGGCAGGCGCAAAGCGTCGATGTTTTCGGGCAGGCGGGGCTTCCAGTATTCCTCCCAGGCCTTCCTGTCGGGGAAGGACGTGGTCGGCTTCGGGCTCCGGGTCTCGGGCTTCGGGGGCTTTCGGCCGACGCCGGCGACGGGCTCCTCCGGCGTTGGGCGGGCCGGTTGGTCCGGGCCCGGATCCGCGGGACGTCGCATCTCCTCGTCGCGGCCGGGGTCCTTTTCCGGAGTCTGCGGGGCCGGGATCACCTCACGGCCCTTCGGAGGGTCGGGGAGGGTCGTGAGGGGGACGTCGGGGCGGGGGAGCGCGGCGGGCTCGACGGGTCGCGCGGGCGGGGGCGGGACCAGCATGCGCACCGCGATGGGCGGGCGGACGGGGGGGCGCTCCAAGCGGAACACGATCAGGCCCAACAGGAGCAGCAGGATCGCGTGGAGGGTTCCGGCGATGACGAAGGCGTGGAGACGGCGCGTTTTCTCCCACGTCGAGATGTCCGGCTTCATCGAAGGATTCCCCGGACGGTGCATTCCCCATGGAATCTTACCACCCGTCGCCCATTCGCGGGCGGTTTGCCGTAACATCCGGCGGGTCCACGCCGCATGAAACTGCACGAGGTTCAGGCGAAGGAGATCCTGAAGGCTGCGGGGCTGCCCGTGCCGCAGGGCTGCGTCGCCGATTCCCTCGAATCCCTCGAGAGGGCCGTCCGGAAAATCGGGCGCTTCCCGGTCGTTCTCAAGGCCCAGATCCACGCGGGGGGGCGCGGGAAGGCGGGCGGGGTGCGTATCGCGAAGGACGCGCCGGAAGCGGCATCCCTCGCGAAGGCGTTGTTCGGGCGGCGGCTGGTCACGGCCCAGACCCCGCCGGAGGGCCTGCCGGTGGATCAAATCCTCGTCGAGCCCGCGGCCCCGGCGTCTCGCGAACTCTATCTCGCCGCGACGATTGACCGCCGCGCCGGCTCGAGCGTGGTCCTTGCTTCCGCCTCGGGCGGCTGCGGCATCGGGGAGGCCGCCTCGCACGATCCGGGCGCCCTCGTTCGCGAGGTCTTTTCCCCCGCGGAGGGGCTGCACCCCTTCCAGGCACGCCTGCTTGCTTCCCGGCTCGGGCTTTCGGGGCAGGTGTCGGAGGCGTTCGCGGAGGCGGCGATGGCCGTCGCGCGCGTCCTCGTCGAGACGGACGCGATGCTGGTCGAGACGAACCCGCAGGCGCTACTCGAGTCCGGCCATCTCTCCGTCCTGGACGCCCGGATTGAAATCGAGGACAACGCCTTGTTCCGCCACCCGGATCTGGAGTGCCTTCGAGACGTGCGCCAGGAGGACGCACTCGAGCGTCGGGCGCAGGCCTCCCGCCTTTCCTACATCCCCATGGACGGCGATATCGCCTGTCTCGTGAACGGGGCGGGGCTCGCGATGGCGACGATGGACCTCATCCGCTTGCACGGGGGCAGGCCCGCGAACTTTCTTGACCTCTCCGGCGGGGCCTCCGCGGCCCAGGTCGGCGAGGCGTTCCGGATCCTTTTCTCGGAGCCCCGCGTGAAAGCGGTCCTCGTGAACATCTTCGGCGGGATCGTGAAGTGCGACACCATCGCGCTCGGGATTCTGGAGGCGGTGCGCGCCGTCGGGATCCGCTCGCCGCTGGTCGTGCGCCTCGAAGGGACGCATGTCGAGGAGGGCCGGAAGCTTTTGCGGGAATCGGGCCTGCCGATTCTCGCGGCCGACGGGCTCGACGAGGCCGCGCGGAAGGCCGTCGAGGCCGCGAAGGGAGGCGCCTAGCATGGCGATCCTCGCTTTCAAGGACACCCGGGTGATCTGCCAGGGAATCACCGGGAAAGCCGGCTCCTTCTACGCGAAGTCCTGCGCCGACTACGGCACGAGGATGGTCGGCGGGGTGACGCCGGGGAAGGGGGGCGCGAAGGTCGAGAATCTTCCCGTCTTCGACACGGTCGAGGAGGCCGTCCTGAAGACCGGCGCGAACGCGACGATGATCTACGTCCCGGCCCCATGCGCCCCCGACGCGATCCGCGAGGCCGCCGCCGCCGGGATTCCGCTGATCGTCTGCATCACGGAGGGCATCCCGCCCCTCGACGTCGTGCGCCTCCTTCCGGACGTCCGCCGCGCTGGCGCCCGGCTCGTGGGCCCCAACGGCCCCGGGATCATCACGCCGGGGCAATGCAAGATGGGGATCATGCCCGGCTACATCCACAAGCCCGGCCCCGTCGGCGTGGTCTCGCGCAGCGGCACGCTCACCTACGAGGCGGTCTTCCAGCTCTCGGGCCTCGGCCTCGGCCAGTCCACCTGTATTGGCATCGGGGCCGATCCGATCGTGGGAACCTCCTTCGTGGAGATACTCGCGCTCGTCCAGGCCGACCCGGCCACGAAGGGAATCGTCCT
>CAYHQZ010000033.1:0-21713 GCA_964358555.1 uncultured Planctomycetia bacterium
AAGCCGATCCGGCCGGATGACAGATCGAAGATTGAAATGGGGTCTGGTCCCAAATACGTGGGAATGCTCGACAGCCTCTCCGCGACCGACCCGCCGATGAACAACACCGCGAACAAGAGAAGGAAGCACGCCGCAACGCCTGCGGCAACGTAGATCCCGACCCGGCGCGTCGCGAACGAAAGGCGCGCGAGGGAGTCCTCCTGCCCGGCGGCCGATCGGAGGACTTCCGGAAGCCGGCCGGCCGCGAGCCCCGCCGCGCAGAGCGCCGGGAGGCCGGGCGGCAGGAGGGCATCCGCCCGGCCGAGGGCCTCCGCGAGCGTCCGGCCCTCGCGCAGGGAGGCGAGGGCGGAATCGCCGGCGGCCCGCAACGTCGCCGAGCGGAGGGAAGCGATGGCGGCTTCCAGGCCCCGATCCGGCGCAAGTCCCTTCTCCAGGGCGGCCGCGAGGAGGCGGAGGAACGCCGCGCGCTCCAGGTGCCGCGCGCTACGGATCATCGGAGGGTTCCCGCTGCGTTATCCTATCGGCCATGACCCGTTTGGGGCCCCCGTCGGGAAACGGGGGCTTCCTGCGAACTCCCCGCCATGGCTTTCTTTTCCTCGAGGCCTGCGCCGGGCTCATCCTCTTCCTCGCGGCGGTCCTGGTGTTTTCCGAGATGTTCCACGCTTCCGTCGTCGGGGCGGAGATCGCGCGGGGGACGGAGCGGCTCGTCGCGGCGGCGGAGAACCGCCTGGAGGAAATCCGAGGGCTGCCGCCGGCCGATCTCGCCGGGCTCGACGGAAAGGCCTTCGAGGTCCCGGGGCTGCCCGGCTCGGCGGGACGCACCGAGGTGAAGCCCGCAGGCGAAGGCCTGTTCGAGATCCGCGTGACCGCCTCGGCCCCCATGCGCGGAGCCCCGCGCGGCGCTCCCCCGAAGGCCGTCACCCTCACGACGCTCCAAAGGGCGAGATGAGCGCACTCGCGCCGGGCCGCCGCGGGATGACGCTCTTCGAGGTATCGGCCTACATCGCCTTCACCGCGGTCCTCGTCGCCCCCATGCTCCGGATGGAAGTCGTCGCGCGGCGGGCGACGGCGGAGCAGACGGCGCTGCTCGTGCTGGATCGGGAATGGGCGCGGATTTCCGACGCGCTCGGAAGCGATCTCCGATCGGCCATGTCCGTCCGCGCGGAGGACGAAGGCAAGAGCCTCCGGATCGTCCGCGCGACGGGCGGCGGGGGCGAGATGATCCTCTACCGGCTCGATCCGGCGGCCCCCGGCCGGCTCCTGCGGGACATTGCGAACGCCGCGAGCGACCGGGACCGGATCCTGTCGCCCCACGCGCAATCCGTCTCGTTCCGCCGCGAGGGGGCGTCCTGGGTCGCCGACGTCCGCCTTTCGAACGTCGTCCAGCAGCGGACGATCGAGCGGACCGGCCGGATCGTCCGGACGCCCCGCGCCGAGGCGCCGGCCGCCGAGCGGAGGTCTCCGTGAGCGCACGCCCGCCGTTCCGGACCCGCGACGGCGGCTGGCTCGCCATCTCGGCCGTCATCCTGCTCACGGCGCTCATGGCCCTCGGCACGGCGCTGCACGCCTCGGCCTTCGCGGCGATGAAGGGCGCCGGCCTCTCGGAAGCGAGCGCGAACGCCCAGGCCCTCGCCGACGCCGGGCTCGAAGCCGCCCTCGCGCGCCTCGATTCGGGAAATACCGTCGCCTTAGAATCGCCCGCCCGCTCCCTCGGAAACGGAACCTGCGAGTTCCGGATCCGCCCCGGTGACGGCGGTTTCTTCCATATCCGCGCGACGGGCACCGTCCCCCTCCCCCGCGGCCGCGCCGTTCGCTGCGAGATCGAGACTACGGCGAAAGTTTCCGGCAGCAAGGCCGTCCTCGCCGTCTACAGGATCTTTCCATAGCGAAATTATCCTTATAACGTTAAGCATATAAACGGGTTGCGATACATGCATTGGCATGTATGTAAGCGTATAAGATTCGACAGGCATGCCGAAACGCCCCCGAAACGTTAAGCCCGTCTCCGACGCTTCTGGCCGCTGATGTTACGGCCGCAATTTCCGAGGACGTCGCGAGCGATCGAACACGTTCCCGGCCCCCCAATCCGCGACGCGAGATCCCTCGGAATCACGGCCGCGCGGAAACGGGCCGGCGTGCGTCCATGGACGAGAACGTCCGGGCAGATGTCCGCCCCGTTCGGCCAGGAGATGGTCCCGATCTCCCGGTCGACGGCGACCTTCCTGAAAAAGGCCGGATCGCGCCGGATCGGCTCGAAGATCGGTCCCTCAAGGTAGGACTCCAGGTCCACCTCCTTCTCACGCCCGTCGGTCAGGACAAGACGGACGCGAAAGCCCCCGAGGGGTTCGACGCCGCGGATGCGGATCAAAGCCTTCTCCATGCGCTCAATCCTACTCCAGCGGCGGAATCGCATTCAAGGGAAGGCCAAGCCGCGCCAACTCCCAATCCCGTTCAATCTCCTCGCGATGGAGACGGCCCCACTTTCTCGCCCTCGAAAGCGCGCTTCGTGGAAGCCGGCCTTCGCATACCTCCAAAGTATCCAAGAGCAGGGATGCCTCGAACTCTCCATGTCGGGCATGGAAATGAGGTGGCCAGTGGTCGTTGTGGTACAGCGCAATCGAAATCCCGAAGAAACGGCTGACGACAGGCATTCGTCCATATTGTCCATAATGGACAAACCGTCAATCATCCCTCCAACAGCCGCCGGGCACCCCCCCCTTCGAGTGCAGGGAGGAGAAGAGACGCGGACGCTACCCCTGCTGCGTCGCCGTGATCTTTCCGGTCTTCTTCTTCAAGCGGATGTCGCGGAGGCGCTGGCGGTTCGCGTCGCGGAGGTAGAGCGAGATCGTCGGGCCCTCGGGGGTGATCCAGACAACGTGGCTGCCGCGCCAGGCGACGTCGAACTGCGTGCCCTTGGCGATCTCGGTCTCCACGCGGTCCTCGAGGGGGAAGGCGATCTCGACCTTCGAGCCCTTCTTCAGGCCCGGGAAGGAGAGGAGATTTCCCTGCCAGGCCAGCGGCATGACCGCCTTGTCGCGCAACGCCGTGATCCGCTCGCCCGCCCAGGCGGGGATCCGGATCCGGACGTCGCAGTCCTTCTTGGCCGTGACGGAGACCTTGCCTTCGTTCGGGAATTCGGTCTCGACCTTGGCCTCCGGGACCTCCTTGTCGATGAAGAGGTTCACCGTGACGGCCCCCTTCTCGGCGACGGTGGCCGCGTCCCAGACCATCGCGTAGGCCTGGGGGGCGGTGCCGGAGCAGCAGCCCGAAACCCCGCGGAAGTGCTCGATCGGGATCGTGTTCGGGTGCGAGCCGCCCGTGCAGCCGCCGACGACCCGCTCGTTCAGGTTCTTGTAGGTCCGAAGCGCGTCATCCTCCTTCGAGTTGTCGGGCTTCACGAAGGATCCGCTCTTGAACTGCGCCTCGGCGAGGTGGTTTCGCGAGAAGCGGTCGACCACGTCCCAGCAGTCATCCCCGCAGGCAATGAGTTCCAGCGAGCACTGGATCATGTCCTTGATGCAGCAGGTCTCGCTCGTCTCCTGGCCCGGATGGCGCCAGCGGCCGTATTCGGGGACCCACCCGAACTTCGACGAGATCGTCTGGGTGAAGGCGTGGATTTTCCGCGCCCAGTCGAGGAAGAAGGGATCCCCCGTTGCCCGCGAGAGCGCCGCGTAGCCCGACGCGATCCAGACGTTCGAGTGGACGTGGCCGTGGTACTGGCCGTCGATGGAATAGAAGCGCGACTCCCGGATGATGTGATTCGCCATCCCGATCGCGAGATCGAGCGCGGCCTCGTCCTTGTCCGCGAAATACCAGCGGACGAGCGAGTGCAGCATCATGCCGTTCCGGATCGCCTCCTCGCCGCGGGCCGTGAAGCAGTCGTAGTCCCAGCCCTTGTCCTTCAAGTAGACGTCGTTCGGGAAGTGGTAGCCCTTGTACTCGACGGGGGAGTCGCCGGCCCAGAAGGTCTGGGTTTTTCGCTGCCGGACGAGCTTGCGCATTCCGCGCACGAGCCCACGTGCTCGGTCGCGGGCCTCCGGAAGATGCTCCTTCTCCCACAGCTTCGTCAGCGCGCCGAGGATGTAGGACATCTCGTGGAACGAGCAGTGGACCGTGTCGGTCCAGGGATACTTGGTGTGGTAGCGCAGGCCGTCGTCGCCGAAGTCCTTGAGCAGGATCTTCTTGAACCCCGCCTCGACCTCGGCCCCTTCCTTCCGATCGAGGACGCGCCGCACGTCCACGAGCCCCTCGTACCAGGACGCCACGATTTCCGCGTCGTCCACGCGGCAGTGCTGGGCGTAGGGCGGCTTCTCGACGGCCTTGACCATCCAGTAGGGAAGATAGTTGTCCTTCGCATCCGTCATCCGGGTCAGGTAATTGAAACAAAGATCGGCGTGGTACAAGGGCGAGAACTTCTGGATGCCGCTCAAGGGAGTCCCTCCTACGGGATTGGGGATGCGGAAGTCATGGCCGGAACGCGGAATGATAGCGAACGAACGGGAAATCGGGGAACCGTCGACTTAGGACTTAGGACTTGGGACTTTGGACTTTTTTTCCCGTCCCTCCGCCTCCAGCGCCCGGCGGGCGGCGTCCCGGACGCGCGCGCTCGGATCGGATGCGACGAGCCGCTCGAGGGCGGGGCGAAGCGCCGGGGCGCGAAGGCGGGCGGCCCCCGCCGCGGCTGCGGCGAGGATCTCGTCCGTCTCGGCGGCGGACATCGGCGCGGACGCCGCCCCGGGGGCCGGCGGGATGCGCATCGCCGCGAGGCGCGCGCGATCCAGCATCGATTCGAGGGCTAAAACGGCCGCCGGATCCCCAAGGTGCGAGAGCGACAGGGCCGCGTTCCAGCCCACGCCGGGGACGGAATCGGCGAGCGCCTCCTTGAGCCGCGCGGCTGCGGCCGGCGCAATAAACGCTCGCAGCGCGTAGACGGCGGCCTTCCGCCGCCTCGCGTCCGCATGCCTCGACATCCCGATCAGCGCTTCGAGGGATCCTAAGTCGGCGAGCCGCCCGAGAGCGATCGCGGCGTGGGCCGCGGCCTCGGCATCCCCGTCGTCGAGGACCCTCCGGAGGGCCGGCGCGGAGGCCGGATCCCCGATCGCGGAAAGGGCATCCACCAGGTAGATCCGGATCCAGCCCGATTTCGCGCCCGCCCCGAGGGCCGCCTCGAGGGCGCGCCGGAACGCAGGATCCCGCCGGAGCCTCTCCCCCTCGCCCGGCCGGGCGAGTATTTGAGCGAGGTCGTAGGCCGCGGCCCCACGCCGCGACGGATCCGCCGACTTAAGATCCCGCAGGCATTCCTCCGGCGTTCGGCGCGCCCCGGAGGCCAGGGACACGATCGCGACGATCGCCATCCCGATCGCGACGACAAGGAGAGGCAGGAGGAACAGCCGCAGCATCCCCCCGCCGGGGATGCCTCCGTCCGCGGGCGGCACGAGCGCGCCCGCCTCCCCGCATCCGCGATCCGGCATCGAAGCCATTGCGGGCCATGGTAGCCGACGGGCGGGCGGCCCTGTACCATGCCCGATCGAAAACCATGGAACGGCTCGGACGGCTCCCTTGGGCGCTCCTTTCGCTACCCGTCCTCCTGCTGTCCGCCCTCGCCTCGGCGTCCCCCGTCGCGGAGGACGCGGCCGGCAAGGATCCCGACCCGATGCTCGTCTTCGCCGTCGGGGAGGAAAAGATCGATCCCGCGGGGCTCTCGCGGGTGATCGTGTCCGTCCGGGGCGACGTGGACGACCGGACGCTCGAGTTCGCACTCCTTCGCCTGCGGGACGGCCGCTACGACTCGCGCGATCCGATTGAAATCGCGGTCGCCCGCTCCCCCGAGGGCGCTCGCTTGGCGACCCTCGACGAAGCCGCCTTCCGCCTCGCCCTCTTCTCCGACCGCGCAAAGGGCAATCACCAGATGATGCGCTCCTGGTTTCACTTCCGGAACCGGGGTGCCGCCTACGTCTCCCGGGAAACCCGGATGCACATCGGGACCGTCATCGGGCATCGGCGCCGGGAGCTCTGGACGGGGGACGTGCCCGTCGAGGAGGTCTTCCTCGAACTGCCCACCGGGACCCGCGCCTGGATCGCGCGCGCCCCGCTGGAAAAAATCGCGATCCTCGTCCCGGCGGCGCCTTCGCCGGCCCCGGCCGGGCCCGCCATGCCCGCGGCCCCAAGCCCCGAGCCCCCCGCCCCATGAGCGAACTCCCGAAGCCTCCCGGACAGCCGGCCGCGAAGGCCGAGCCCAAGCCACGCCCCGTCTCCCACACCGCCATCGTCCCCGAGACGCTCCCCCATCCGGACGCGATCCCGCGATTCAACCGCTGCCTGCTCGTCTCCGCCCTGTTCGGCGGCGGCACGGTCGCCCTCCTTCCCCTCGCCTGGCGCGGCATCTTCCCGGGCGCGTTCTCAATCGTCGTCCTGATTTGCGCCCTGATCGGCTACCGGGCCGAGAAGAAGGCTGGCGGCCTCACGGCGACGAACCGCGACTGCTTCGTCACGGGTCTCGTAACGGGCGGGCTCGGGATTGCCGCCCTCATCGCGGCCTGGTTCCTCCAGTCCAAGGACTTCTTCCGATAAACTGAGCGCACGATGCCGAAGCCGCCGCCCGACAACCTGGATCGAACCGAGGATCCCGATTCCGTCGACGAACCGGAAAAGCCCGTCGACGACAAGACCGAAAATCCGGATTCCCTCGACGAGCCGGGGAAGCCCGTCGACGACAAGACGGAAAACCCCGATTCCCTCGACGAGCCGGAAAATCCCCTCGACGACAAGACCCAGCAGCCCGACTGGATCGAGGAGAGCGAGGTCGACCTCTCGAAGACCCCGAGCCCGGACGGCTCGAGGACCGGCCACATGACGGGAATGGGAACGATCGTGGGCGGCGCGACCCAGGCCGGCAGCGGGACCCAGACCGGCGGACTCACGGGCATGGGGACACTTTCGGGCGAGGCGACCGCCGGCGCGAGCCGGACCGATCAAACCAAGACCCAAACGCTTCCCGGGGGCGCCGCCCCGCCCCTCTTCGGCGGGGGCTCCACGTCGGGCCTGTCCGCCACGGACGCGCCGACCCGGACCGCGCTCCCCGGCGAGGTCCGCCGGCCTCTCGGCCGCCTCTCGAAGAAGAATGCGCCCTCGCTTCCCCCGCCCCCGCCGCCCGGCCTCGAGCCCGAAGCCTCCGTCCTGGATCGGAGAGGCGAGGTCGAGGCCGCCGCGCTCGGGGATCTGCGCGTCACGATCCTCAAAACCTCGAAGCTCGCGATCCTCTCCCTCGTGTGCGGCTGCCTGGCCGTCATGGGGCCGATCCTCATCCAGGGCTGGGGGCGCCCCGGCCTCATGGCTTGCGGGGCGCCGGCGGTCTTCTTCGGCGTCCTCGCGGCCGACGCGGTCCGCCGCAATCCCCACGCCCTCTCGGGCCGGATGCTCGCCTACGTGGGGATGTCGCTGGGGATCCTGCTGTCCCTGATGACCTTCGTCATCGCGCTCGTGCGCTGGGAATACCGGCTCTTCTAGACCGTCCCGCGCGAGCGCCGGTTCAGGCCTTGCCGCCGTTCAAGGTCTGGAAGGCGGCTTCGGCGCTGTCGTCAATCGGGAATGCCTTGTCCAGGTTCACAATCCGGAAAATCTCCATCAGCCGCGGATTCACCGAGCAAAGCCGCACGTGCGCGCCCGAGGCGGCGGCTTTCTGGTGCCAGGCGAGAAGCGTCCCCAGGAAGGCGCTGGAGGCATAGTCCAGGTTCGCGAGGTCGAGGACGATGGACTTCCCCTTCGCAAGTTCGGCGGCCATTTCGAGGTCTTCCGTGATCGCGGGCGTGGAGTAAGCGTCGGCCGCGATCTTGTGGCGGAAGCGCAGGAACAGCACGCCTCCCTTTCGATCCGTCGATAGATACTGTCCCATCCGTGGCTCCGCTTGAAGTCTAGACTGCCGAGGCGTCTTCGACCAGACCCGCGGGCAGGGACGGAACGCCCCGTGCGGGAACGAACCGCGCGCGGGAAAAGAAGGGGCGGCTCGAGGCGCGAAGGAAGCAAAACCGCCGCAATCTTTCGTTCTCCTCGATCGAAGGCGAATCCGTCCGCCCGAGAACGCGTCCCGCGATCCAGGGCCGGCACCCGGCGGCCGCGAGGGAGCGCGCGAGGCGCTCGTGGAGCCCCTCGTCGGCGGCGAGGAGGATCGCGCCGTTCGTCCCCGACGTCGGGTTGTCCATGGGCGTGTCCGCCAGGCGATCGTCGTGGAAGCAGACATCGTGGAGGTAGATGTCCACCCCGCTGTCCTCCGCAAGCTCCTCGAGCGCCAGCAGCCCCGGCCCGCTCATGTCGCGGGCGCAGGTGACGTGCCGGGCGGAATCGAAGGGCTCGCCCTTCATCGGCAGGTGCGACTCGATGATTTGCGCGGCCTCGACGTTCGGCAGGAGCATCTCGGACAGCACCCGGCGCCGGAGCCCCTCGAACGCGGAGGCGTCCTCCAAGGATGCCTGCCGGATCAGCACCTCCGTGAGCGGCGCAAGGTCGCCCACCGGCCGCGTCGCGAGAATGATCTGTCCCTCCCGGAGATTCGAGTTCCGCGGGATCTCGCGCGCGGAAAGGCCGATCGCCGTCGCCCCGATCGCTTTTGTGCCGAAGCCGATGGGCGGCGCGTCGCGGAATTCGAGCCCGATCGGCCGCATCCGCTCCGCGTAGCGCTCGAAGGCCTCGCGGATCCGCGGCAGATCGGAAGGGTCCGGGCTGTCGAACGTCGGATGGACCTCGATCCCCTTCCAGACGCCGTTCAGGAACAAATCGTTGAGGGCGTTGTTGAGCGCGATGAAGACGGCGACCCAGGAGGCGTGCGGAAGGTTCGGATCGACGCGGGATATCGTGTCGTTGTTCGCGACGCCGAAGAATCCGCCCGCCTTGAACGAGAGAAAGTCCGCAAGAAGGAATCGCTCGCCGGGCGTCTTCGATATCTGGATCGTGTGCCCCTTTCCGACGGACAGCGGCGAAGGCGTCTCGGACGCGCCCCGGAGGAACGCCCCCATCGCCGATCGGAACTCCTCCTCCAACGGCTGCGCCCCGAACGAGGCGAGAAGCACGACGCCCTGCGCCCGAATCGCTCGCACGTCCCGCGCGACGAGCGATTCGAGGGCCGCAAGGTCCGAGAGCGGATACGTCCGCCGATCGAGGCGGACCTCCCCGTCCGTCTCGAAGACGTAGACGTCGTCGCGGGGCTCGAAGCGGACGGGCGAGCGGGCGGGAATTTCCCGCTTCAGCTTTTTCAGCGCCGGGTAGACGACGCGCACGAGGTCCGCCTTCGCCGCGCAGCCGAGGCAGACTTGCTCCTTCGGAATCCGCCCGGACTTAAGCTCCGATTCGAGCGCGGCGGGCAGGACGCCCCACCGATCGCGCGCCGGGGCCGCCGAAGGCATGCGTTCCGGCCTTTCCCTACGGCTTCGGGAAGCCTACGGCCGGGCTGAAGACCTCCGGCGGGCGGGAGGGCAGGCTCGCGTGGGGAACATGGGCCCGCAAGCCGATGGCGAGGTCCCGCAGGGTCTCGGGGCGATCGGCGCCCAGGACGCCGAACAGCCAGTCGTTCTCCACGATGACGGCGCCGAATTTCGTTTCCTTCCCCTCGCCCTGGCGCACAAGGACGGGGCCGAACGGCTGGAGGGGCCCGGGCGCGGCGCCGGCGTCGACGGGAACCCATTCCGTGAAGAGGGCGTCCCGCACCTTGCGGATCCGGCGCCCCTTCCCTTCCTCGGGGCATCTGATCGCGAAGACCCTCCCGGCGGGGTACGGGACGGCGAATCCCTCGAAGGTCTCGGCCTTCTCCAATGCCTTGGCCAGGATCTCCGGGCAGGCCCTCTCGAACGCAAGCGGCCCGCGGAAAAACTGCGCGGAATTCGGAGGGGCATCGAAGAGGTGGAGCCGCCAGAGGACAGCGGGGGGAAGGCCAGCCGCCCGGATCCTCCCGGCGATCGCGCCTGCGAGGGCGAGGACCCCCTCCCGCGTCGCCCCCATTCGCCCCTCGACGCGGACATAGAAGACGCCCTTCCAGAATTCGGCGACGTGCGTCCCCGTGGCCGTCTTAAAGACCCAGCCCTGGTTGCCGAGCTCTAAAAATTCGTTCTTCGGGTCCCGCCCGAGGGCATAGGCGCCGAATGCAGCCGCAGGATCCTCCATCTCATATATCTCCACGGTGATCTCGGCGGCCCCCGAGCGGTAGTCCCGGACCGCCATCGATCGGAAGCCGAACTCCTGGTAGGAGACGATCCCGCCGTCGATCACGGCTGTCGCCTCCATGCCCTCGTAGAGCCTGCCGGCCGCCGAAGGACTCCCTGCCCCCGGCACCACGGCATCGGGGAAGAGGGACAAGACGCCCTGCCGCGAAGACGCGCACCCGGAGAAAAGCGCGATCGCGAGGCCGGCCGCCGCCAGGACGGCTCCCCGCCGCATGCCGCTCACCCGATCACCTTCTCGACGAGTTCAATCCTCTCCCGGTCGAAGACCCCGAGGCCGTTGTCCCCCGCGTGCTTCACGTGGTCCGGGAACGGGCGCACGGGCTTGCCCCGGACCTTTTCGAGGATCTCCATCGCGATCCGATCCACCGCGACCGGGTCGAATCCGAGGAGGATGCCCCCGTAGACGGCGTGGAACCGAGGGTCGTCGTGGGGCCCCCGATCCGTGAGGATGACGAGGGCGTCGGCGATGACGAGGCGGGTCTTGTCCTTGACGACGGGATGCTTGTAGAGGTCCGTGCAGTACGGAACGCCCTTGTTGTCGTGGAACTCGCCGGGGTTGTTGATCAGCCCCGTCACGTATTTGATCGCGTTCGTGATCCCGAAGCCGGTGTTCGTCTTCACGACCGGGGCGTTCACGCTCGCGGTGACGAGGCTCGACTGGATCCGGCTCCAGCAGGTCTTCCCCGAGCCGAAGTCCGTCTCCTTCTCGTCGAAGCCGAACCCGTCGGAGTCCGTCGCGAGGACCCGGACCCCGGTCTTGCCGGTGTTGATCTTGTAGCCGCCGCTTTCGAGCTCGTCCTCGCGGCGCTCCCAGATGACGATGTTGTTCTCGGGGACCTTGGCGCGCGCCAGGCGGCTTGCGATCGCATGCGCCAGCGCCGGCTGGGTCACGACCCCGGGCTGGCCGTTGCAGTTCACCCGGATCCCGACGACGTCCTTCGGCGTGAAGACCTTTTCGAGGCCCTCCTCGATCGTCTTCGTGCCAAAGAGCGCGAGCAGCCCCTCGTCGAGCATCTTCCCCACGGCGGCGGCGTCCACCTTCTCGTCCGCGGAAACGGACTTGGGATCCCTCACGAGGACGACCCGGCTTTTCCCGGCGGGCTTCTCCTCCTTCGGGGCCTCGGCGGACTGCGCCAGCGAACCCGCCCCGCACGCGGCGGCCCCCAGGGCGGCGACGCCCGCCCCCGCCGCCTGAAGGAATCCCCGTCGCGTAACGCCTTCTTTGTTGTCGGACATCGTCACCTCGTTCCCATTATAGTGGAGCCGTTCGGCCGCACATCGCGGCCCCCACCCGAACCTGAAAGAAAGCCCCATGTTCCTCGCCGCCCCGACGCTGTGGATCCTCCTCGCCGCGCCCGCCGAACCGGTCCCGACGGCCCCGACGCCGGCCCCGGAAGCCAAGGCGCCCGACAGCGCTCCCGCGCCGGAAATCAAGGCCCCCGTGCTCCCGAAGCCCCCCGAAGCGCCGCTCTCCGCCAAGGCGTTCGTCCAGAAAAAGAAGGAGCTGAACCAGGCGATCCAGGACGAGATGAAGGCGAAAGGCATCCCGGCAAACGACCCGAAGGCCCTGGAGTTCTTCCACCAGGCCGCCCAGTCGCTCGACGCCATGCGGCCGGAGCTCGTAAACAATCCCGACGGCAAGCCGAACCCCGAAGCCCTGGAAAGCCTGGCGTGGCTCATCTGGTTCTGGCGGCAGGCGGGCAACATCGAGCGCCGTCTCGACATCCTCGAGCGCTCGTGGAACAAGCGAAACCTCCCCCCCGAACTCCGGATCCAGTTCGGTATCGAGCGCGCGGGAATCCGTTTCGAGCAGGGCAAGATGGAAGAGGGCGGGCAGCGCCTCAAGGAACTCTGGGACGACAACCTGATCCCCAAGCCCCACCATTTCTCGAGGGCCCTCGAGGGCTCCCGGCTGCTTCTCTACCGCCCCTCCGGACTTTTGGAGGGCGGCAAGCCCACCGAGGCGGGATCGGCCTACCAGGCCGTCGCGGGCCTCGCCAGCATCCCGGACGATCTCCGGGGGATGATCGCGATCGACTGGTCGGAACGCCTGGGGCGCCGGAAGATGCCGGGCGCGGCCCGACGCGTCCTGGACGACGCCTGGGAGCGAAACGACATCCCGGCCGCCATGCGTGCGCACATCGGCGCCGCGCGGGCCCTCCAGGCCCTCGAGATGGGGGACGCCCGGGGCGCGGACGACGCCCTCAAGGCCATCGAGACGGACAAGGACCTCGCGGACAAGCCGGACGTCCGCGCCCAGGGGATGCTCCTCTGGATCTCCGGCCTCGCCCACCGCGACCGGAAGGCGGAGGCCGTCGCCGCCCTCGATCGGCTCCTCTCGACGCATCCCGAGAACCTGAAGGGCCCCGAAGCCTTCAAGGTCCTCAACGGGATCCTGACCGCCGCCGAGATGTCCGGCGCCGCAACGAAAGGATTCCAGTGCATCGACGCGGCCATCGCCCAGGCGGATCGGGAGATGCGCGAGCGGTCCGCCCTCGCGGAGCTCTGCGCCTTCCACATGATCGAACTCGGCAGCCTGGACGAGGCCCGCAAGCGGATCGAGCGGATCGAAAAGGAATTCGGAAAAGACGGGGGCGACGCCGTCAAGCGGCTCCAATACAAGATGTCCGATCCCTCCTACTCCCTCATCGGCCAGGCCCCGCCGCCGATCGATGTGCAGGATGCCGCCGGGAAGGCGATCTCCTGGATCGACCTCAAGGGGCAGGCCGTCCTGCTCCTCTTCTGGAGCCCCGATTCCGACATGAGCCGCCGCGAGCTGCCCGTCCTCGCCGGGATCGCGAACGACCTCGGCCCGCGGGGCCTCCAGGTCATCGCCGTCTGTCTCACCAAGGACCGCCCCTCGGTCGAGAAGTTCATGAACTCGAAGCTGCCCGGACGGCACGTCTACGCCGATCCTGATGGGGCGCTGACAAAGGCCTTCCGCCTGCCCGGCGTGCCCCAGTCCTTCATCGTGGATCGGGGGGGCATCATCCGGCGCATCGGGCTCCGGGGCGACATGCTCCGGGCCGCCGCCTCCGAGGCCCTGGGCGCGCAGGAGCCTCCCGCCCCGAGTCCGCCGAAGGACGCCCCGGCGCCGCCGCCCCCGCCCCCCGCCCCGGCCCCGAAATGAGCCGGACCCCGCGGACCGCCCCGGCCGCGTCATAATCCCCCCGTGGAACCGACCGGCCCGAAACAGGAACCCCTCCCTGCGGAGGAAGCACCCGCACGAGGGGATTCGCCCCTCCGCAAAATCGTCCGCCGCCTGGACCTGCGCGGGACGGTCATCGGCCTCGAGGAGCGGATGCGGGATCTTTCCGAGGCGAACCGGCGCCTCCGGGAACTCGACCGGTTCCGCGCCGACTTCGTCGCGAACGTCTCCCACGAACTGCGCACCCCGCTGACCTCGATCCAGACGGCCGCGGGAATCCTCGCGGAGTATCCCGACGAGGAGCCGGTCGCGCGCGTCCGCTTCGCCAAGGTCATCCAGCGCGAGAGCGTTCGCCTCCTGCGGCTCGTCAACGACCTGCTCGACGTCGCGAAGATCGAGGCCGGGCGGATCGCGTGGAACCTGGGCGTCTGCCTGCTCGGCGACATCCTGGACCGCTCGATCGAAGCCGTCGCCCCCGCGGCCGCCATCCGCTCCATCCGGATCGAAATCGAGCGGGAACGCTCCACCCCCGCCCTCTTCGGGGATCGGGACCGCCTCCAGCAGGCCCTGGTGAACATCCTCGGCAACGCCGTGAAATTCTCCCCCGACGGCGCCATCGTCCGGGTCCGGGCCGGCCTCGCACCCTCGTCCGTCCCCCATCTGTTCGTTTCCGTAAAGGACCAGGGGCCGGGCATTCCGGAATCGCGCCGGGCCTTCCTCTTCCGGAAGTTCGAGCAGGCCGTGGACGCGGAACACGGCAAGCCCTGCGGCACGGGGCTCGGCCTCGTCATCGTGAAAGAGATCGTCGAGGCGCACGGGGGCCGGATCGAAATCGAGAGCGCCGAAGGCCAGGGCGCAGAATTCCGGATCCTTTTGCCCGCCTGGAACCGCGTCTCGGAATTCCACGCGCATCTTTCCTGGCGGATCCGGCACGCCGCCGCCTGGCACCAGCCCCTCGGGATCCTCGTCCTCGGGTCCGACGGCGCCCCGGACGCCGACCTTCTCGCCAAGCGCCTCCGGGTGCGCCTTCTTGAGGTCGTCCGCTCCTCCATGGACGCCGTGGTCCTGCACGAGCGGAAGGGATTCGCGGCCGTCCTCGCGGAATCGAAGGCCGCCGGCATGGAGAGCATCCGGGCGCGCGTCCTGGAACGGATCGCGCGCGCCGGCCTCGGGAAGGGCGCGGCCGTCCCCGGCTCGTTCCGATCCGCCGTCGCCGAACACCCCCGCGACGGCGCGGACGCCGACTCGATCGCCGCGAATCTCGCGACAACCCTACAATCGCCGGGAACCTAGATGCGCCTGCCCTTCTTCGGCCGCCCCGCCGCCCTCGCCCGGATCCTGCTCGTCGACGACGACCCCTCGATTCTCGAGACGACCGAGTTCGTCCTCAAGAAGGAGGGCTTCGAGGTCCGCACGGCGAAGAACGGCGAGGAGGGCCTGAAGGTCCTCGAGACCTACGAGGCGGACGTCGTCATCGCGGACATCATGATGCCGAAAAAGAACGGACTCGAGATGCTCGCCGAGATCCGGCGCAATCCCATCTGGCGAAAGAAGGCCGTCATGCTCCTCACCGCCCGCCGCCAGAGCGAGGACGTCCTCCAGGGCTACACGGCCGGCGCGGACTGCTACCTCACGAAACCTTTCCAGAAAGATCAGCTGATCTCCAGCGTGAAGTCGATCCTGGCGGCCGTGCAGGAAGAACGGGACGAAAAGGGCCGGATGCGGCGGATCGTGGATCAGTAGCAGGCTGGGGGTGCGGGTCTAACGTCTAAAGTCTAAGGTCTAAGGTCACGGACCTAGAAGCGGAGAGGCCCCCGACCTTAGACCTTAGACCTTAGACCTTCTATACTTCCCCCTACCGGGGCGTGGCGCAGCTTGGTAGCGCGCGTGCTTTGGGAGCACGAGGCCGCGGGTTCAAATCCCGCCGCCCCGATTTTTGCCCGCCTTCGGCGGACAAAAATAGAGCAGGCGAGCCGGGAGCAGGCGAACAAGGCCTTCCCGAAGTTGGTCTGGCCGAGAAGGGTCTTCTCGTAACCCTGGTTCTCGATCTGTGGATGAGGACGTTCTTGGTCCACCCGAACTTCCTCGTCATCCGGATGTAGAACTCGCGTTCCAACGGCTCCGCACAGCGTTCGAGGATGACAAGGTTGTGGCTCCAGGCAATTTCTCGCATCAGTGGTGCGAGTTTTTCGGACGCGATGTAGGTTTCGTAAAACCCTTTCATCCGCCAGAGGTTGGAAGCCGAGAAACCGCCGACCCCGGGGAACTCCGCCCGCAGATCGTCCGCAAGGCGCACCACCACGGCCTTGCCCCAGGTCGCGCCTGCCTGACGCTCCACAATCATCCTTCCGATGACCGCCCGTCCATGACAAATTCCCCTGCGCATCCGGATCGGATAGAATGACCTTCATCTGCCATGCGATTCTTCACATTTGAGGTCGTCGTCGAGAAGGAGCCGGAGGAAGAGGGCTATTTCGCCCACAGCCCGACCCTGCCGGGCTGCTTCAGCAACGGCAGAACCATCGAAGAGGCCAAGCGGAACGTCCGGGAAGCCATCGAACTGCACCTCCAGTCCCTCCTCGCAAACGGAGACCCCGTCCCCCAGAACGAGCGATTGGTCCACGTCGAGGAATTGACCGTCGGCGTCCCCTGATGCCCCGCCTGCCGCAGGTCACCGCGCGCGAACTCATCCGTTTCCTCAAGGCACAGGGATTCGTCGAGGATCGCCAGGGCGGCAGCCATCTCACGCTGCGGCACAAGGAACGCCGCACTTCCCTCACAGTGCCCGTCCACACGGGATGCGATCTCGGCCGCGGCCTCGCCGCCCGGATCCTGAAGGACGCGGGTTTTACCGCCGAGGATTACCTCCGGCTGCGCTGACCCGGCAAACGTCCTTCATCCGTTCCACCGCCTGGCAGGACGAGACCGGCTGGCACGTCTCCTTCATCGCCAGCGGCTCCCCCGCGGACCGCCGCTTCCGGCTCTACCGGATGGACGGCCCCGCCCTCGACCGGCTCTCGCCCCCCGTGGCCATCCATGGGAACCTGCTTCGAGCAGCGGCTTCCTTTCCGCCGCGAACTTCAGGCCGGATAGCCCGACGACTCTTCAGAACTACGGGGCGGCCACTTCCGAACACGTGTCGAGAATGAGCCTCTGCGAAGGGAGCGGTAGCGTTGCAGGGGCTGCAGGGCCATGCCTGTCTGTCGTCGAGCCCAAGTCAGACTGCCTAGCCAGGGGCTTCTGGAAGTCTACCTCGCTATCGAAGTTTACGTTGGATGCCCGTGACGGTTCCCCAAGTTTGCCCGGGAAATCCGGACGACTCGGAAGGAAATCACGCGGAAGGAGAATCCCAAGGAACAAACCTGAACGGAAACCAGCCTTTTCAACACCGGATCTGGAAAATCCCGTTTCGCACCCGGTCCCCCGCACCCGAGCGCCGCCCCCGCTGCCAGGGCGGCGGCGAGGAGGGTGGCGAGCGAGAGATGCAGATTGCGCGCGGGAATCATGGCGCGGCGTCCTTCTTCTCCGTCCCGGGCGCCTTTGGCGCGGGGGGCGAGAAAGTCGATTGCTTCCCTTCGGGCCTCGCAATTTGATTCCCTTTCTCCTCGGCAGTGGAAAGGGCGTCGACCATGCCCGCCTGAAGAGTAGCGGCGAGATTCTGTGCGGCTGCTGCCGTGAACCCATCACCAATCAGCAGGCGATCCGAAGGCCCGGACGGACGCAGAACTGCCGTAGCGACGACCTTCCGATCCACCACGATGGCCAGCGTCTCACCATCATGCGCCTTGGCCAGCGCCGCGAGGAGGCGCGCACCCTCCTCGTCGAGAACGCATTCCACCGCTGACGTCGCACCGTTTTGGACGACTTTGGCCGATTTCAATCCCCAGACTTTGCCCTTGGGGCTGGAGCATCGGCAATATAGAACCGCTTTCAGATATGGCGCGGCGGTATGGACCAGCATGTACCGGGTGCCGCGGTAGGAACCGACGAACGCCGAACGCTGCTGGCCGTTCGAGAACTCAAGCCAAGCGTGGTCCCCGCCGACGTAGGTGTTGGGGGGATTGGTGGGGCCGGACTTTTCGAGCTCACGCAGTGCATGAGCAGGATCCTCTATGGTCTTCGGGGCAACGCGCAATTCCAGTTCGCTTCCGCCGGGATTGGGCCACAGCCGGGGAAATCGGACGGAAAACCCGTTTTTCTGGACCGCGACGCGGCACAGGCCTTCGGTCGTCCAAGCCGGATCGTGGGCTTGCGCGGAATCCGAAAACATATAGGTGCGACCCCGATACTGGATTGCATGCCAGTTGTGCCACAGGCTCGTTTTGCCGGCGAATCCGTCGCCTTGGAAACGAAGCACCGCTTGGCTTCCGTCCGAATCGGGGTTCTCCCGGATTTCCGGAACGATGATTCCGTAGCGGGAATTGATCTCGCACTGAAGCCGGTCGAGAATCCTCCCTTCCATATCCAAAAGAACGAGCTGCACGGCGGATGTTCCGGGCATGCTAATGGGTTGGACCGTCTGCACGACCAGAACGAGCTGCGCCGAATCCCCCTTGATCTTTCGTGAATAGGCTCCGCCCGAGAACATCGAGAACCCACTCCGCGTCCGGTAAGTGGTGAAGTCCTTTGGCTCAAGCCCCTGGGTTTTGGCCAGAGCGGAAAGGGCGCGAAAGATGGGCTGGTTTTCAATATCGGAACTGAATTGAGGCATTGTTGAACGAAGGATGGTTTCGATCTCCGTAGAAGCATCTGTCGCGGGCGCACTCGATGTGGTGGCCGGCTTCGGCACCTCCGCCTTCGCCCCGTCCTTCTCGGCCGGCAGGCCCGTAGCCGTTTTGTTCGTTTTTCCCGCCACCGGGAGCGGGCCATTGGAGTCCGGACAGCCGGAAAGCGAAACAACGAGAGCGGCCGTCAACGAGCACTCGAGAACAAAGGGCCAACGGGCCTGGAACACGGTTCTTTCGATTGTACGCGGTCGCCTCCAGGAAGGCTTCAAGAACCAAGAGGGCGCCACTTCGAGGCCATGGGGTGCCTCGCCTATTCGGAGACCATCCACAAGGCGCGCGATCCGCTCGGCATCCAGGATGGGCGGCTCCGTGTGCTCCAAGAAAGGGGCGACGAAGGGTATGATCGCGGCCTCTGGAGGTTCGCGGTCTGGACGGTCGAGCCGGGAGCAGGTGAACAGGAGAACGGCCCGGCTCGACTGCGGTCTCCTGATCACCTGATCGAGATGATCGGAAGGCCTCGCCAAGGCCGGGCCATCCGGAACTGGCTTCCGACGAACGCGAAGAGGCCGCCCATCCGGGGGGTGAAGGTGTGGGCGGCGGACAAGACCGGCCGGGAGGTTGAGGGCACGGTGGACCTCCCGGAAGGCTGGTAATGCCTCCCGGATCCGGGCTCGGAACCGTTTATCGGTGGAAGCCGATCCGTCCCTTCGGTTCCCCGGGGAGCGGCTCCATGAGCTTGCGAATGGCCTCGAAGACCACGGCGAACCTCCGGTCGTGCTCGACCATCTTTCGCTCGAGGGAGTCGAGCTTCCGGGAGAGGTTGGCAACCGCTCCGATCATCCGCCGCATGAGCACGAACGCCTTGACGACCTGGATGCTCATGGCGACGGCCGTGGGCGAGTTGAGCACCGTCGCCAGCATGACCGCGCCGTGCTCGGTGAATACGCGCGGGAGGTACTTGCGGTGTCGCCCGCGGCCCGGCTTTAAGGTCGCAATTTGCGACCTTAAAGCCTCGTGCTCGCGGGGCGTCAACTGGAACATGAACTCCGGCGGAAACCGCTCCGCGTTCCGACGCACCTGTTCGTTCAGGCGTTTCACCTCCACCCCGTACAGTTCGGCGAGGTCCTTGTCCAGCATGACCTTCTGGCCGCGTATGGTGTGGATGCAGCGAGTGATGTGCTCGGCGGCGACGATTTCCCGACCCTGCTCCATACGGTCAGGGTTCATGCCCCGGCTCCTTGGTGATCGCCCTCAAGGTTTCGTACCGGGCGGCCCGGACCCGCTCCTTGACCTCCGCCAGCAACCCCGCGTAGCCACGGACGATTTCATTCTTCATTGGTTCCTCAATTTCTCGACCCGGCACATATACCATACGGACGTTTGGCATTCAAGGGCCCTGTTCTTCCGCTCCGAGACGAAGGCCAAGGAGTCGGGCGAGCCCGGGCGGGCCTGGAAGGCTTTTTACCTGCCAGCCGAGGGCGAGGCGCAGCGCCTCGCCACCGGGATGCCGGCGGACGTCTGCGAGTGCGCGCCGATCGGGATACTTCCCATCGAGCGGTGACCACGGGTCCAAGTACCGGTTCCGAGGTCTTCGTGCCGGGGCGTCAGGACTCATCAAATCCTGCCTGCAGGATTGACCCCGGCTCGGCCACCTGGAGAAGCAGTTCCCCCGCTCGAAGACCACGGCGAAACGGGACCTGGCGGACCTGCGCCGCCGGGGCCTCATCGTCTTCGAGGGAAGCCCCAAGAAAGGCTCCTGGCGCCTCCAGGGCGCCGCACCCTAGGCCGAGAGCGGCACAAGGCGGCTGGCCTGGAGGAGATGCGGCTCGGGGGTGTCCAGGAAGGGAGCGAGGAACGGGAGGATCTCCTGCGGCGTCCGTTCAGGGTCCGAATAGGCGAGCCGATGTTTCCAAACCCGGAATTGGGGATATGATTTCGGCATCCACGGCGAGGAGGATGCAAACGACCATGGCCGAAACAAGACGCGTCGTGTTTTCCAGGCTGTTCTACATCGTCGGGGCCGGCCTCACGACTCTCCTGCTCTACCTCATCACGCAGGATCAGGCCCCTGATCCCCTGCGGGACAAGGTCTACGAACCCCTAACCATGCAGGCCGTCTACGTCCCGTTCTTCGCGTCGGCCCTCGCCCTCCTGCTCGCCATCTCGCTTTCCCGCCGCGAATCGCAATCTCCGGGGGGGCACCACCAGGTCTCCCTGCCGCTCTCGGGTTCTTCCTTCCTCCTGATCATGGTCTCCCTGGCCACCGTCGTCTGGTGGCAGACCTCGGCGCCCGGCAAGGACCGGGATTTCCTGGACCAGCAGCACACGAACATCATCTCGGACCTCCGCAGCCAGCTCGCAAAGATGAAATCCGGGGAGCGTGCGAAGAAGGGCCGGGCTTCGACGGACGCCGAGCGGAAGGCCATTGACGAAGAGGTCCGCCATCAGCTTGAAATCCTGGCCCGCATGATCGGCGACGAGAACGCGGACTACGGACTCCGGATCATCCGCTGGGAAGAGCGCAACCGGATCTATTGACCGGCCTTAGGCGCCGGCGGCGGCGAAAGACAGGCGCGGATCTGGCGCTGGATCTCGACGGCGGCCCGCAGGGCGCGCAGGCCGTGCTCGCCCGGGACGAGCGGGGCCTTGCGATCGCGCACGCACTCGATGAACGATTCCAGTTCGCTCGCCAGGGGCTCGACCCGGGGGACCCGGAGGGTTTCCACGTTGAGCAGCTCTCCGAACACGAACGCCCGCGCGTCCTTGACCGACTCCCGGGGGACGTCCTCGACCTTCACCTCTCCGCGGAGCAGGCGCTCGGACTTCCGGTAGAACCGCGCCTCCTGCCGGCGGTAGTCGATCACAAGGTAGGCCTCCGCGGAGAAGAGCCGGACCTGGCGCAGGGTCTTCAACGCGACGCGGGAGGCCGTGAGATCCGCGACGCATCCGTTCTCGAAGCGGATCCGGGCGTTCGCGAGGTCCTCGGTGCGCGACAGGACATTCAGGCCCAGCGCCTCGATGCTCTGCACGGGGGAGTTCGCGAGGTGCAGCACGATGTCAAGGTCATGAATCATCAGGTCGAGCACGACGCCGACGTCGGTCGATCGGAAGGGATACGGGCTGATCCGCTGGGCCTCGATGAACCGCGGGATGATCCGCGGCGCCCGGAAGTAGGCCTGGACCGCCGGGTTGAAGCGCTCGACGTGGCCGATCTGGAGGATTGCGCCGCTCGATTTGGCCAGCGCCACCATCGCCTCGGCCTCCTCGACCGTCGCCGTGATGGGCTTCTCCACGAGGCAGGGAATCCCGCGCTCGAGGAAGGGCTTCGCGACCGCGAAGTGCGCCCGGGTCGGGACGACGACGCTCACCGCGTCCACCTTCCCGAAGAGATCCTCCGGACGCGCGAAGAGGGGCACGCCGTGACGGACGGCGATCTCCTTCCCGCGCCCCTCGTGGGTGTCCACGACCCCGGCGAGGACGCACCCGGGAAGGGAGGCGTAGATGCGGGCGTGCTCCCGGCCGAGGTGCCCGACGCCGATGACGCCGACTCGAAGGGGACTCACGCCTGCGGCTCCATTTCCGCCCACCAGGGGCGAGCGCGCCGGCGGGGATCGGGGGGATCACGCGGGT
>CAYHQZ010000034.1:0-21681 GCA_964358555.1 uncultured Planctomycetia bacterium
TCGAGGCGTCATCCAGGTAAATCCCCTTCGTGCAGGAGGAAATTTCGCAATCCCGGATTTCCACGCCGGGACAGGACAGAACCTTGATCCCCTCGGCGGTGGCGTTTTTCACCTGGAAGCCGATGATCGAGACGTATCCGCTCGGGGACGAAACGTAAAAACCGTTCGCTTTTCCGGCGGCGTCCACGACGACTGCGCCCTGGGATCTGTCGCCCTCGAAGACGATCCGCCTTGTGGAGGTGCCTAGGGTCGAGATGGTTACACGCTCGGCGTACGTCCCGGCCTCGGTGATGACCTTGGATCCGGGCGGAACGGAGGCCGCGGCCTTGGAGAGCGTTTTCCAGGGGTTCGCGCTCGTGCCGCTGGAGGCGTCGCTGCCGCGCGAGGCGCTCACGTAATAGGTGCCGACGGCGACGTCTTCGACGTGCTGGGCGGCGGCGGTGGTTCCGCTCGACGTGATGGAGGCGCCGGAGGGATCGCGGGCGTTGACCCCCGCGGCCTCGAGCGAGAGGGCGACGCTGACGCCCCTGGGCAGGTAGTTGAAGGTGCCGATGAGGATGAAGGATTTTTCAGCGGGCAGCGGGATTTCCGAGGAGACGGTGATGGATGTTTGGTCGGAGGAGAGGATGCCCGGGTAGCGGGTCGTCTCGGCCGCGTCCGCCTGGCCGTTCGCGTTCGCGTCCTCGACCAGCGAGAGGCCGGTCCAGTCGGTGCTGACGAGGCCCTGGACCGAGAGGCCGAAGGAGAGGCCCGTGGCCTTCGCTTCCCCGTTCGGGGCGAGCTTGAACCTGAAGAGGGGCACGCCCGACTCGCTGCCCTTGCCCGTGAAGGCATCAGGCGCCTGGCCAACGGCGTGATCAGAGAGGGCCACCTCGGTCGCGGCTGGCGGCGGCGGGGTCCCGTCGTTCCAGGTCACGACGAGCTGGGCGGGCGTGTTGCCGGCGTTCTCCTGGGAGGCGATGGTTCGATAGGAAGAGGAAGAGTTGTCGAGGAGGAACACGCTGAGGGCGGCCCCGCTGGCCCAGCCGGGGCGGCTCACGACCTCCTGGACGAGGGTCTTCAACTCGGGGCTCTCGGCCCAGGCGCCATCCGTCCAGGCGGCGGGGGCATCGTCCACGGAGGCCGTGGTCTTCGCGCGGTTGGTCAGGTCGCCGGCGGTCGTGCCAAAGGCGGCCGAGGAATCCGCGGCTTCCGCCTTGTAGGTAACGGCGAGATCTCGGTTGCCGTCGCTCACGACGAACATTCGGATTTTCGCGGAGGTCACCGTGACGCCCTGCGGGATGGCCACGCTCGTGAAGCGGAGTCTCGTCATATAGCCGGTGCCCGGGCGAAGCGTCGTGCCGTCCAAAGTCATCTGGCCGTCGGAGGCGCGTTCCTTCGCGTCGTCCGCACCGGCGGTCACGGCATACGTGCCCTGCTGCCCGGCGGCGAGGGCGGACTTCAAACCAAAGTGCGACGAGAACGGGAGGAAGGTCAGTGCAAGGAAGAGCGAGAGTCCGAGCCGGCTCTTTACAACGGGGGACATTCGGCGTTTCTCCTCGCGTCGAGAGGCATCGGATGCGGGTAGATTGGAAGCAGGGTGTTGGCGCAGACTCATTCTAGAACGCTCCCCGGGGGACTTCCCCTCGGCTGGTGACCGTCCGGACTGAATACGCACAAAGGTAAGGTGGCGCTTTTCCTACTCGAGGTAGCGTAGCGAACAAATCGATCAGATCAATGGAAGAAGCAAAGAAATCTAGCGCCGCAAAAAGCGGGCCGGGGCGGCTGGCCATCGATCTGCTCGCCTTCCCCTTGATGTGAGGCCCCCCCCCTGGCCTCCTACTGGGGAACGCCGTTGCCTCTTCCTCTATGTGTACAGCTGGGGGCAGCGCCGACAGGGCCATCGGGGGCGTCTCGCCAGCAGGCGTATCGGCCTAGCCCCGGGTCGCTGGCGCGGGGCAGGCCAAGTAGATGTGCCCTGCCGTCAGCCGCTCTTCTCTACCCGATTCACGATCAGGTCGGCTTTCTTCAGTATCTCGAGTTCGGGGTAGGGGTAGCGCGAGGCCGAGTGGTGGTTGCCGATGATGTCCTTCAGCTTGCCGATCTTCTCCTCCGGGAAGCCGACGGCGCGGAGAATCTCTTCTGCGGCCGGCGGGCCGTAATCCTCCTGCATCGGGCCGTCGTTCCGGTCGTGCTTCTCCTCCGCGATCCGGATCCCGACGGAAACGACGGAAAGTGGGGAAATTGGGGACGTTCTTAAATACTTAAATACTTTCAGCGGAACCCTCCGAATCTGTTACCCCTCGAGCCGGATGCCGAGTTTCGCCTCCGCCTCGGAGCCTTTCCGACGGGCCACGCAAACCGCCGCTTCCGTGACACCGAGGAGCCGCGCCACATCGGCGCCCTTCACCCCGAGGTCCGCGACCAGCCACTTGCTTGCGAGCCACCTTCCCAGGCTCTGGGCCCGCCTCCGGCCCGGTTTCGAGAGGTCCTCCGGCTTCAGGCCCGCCGCCTCGGCCGCCCGCGCGAGCACCCGTTCCGGCGTCCAGCCCGAGCGCCGAAGCCGGCTTTTCTCCTTCTCCCTCTCCTCCGCTTCCTTCAGCGTCCGCAGAACAAAGTCGCCGCCGCCAAGGATGCGCTCGTCGAAGGCCTGCCGCTCTCCGCTCCGGCGCGCTTCGGCCACACCCTCCCATCCGCCAAGGCTACGGATGAGCCCCCCGCCCGTGAGGTCCGGCCGGCGCCCCCTAGAAATCCCCTCCTCCACGAACCTCCGGTACGACCGCCTCGCGTCCCCCGGACGCTTCCCGAACCGCTCGAGAATCTCGTCCACCGCCTGGAAGCTCGCTTCCCGGTTCCCCACGAGGACGGCATGCCCGGACCACGGATACCGATCCAGCTCGGCCATGCTGAAAGCGATCCTCGCCCGGTAGGGATTCAGGTGGATGTAGCGGAGGAGTTCCAGCAGATACGTCTCCCGCTCGCAGAGGATCGATTTGAACCGGTTCTGGAACAGATGCCCTGATCGCTTGTGCCTGCGATTGAAGGAAACCGCGTATCCCGTCAGCGCCGACTGCATCACACGACCGACCGGCTCGTTACCCGTCTCGAGCAGGAGATGGAAGTGGTTCGGCATCAGCGCCCAGGCATAGCAGGGCATGCGCATCTCTTGGAGCGCATTCCCCAACCGCTCTACGAACCAGCGCCGATCCTCGTCATCCCGAAAGATCTCCCGCCTCTCCATCCCCCGTGCGATCACATGGTGCAACGCGCCCGGCGCGTCGATCCGGGCGAGTCGAGGCATAGGGAATCGGGAAGGAGATGCGGAAAAGAGGAAGGAGAATAGCCGCCGGGGAGGTGGCAGTTAATGACTATTTAAGAATTTAAGTACGTCCCCAATCGTAGCCCCCGCTGTCCTCCTTCCGGGGATACAATCCCCTCCCACTCATCCTCAAGGAGAACTCGCGATGAAAACCGCTTCGGTCGGGACGTTCTTCCGGTTCGTCTGCCTCGCGCTGCTTGCCGTCGCCATCGTGCCGGCGTTCGCGGCCGTGGATTCCGTTCCGGCTCCGGCGCCCGTCGCGCCGGCCGGCGACGCCGCCAAGGCCGCGCCGCCCGTGCCCGAGACCCCGAAGGCCGAAGAGCCCAAGGCGGGCGAGCCGAAAAAGGAGGAGCCCAAGGCCCTCCCGCCGGCCGATCCCGAGAAGAAGGCGCCGCCCGCGGATGCTTCCAAGGATCCCGCCGCCCGCTGGCAGGCGTTCCAGCGCCGCTACCAGGATGCGAAGAAGGCCGGCGCCACCCCCGAGGAACTCCAGCGGATCTTCCAGGAATCGATGCAGGCCGCGGGCACGCCCGGCGCCCCCGGCGCGGCCGAGGAGACGCCCGCCGGCCCGCCGGCCCTGAACCTCCGGATCACCGCCGGGAAGTGCCAGATCGAGATCTGGGACAAGGGCCAGCACATCGTCTACAAGGAAGCGGATGACGGTTCCGTCACGATCACGATCGAGGGCGACGGGGACAAGCTCGAGACGACCGCCAAGGACCGCAAGTCCTTCCTCGAGAAGTATCCGGACATCGCCACCCGCGTCGGCATCCAGGCCGCCCCGCGCGGCGGGGACACGCCCCGGCGCTGGGGCGGACGGAAGGGCATGGGCGGCGGGGCCGGCGTCGACGGCGGTGCGGGCGGCGGGGCCGGCGGAGGAGCCGGCGGTCGCACGAAGCGCCACGGCGGAGCCGACGGCGGGGCTGGCGGCGATACGAAGGGCGGCGGCGAAGGCGGCGACACGAAGGAGAAGAAGGAAGGCGGCGGCGACACCAAGACGGAGAAGAAGGAAATCTAGCCGTCCGCCGCTAGTCGATCTCGACGCCGATTTCGGAGACGGCCCCCGAGTAGTCCCGGGCCTCGATCACCGCGGTCCCCGGGATCGGATGGTGGCCGATGAAGAGGGTCTGGGTGCGCCCGAAGGGGTCCGTCTTTACGACGGGCCGGACAATCGTCCCGTAGGGCCCGCCCTCCTTCACCCGCAGGTAGACGTCCACGTCCTTCACGGGCGTGAACTTGTCCGTGCGGTCGTCGTAGTGGAGGACCTCGATGTCGATGATCGAGGTCTGCCCGCCTGCGATGTGGTCGGGCCGCGGGGTGAGGACGATGAGGTTCGTCTCGGGCTCGCAACCGGCGAGCAGGGCGGCGGCGAGGGCGGCGGAGGCGAGGGCGGCGCGCGTCACGGGAAGGATTCTAGCCTTCCTTCGGGGGCTTGAGCAGACGCCGGAAGGCGGGCAGGTGGCGGATCCCGGCGAAGTCCTCCTCGGCGTGGGCGTAGTCCCGGAAGCCCTTCTCCTGGGCGATCGCGAGTTTCAGGTGTTCCAGCGCTTCGTCGGCTCGGCCCATGAGGCTCTGGTAGCAGGCGAGGTTGTAGTGAAGCAATGCGACGTCCGGGTGGCGCTCGAGGGCGGCCTCGTAGGCGGTGATGGCGAGGTCGGTCTGGCCGAGCCTTTTCGCGCACCAGCCGAATCCCACGGTCGCCGCGACGTCGCCGGGCTTCATCTGGAGCGCCCGGCGGAAGAAGGGGACCGCCTCGGTCAGCTGGTCGCGCTCGCGGAGGCTCTCGCCCCGCAGGACCGCGCACTCGAAGGGAAAGAGCCCGGCCTTCGAGACGGATTCGATGCGTCGGGCCGCCTCGTCGAAGAGCTCGAGGGCGATGTAGCCTTCGGCCTCGACCAGCAGCCTTTTCGCGGCGTCGGAGGGCTCCACGGCGGTCATGCTACACTGTCGCCATGAAGAAACTGGGCTGCCTGTTCATCGTCCTGATCGTGTTCGCGGTCCTCCTCGTCGTCGGCGCGGGAATCGCCGGCGGCGCGCTCGTCAAGGCGGCCGTCGAGACGGGCGGGCCCATGTTCCTCAAGGTTCCCGTCACCCTCGACGATGCCTCCCTCGGGATTCTGTCCGGGTCCGTCGGGATGACGAACCTGAAGGTCGGCAACCCGCCTGGCTTTACGCAGGAGCCGGCGTTCACCATCGGGACGTTCTCGGTGAGCGTGAAGCCCCTGACCCTTCTTTCGAACGAGATCGAGGCCCCCGAACTCGTCATCGAGAACATGGCCGTCCTCCTCGAGATGAAGGGGGGCCAAGCGAATCTCCAGGTCCTGGCGGCGGTCCTCAAGTCCAAGGAGGGATCGTCCGAGGGGCCGGGCCTGCGGATCGGCCGGCTCGTGCTCAAGGGCGTCAAGGTCCGGACGAGCATCATGGGGCTTGCGAAGCCCGAGATCGCGCTGCCGGACGTCGAGCTCAAAAATCCCGGCGCCTCGCGGCGCAAGGACGGCTCCGCCCCCCGCGCCCCCGACATCCTCCTGGACATTCTCGAGGAAATCGGCCGCGGGATCGGCAAGACCGGCTTCAATCTCGACTTCTCGGCCGACGCCCTCATGAAGGCGCTGCCCGCCGGCCTCGGCAACGTCCCCCAGGTCCCCGGCGAGGCGAAGAAGAAGATCGACGAGTTCCTCAAGAAACTGCCCAAGTAGGGGGAGGCGGCGAGATCGAACGCGACCGGATGCGTCGGGGATGTAAACCGGGCATGGGCTCGGCCCTTCCTCCAGTCCCCCTTCGTTCCTTGGGGAATCCCTCGTGCCATCGCAGACCTGGGAGGGGGTGGGGCACGCACCGAAGCGACCTGTCGAGGAGCGCTCCAACGCCATGAATTCGTCTACCGGCCGTGGACGCGACGAGACCGGGAGAGAGGGGCGTGCCCCACCCCCGACCGGACGGATTCCAAGGCGTGGCAGATTCCCCGGCATAGCGCATCGGGAGATCTGGGGGCGGGCAGGGTTGGGTTCATGGAGGCGAGACGAAAAAGTCCTGTTTTTACGAACTCGTGACATTTATTCGCCTGTTTCCGCCGTCTTATCTATAGAGAGACGTCCGTCCGCCCCCGGGATTCGGGGGCGCGCGGGCGGAGAGGAGACAGAAGATGCGAGATTCGAGCGGACGGACGACGGCGTGGCGGGTCGCGGGACTTGCGGCGGCAGCGCTGGCCTTCGGGGCGGGGCCGGTCCGGGGCGAGGACGCGAAGGCGGGAACGGCCGCGGCGCCGGCCGCGGCGCCGGATTCTGCCGCAACGCCTTCGGCCCCCTGGAAGCCGGCGGTCGCCTCGAAGCCCTTGAGCGACAACGTGAAAAAGGGGCTCTCGTGGCTCGCCAAGGCGCAGCTGGATAGCGGCGCCTGGGGCCAGGGCGAGGAATCCTCGGCGATGGGCGGGACCCGGCTTGCCACCCCGAGCGTGGCCGACACCTGCGTCGCCGCCCTCGCGCTCTCCCGTTCGGGCAGCACGCCCAAGCAGGGGGACTACGCGAAGAGCGTCCTCAAGGCCGTCGAGTTCGTCTGCTCGGAAATCGAGAGCGCCAAGATGGAAACCCTCTTCATCACCGAGCACCGCGGCACCCGCGTGCAGTCGAAGATCGGCCAGTTTGTCGACACCTTCATGGCCTCCATGTTCCTCTCCGAGATGAAGGGCCAGATGCCGGACGCGAAAAGCGAAGCGCGCCTCGCGGCCGCCATCGAGAAGGTGATGAAGAAGATGACGGACAACATCCGCAAGGACGGCGGCTGGGGCGACTCGGCCTGGGCCTCCCGGGTCGGGGAGTCCGTCGGCCGGAAGGGGATGCAGCGATCCATCTCCGGCGTCTCGGCCGACACGGCGAAGGCCGCGGGGCCGGCGCTTGCGATTATCTCGGAGGGCGCGCGCAGCGAAATCGACGCGAAGTCTGGCAACTTCAAGGCCGGCGGGGACGCCGGCGTGGGCCTCTACGCGGCGGGCGCCACGATTGCGAGCCTCCAGGAAGCCGACAACAACAACGTCAAGCGGGAGCAGGACGCCCGAACGGTCCTCGAGACCTCGAAGGACGACGCCATGCGCAAGGACGCCCAGGCCGTCCTCGACGACGTTGCGAAGACCCGCGAGGCGCTCAAAATCGCCCGGGTCGCGGTGTCGAAGAAGATGGACGACGAGCGCTTCATCGCCGGCTTCGGATCGAACGGCGGCGAGGAGTTTTTGAGCCACCTGAACATCGGCGAGAGCCTCGTCGTGAAGGGCGGCCCCGAGTGGGACAAGTGGGACAAGAAGATGACGGAGAACATGAACCGCGCCCAGAACCAGGACGGCACCTGGACCGGCCAGCACTGCATCACCGGCCGGACCTTCTGCACCTCGACCGCGCTCCTGGTCCTCCTGGTCGACCGCGCCCCCGTCCCCGTCTCCGGCGAGATGCGGCGGAGGTAGGAAGCCGGCCCGGGGGGGTGCGGATGGCTCCCGCGCCCCCCGCCGCCCCTACTCGAACTTCCGCCGCCGGGCCTTTTGGATCGCGTCGGCCTCGCCGGTGTCGGCGCGCTCCTCTTCGCGGCGGGCCTGCCACATCTCGAAGTTGCCCTCGAACCAGCGGACCTTGCCGTCGCCCTCGAAGGCGAGGATGTGGGTGGCGATCCGGTCGAGGAAGTAGCGATCATGGGTGATGACGATGATCGAGCCTGCGAAGAGGGAGAGCGCCTCGTCGAGGACGCGCAGGGTGTCGAGGTCGAGGTCGTTCGTGGGCTCGTCGAGGAGGATGAGGTTGGCGCCCTTGCGAAGGACCTTTGCGAGCTGCAGGCGGTTGCGTTCGCCGCCGGAGAGGTCTTTGACGAGTTTTTGCTGATCGGCGCCGCGGAAGTTGAACCGGGCGAGGTAGGCGCGCGACGGGATCTCGCGGGTTCCGAACTTCAGCGTGTCCTCGCCGCCGGAGATTTCCATGAAAACGCTCTTCGCGGGGTCGAGCGTCTCGCGCGTCTGGTCCACGTAGGCGAGCACCGCCGTGGGGCCGAGCACGATTTCGCCCGCGTCGGGCTTGATTTCGCCTGTGAGGATCTTCGCGAGCGTGGTCTTGCCGGTTCCGTTCGCCCCGATGACGCCGACGATGCCCCCGCGCGGGATCGAGAACGAGAGGTTCTCGAAGAGGCGCTTGGCGCCGTAGGCCTTGGAGAGGTTCTTCACCTCGGCGACCCGGTCTCCGAGGCGCGGCCCCGGCGGGATGGTGAGCTCGATCCCGGTCTCGCCCACGGCGAAGGACTGGGCCTCCGAAAGCAAGCGCTCGTAGTTCGCGAGGCGGGACTTGCTTTTCACGTTGCGGGCCTTCGGGGTGGTGCGGATCCATTCGAGTTCGCGGGCGAGCACCTTCCTGCGGGCGGCCTGCTCGCCCTGGCCTATCTCCAGGCGGACCTGTTTTTGCTCGAGATACGAGGAATAGTTTCCCTTGTAGGGGATGCCGCGCCCGCGCTCGATTTCGAGCATCCAGCCGACGACGTGGTCCAGGAAGTAGCGATCGTGCGTGACGGCAATCACGGTCCCGGGATAGGCCGCCAGGTGCGTCTCCAGCCAGGCGACGGATTCGGCGTCGAGGTGGTTCGTCGGCTCGTCGAGGAGCAGCAGCCCCGGCTGTTCCAAAAGCGTCCGGCAGAGCGCGACGCGCCGCCGCTCGCCCCCGGAGAGGGTCCGGACGTCCGTGTCGCCGGGGGGCACGTTGAGGGCGTGCATCGCGATCTCGATGCGGTGGTCCAGTTCCCAGCCGCCGCAGGCCTCGATCCGTTCCTGGAGGGTCGAAAGTTCGTCCATCGCCTTCTGCATCTTGGCGTCGGGAAGGGGCGTGGACAGGTGCCCGGAGACCTCGTCGTAGCGCTCCAGCAGGGCGCGTGTCGCGCGGAGGCCCTCTTCGAGGTTGCCGCGGACGTCCTTCAAAAGATCGAGCGCGGGCTCCTGCTCGACGTAGCCGACGGTGAGGCCGGGCTTCGCGATCCGCGTCCCGTCGAAGGCCGGGTCGCGGCCGGCGAGGATTTTCAGCAGGGACGACTTGCCCGAGCCGTTCGCGCCGATGACGCCGATCTTCGCGCCGTGGAGGAAGGAGAGCGTGATCCCGTTGAGGATGTGCCGCTCGCCGTAGGACTTCGAGACGTCCTGGAGGGAGAGATTGATATCTTCCATGATCGATGGCGGCGGGATGTTACGGGATCTGTAAAATCCTGCGAGATGAGCAAGACGCCGGCGGGCCGTGCCTTCCGGATTGATCGGGCGGACGTCCGGGTTTTTTTGACGGAGGCGGAGGCGGGGCTCACCGCCGGCCGGGCCGCCGCCGCCATCCTCCGCGAAGCGATCGCGAAGCGCGGCCGGGCGCGGGTCATCGTGGCGACGGGGCGTTCCCAGGACCGGCCCGTCGCGACCCTCGTGGCCGAGCGTGGGATCGACTGGAAGGCCGTCGAGGTCTTCCACATGGACGAATTCGTCGGCGTCCCGGCGGATCATCCGGCCTCGTTTAGGCGGTGGCTGAAGGCGCGCGTCGCGGACGTCGTGCGCCCCGGGAAGATGTTCCTCGTCGAGGGCGACGCGCCCGACACGGAGGCCGAGTGCCTCCGCTACGAGGCGCTCCTGAAGGAATCGCCGGTGGATCTGTGCCTCGCCGGCTTCGGCGAGAACGGTCACATCGCCTTCAACGATCCCCACAACGCGGACTTCCGGGAATCAAGGCTCGTGAAGGCCGTGGACCTCGACGTCCGCAGCCGCCGCCAGCAGGTGGGGGAGAAGAGTTTCCCTCGCCTAGACGACGTCCCCCTGCGCGCCCTCACGATCACCTGCCCCGCGATCCTCGCCTGCCTGCACCTCGTCGCGACGGTTCCCGAGGCCCGGAAGGCCGCGGCGGTCCGGGCCGCGCTGGAGGGCCCCGTCGGGCATGCCTGCCCCGCGACGCTCGTCCGGATCCATCCAAACGCGCTCGTATTTCTCGACGGGGCGTCCGCGGCGGGGCTGGACAAAAAGTCCTAAGTCCTAGGTCCTAAGTCCTACGTCGACGGATTCAGTAGACTGTCCGGCATGAGCGATCCCTCCTTCCCCGCCGCCTTCTCGCTCGAGGGCGAGAGCGCGCTGGTGACGGGGGGCGGGACGGGGCTGGGGCTTGCCATCGCGCGCTGCCTCGCCGCCGCGGGTGCGCGCGTCGCGATCGCCGGGCGGCGGAAGCACGTCCTGGAATCGGCCCTGGCGTCCATCGGATCGGGCGCTGCGGCTGTGCCGGGCGATCTGGCGCGGCTCGACGGAATCCCCGCGATCCTCGACGCCGCCGAGCGCGCCGCAGGTCCGCTCTCGATCCTCGTGAACAACGCGGGCATCCAGAAGAAGCGTTCGGCCCTCGAGACCCCCGATGCGGACCTCGCCGAGGCCCTCGGGATCCACGTCGCCTCCGCCTACGCCCTCGCGCGCGAGGCCGCCTGGCGGATGATCCGGCGCCGCCACGGGCACGTCCTGTTCGTCTCTTCCATGGCCGCCCTCTTCGGCCTGCCGAAGCTGTCGGCCTACGCGGCGGCGAAGGGGGCCGTGACGTCGCTCGTCCGGTCGCTGGCGCTCGAGTGGTCGGCCGATGGCGTGCGCGTCAATGCCATCGTCCCCGGCTGGATCGACGAAGGCATGGCCGCGAAATCCCTCGAGGAGGATCCCGTCCGGAAGGCGCGCGTCCTCGGCCGGACGCCCGCGGGCCGGCTCGGGAAGCCCGACGACGTCGGCTGGGCGGCGGTCTATCTTTCCTCGAAGGCGGCGTCGTTCGTGACCGGCGCATCCCTGGTCGTGGACGGGGGGGCCTCGGTAGGATTCTAGGAGAACCTCCCATGTCCAGAAAAAGCCTCGCCCCGCACGTGATGATGGGCACGCTGGGCCTCCTGATCGGAGGCTCGATTCTCGCCTATGGTCTTTCCAGGAACGGCGAGACGACCCACGTCGTCCTGGGCGCCATCGCGCTGGCGCTCGCCCTCTACCGATTCTGCCTCGTCGGGCGCGTCCTCGCCTGGCGCAGCCGGCACCCGGAGGGCGCGGCGGACGACGAGGGCGACGGAACGGACGAGGGTTCGGAAGAACCCGAGCGGCCGGGGACGTGACGGCCCCGGGCGAGATCCCCGTCGTGGCTTTCCTCTTCGCCGATTCCCACGCGCACCTGCAGTTTCCCGATTTCGACGCCGATCGGGCGGAGGCGGTGGCGCGGGCGCGCGCGGCCGGGGTCGGCTGGATAGGCACGGTGGGCAGCGACCTCGAATCGAGCCGCAAGGCGCTGGCGCTCGCGAGGGAGAACCCGGGCCTCTTTTCGACCGTCGGGATCCATCCCCACGAGGCGGGGAAGGCCTCGGAGGAGGACTTCCGCGCGCTCGACGCGCTCGCCGCCGACCCCGCCTGCCGCGGCGTCGGCGAGACGGGCTTCGATTATTTCTACAAGCACTCGGAGCCGGAATCCCAGCGGCGGGCGTTTTTGCGCGAGCGCGAAATCGCCGTCGCGCGCAGCCTTCCCGTCGTGATCCACATCCGGGACGCCTGGGACGACTTCTTCCGGGTTCTCGAATCCGACGGCCGCCCCTGGCGCGGCGTCATGCACTGCTTCACGGGCGGGCCCAAGGAGGCCGAGCGATGCCTTTCGGCCGGCCTCTTCCTCGGCTTCTCCGGCATCGCGACGTTCAAGAAGGCGGACGCCATCCGCGCCGCCGCCGCGGCCTGCCCGCTGGATCGGATCCTCGTCGAGACCGACTCCCCGTATCTCGCCCCCGAGCCCGTTCGCGGCAATCGCTGCGAGCCCGCCTTCGTCGCCCACACCGCCGCCATGCTGGCGCGCCTTCGCGGCGAGCCTCTCGAGGCCTTCGCCGCCGCCACGACGGCGAACGCGCGCGCCCTGTTCGGGCTCGGCGAGTTCTGACGCCGACCGCCGCCGCGGAACGCCGTGCGGCCAAGGGGGCCGCGCCGCCGCCGGCGCTTCGGGGATTCGGCGCCCCCTCCCGGCTGAACCTTCCGGCCCGCCCCGGCGTTTGATCCGGCAGCGGGGCTTTTCCCGGGAAGAGGAGGCGCGATGCCGTCGGGCGTCCGGCCGGTTCTTCGATATCCGGCGCCCGCCTACCCCGGCTGGGACCTGGTCGTCGCCGACCCGGGGCTGCTCGCCCGCGAGATTCCCAGGCGCTGGATCGGGAAGAAAGGGCTGACCGCGGCGCTGGTCGCGGCGGCGCTTGGCGTGGGCGGGTGCGGGAAGGAGCGATCGAACGGCGGGGCGAAGGCGCTCGTGGCGTGCTTCGAGCACGGGGAAGGGAGAGGGGGGTTCGGCTGCGTTGCCACGACGGCGCCTTATTATCTCGGCGAGGACGAGGCCCGGCAGGTCATCCTGGAGGAGCTCGCGAAGACCGGAATCCAGGCCCAGCCGAACTCGAAGATGATCTTCGACGCGATCCGGCGGCGGGGATACGTCGGGGGACAGGAAACGCAGGAGGTATTTCGGGAGTACGGGATGGACGTGAATCTCATGCTCGACGGGTACGACGCCGGGAAAAAGATCGGCTACGAGTTCATCTCGGAAGGCGATTATCTCAGCGTCGGCGGGCTGATGGGCGGCTGCGATCTGCAGAAGGTCGACGGGAGCCTCACGCTTTCGTCCCGAAGCTCGGTCACGGGCTTCGACTTCGCCGAGGCCGCGAGGAACCTGGCGGCCCGGATGGCCAACACGGGCGGGATTCGGGCCATCGGGATTTTCTACGAGCCGGTGGAATACGTTCGCTACCGGGAGGCGAGCGAAGCCGCGGCGGCGGCGAAGGCGGAGGCCCTGGAGCGCTGCAAGACGAAGGAGCAAGCGGAAGACGCCGCGATGCTGAAATACAGGGTGAGACGAATGCAGCTGGACGCGGCCGCCTCCACGATCGTGAAGCGGAACCTTCGCGCCCAGGTCCGCGACTTCGCGGAGTGGCTGAAGGGGCAGGGGCTGCTGCGGTGAATCGCCGGCGGCTATCGACCTTCCGGCCGGCGCAGGTGGCGCAGGAAATCGAGCGGCGTCAGGATCCGGGTCCGGCCGATGGCGTTCAGGACGAGGAGGTCCTCGTCCTCGGTGGCGAGGAAGCTCGCGCCCCCCGCGGCGGCGGCCGCCAGGTACTTGTCGTCGTCGGGATCCCGGCAGATGGCGGGGAACGCCGGCGGCTCTTCCACGCGCTCGGCCAGGCGGAAGACGCCTTCGAGCCAGGCGTCGAGCTCGCCGGGCCCGAACCGGAGGCGCTTCTGGATGCGCGGGTAGCGAAGGCAGCGGGCGACCTCCTCCTCGACGGAGCGGGTGACGAGGAGGCGGAAGGCGTCGTCCCGGAGGAGTCGCTCGAAAATCTCGCCGGACGGCCCCTCGGGCCGGATGAGGGCCTTCGCGTATACGTTCGCGTCGAGGACGGCGCGGAGCACGGCCTATTTCCGGCTCCGATGCTTCGCCTCGTTCGCGAGCCGGGACGCGGCCGCCTCCGAAAGGCCTCCGCCCTTCCGGCGATGCAGGACGTCGAGGAGCCGCTCCCGCGCGAGGGCCTCCAGCCGCTCGAGCCGCCGCACCGGCACCAGCGCCGCGAGCGGCCGGCCCTTGCGCTCCACCAGGAACTCCTCCTGGAGGAGGTCCACCCGGTTCAGGATGCCGCCTATCCCCCGGCGGACCTGCATCACGGTCACATGGGAAGGCATTCGCGCCCCTTTCTAAGCCAAGTATGTCAACTATCATAGTTGTGCGCAAGGGGGCTCCATGGAAACAAGGCCCGTTCCGGCCGACGGCATGGCCGGTCATCCGGAGAGCCCGAATCCCCGATTCCGGCTGAACCTTCCGTTCCGCTTTGTCGTATGATCCCTTGCCGGGTGGGCCGTTTCCCCGGGAGAGGAGGCGCGATGCCGTCGGGCGTCCGTCCGGTCCTGCGATACCCGGCGCCGTATCCGGAAGCCATCGACACGAGGAAAATCCACGCAGCGGTGGAGGCGTTGACCGGAGAGGAATTGCTGGAGGCGGGCGGCGCGGAAGGGGTGGCGGACGCCGCCATGGAAAGGGAAAGGAAGAGGATGGAGCGCCAAGCCAGGCAAGCGCCAAAGGAGCTCCTCCGCCTCCAGGTCCGCGACTTCGCCGAGTGGCTGAAGGGGCAGGGGCTGTTGCGATGAACGTCACGCTGCATCTCACCTCCGGCTGCCAGCTGCGGTGCCGGTATTGCTACGCCTCGCCGGGGAAATTAAAGGCGGCGCAGATGGACGAGGCGACGGCTATCGAGGCGGTGGAGTTCGCGGCGAAGTGGTCGCCGGGGTCCTGCGGGATCGTGTTTTTCGGAGGCGAGCCGCTGACCCGGAAGGATTTGATCCGGCGGGTGGTGGGGTATTGCCGGGAGCGGGAGACGCGCGATCCGACGCGGTTTCATTTCAAGGTCACGACAAACGGCATCGCCCTCGACGACGAATTCCTTGATTTCTCGGTAAAGGAGGACCTGTTCGTCGCGATTTCGCACGACGGCGTCCGGGAATCGCACGATCGGCACCGCGTGACGCCGGACGGCGGCGGGACGTTCGACGTCGTGGACGCGGCGGCGCGGAGGCTGCTTGCGCGGCGGCCCTACTCGCCGGTGCTGATGGTGGTGTCGCCCGAGACGGTCGAGCGGTTCGCGGATTCGGTCGAATATCTCGTCGGGCTCGGCTTCCGCTACGTCATTTCGTCGCTCCATTACGCGGGGAATTGGGGGAGCGCGGGGCTGCGGCGGCTGAAGCGGCAATACAAGCGGCTCGCGGAGATCTACGAGCGCTGGATGCGCGAGGAGCGGAAGTTCTACTTCTCGCCCTTCGAGGTGAAGCTCGCGAGCCACATCCACGGCGCGCACTACCGCCAGGAGCGCTGCGAGCTCGGCCGGCGGCAGCTGTCCGTATCGCCGGACGGGCGGATATTCCCGTGCGTGCAGTTCGTCCAGGACGGGACCGACGAGACGTTCGCTCTCGGCGACATCCGGGCGGGGCTGGACCCGGCGCGCTGCGATCGCGTCTTCGAGATGGCGGATCGGGAGGAGGACGCCTGCAAGTCCTGCGCGGTGAACCTGCGCTGCAACCACACCTGCGGCTGCCTCAACTGGCAGTCGACGGGCTCCGTCGAGAGGGTCTCGCCGACGCTATGCGCCCACGAGCGGATGCTGCTGCCCATCACCGACGCGCTGGGCGCGCGGCTTTACAAGGGCCGCTCCGCCTTCTTCCTCCAGAAGCACTACAACGCGGTCTTTCCGCTCCTGTCCCTCATCGAGGATCAGGAGGACGAGAGATCGCCCTTGCCGTCGGGGTCGAGGCCGAAGTAGCGCATCCAGTCGCGGACCTCGGAAGCGGAGAGGCCGGAAAGCTTCGTCGCAGGCTCTGGGGGCGGGCCGCCGCGGCGCTGTCCGGCGCCGACCGCCTCGCGCAAGAAGTCGAGGGAGCCTATCGTGTCCGCGCCGTGGGCCTTCGCCCAGGAGGCGACCTCGCGGTCGGAGGAGACGACCGTGCAGCGGGTTCCGGCCTTTCGGTCGGCGACCCAGTTCTTGATCCAGCGGTCGGCGGCGCCCTCGACGCCCTCGGCGAAGACCGCCTGGATTCCCGCGGGGAGGATCTCGGTGGAAGGGTAGGACTCGCGGGTGTCGTAGACGAGGATGGCCTTCTTGAAGCGCCGGCCCATCGTGCGGAGGACGAGCGCGGCGAGGCGCGCGCGGCAGGCGGAAAGATCCCCGGACCAGAGGCCCGGCGGGGCGCCTTCCGCGAGTATCACGTTGTAGGCGTCGACGAGGAGGACCATGGGAGCATTGTAAGGGCGAATAATTATTCGGCCCTGCTCGGCAGGGAACGGCTCCAGATCGCGGTCCCAAGGGGAGCCGCTAGAATGCTTCCCCCATGAGCGAACCACTCCGCGGCGCCATCCTAGGCTTCGGGAACGTCGGCCAGGGCATCACGCGATTCCTGCATCGCAAGGGCATCGCGAAGATCGTCGCCGTCTGCAACCGCGGGGCGGACAAGCTGCAGATCGCGAAGGAGAAGTTCGGGATTCCGTTCGTCAGCCACGACGCGAAAGAGGTCTGCGAGCGCCCCGACGTGGACTTCGTCTGCGTGCTGTCCACGAACGCCGCCCATCGCGACCACGTCGTCGCCGCCGCGAAGGCGGGCAAGCACATCTTCCTTGAGAAGCCCATCGCGCTCAACCTCAAGGAAGCCGACGAGATGGTGGACGCCGTCGAGAAGGCCAAGGTGATCTGCGGCCTCAACTTCACGAACCGCTACGTGCAATCCAAGATCCGCCTCGCGGAGCGGCTCAAGGCCGGCGAGATCGGGAAACTGCTGTCCGCCTGGACCGTCATCGGCCGCGGGTTCGGCCTCGCCGGGGCGGGGGCGAGGCACCGCGCCATCCTCGAGCCCGAGGAGTCGGGGACCTGGATCGTCCATCACGCCTGCCACAGCGTGGACTTCCTCGAATGGATGGCGGGCCCCGTCCGCGAGGTCTTCTGCCGGGCGCACTCGACGCTTCCGGGGAAGTACTCGCCCGAGATCGTCTGGGCGCTGACGATGCACGAGAGCGGCGCGACGGGCTCGATCCACGACACGGTCGGGCGCTACCTGGAGCATCTCTTCACGCTGGAAGGCGAGGGCGGGACGCTGCAGGTGAAGTCCGTGGATCACAAGAACGACCAGATCCTCTATTGGAAGGAGGAGGGCGACACGGGGATGGACGCCTCCCGGCGGACCCCGCCCGCGGTCGAGGAGATCCCGCTCTCGAAGCACGCGGGGCAGGGGGTGGAGCGATTCCTGCAGGGCATCCGCGACTTAAACCCGCCGGAGCCGTCGATTCGCGAGGCGCGGCGCAACCTCGCCGTGACGCTCGCGATGATGGAAAGCGCGAAAACCGGGAAGGCGGTCCGGGTTCCGTCCTGATGCCTTCCATCCTGCTGCGCCACGTCCGGGCGATCGATCCCGCCGAGCCGTCCGACATGGTCCTGGACGCAGGTATCGCGGATGGAAAGATCCGGCGCAAGGGCCTCCGGGACGTGCGCTGGGATGAGACCGTGGATTGCGACGGGAGGCTGATCCTTTCGCCCGGGTTCGTGGACGCCCACGTCCATTTGCGCGAGCCCGGATCCGAGGCGAGCGAGACGATCGAGACGGGGACGCGCGCCGCCGCGGCGGGCGGATTCGCCGCAATCGCCGCGATGCCCAACACCGATCCGCCACCCGACTCGCCGGAGCGGGTCCGGGCGCTGTTCGAGCGGATCCGGGCGCGCGCGGCCGTGCGGGTTTTTGTCGTCGGGACGCTCACGGAGGGCCGCAAGGGGGAGCGCCCCGCGTCCATCGAGGCCATGGCCGAGGCCGGGGCGATCGCCTTTTCGGACGACGGCGCCTGGATCGCCGACACCGGCGTGATGCAGGCCTGCCTCCGGGCCTGCAAGGCCGCGGGCCGTCCCGCGATCACGCACGCCGAGGACCCCTCGGTTTCCGGCGCCGGCGTCCTGAACGAAGGCGAGATCGCGCGCGCCCTCGGGGTCTCCGGGATCCCGCCCGCCGCGGAGGAGATCGCCACGTTCCGGGACGTTTGTCTCGCCGCCGCGACGGGGGCGCGGCTCCACGTCGCGCACGTCTCCACCGCGCTCGCGGCCGGGATCGTGCGGGAGGCGAAAGCGAGAGGGGCGCCCGTTACGGCCGAGACGGCCCCGCACTACATTTCCCTCACCGAGGAGGACGCCCGCTCGTGCGGTGCGAACGCGAAGATGAAGCCGCCGCTTCGGACCGCGGCCGATCGGGAGGCCCTGCGCGCGGCCCTCGCGGACGGGACGATCGACGCCGTCGCGACGGACCACGCCCCGCACGCCGGCAAGGACGCCGCTTCGCCCCTCGCGGCCGCCCCGTTCGGGGTCGTGGGGCTCGAGACGGCCCTCGGGGTGCTCGCGACGCACCTGCTCGCCGCGCGGCCCCGGGAGCCGGGGAAGCTTTCCTGGCTTTCGCTTCTGGCGTGCCTCACGACGGGCCCTGCGCGCGTCCTCGGGATCCCGCGGCCTTCGCTTTCCGACGGCGCCCCGGCCGACGCGGTCCTGTTCGATCCGGACGCGCGCGCGACGGTGGATCCGGCGCGTTTTTTCTCCAAGGGCAGAAACACCCCGTTCGCAGGCGTATCCCTGCGGACGCGCGTGATCCGAACGTGGGTCGAAGGAAGGGGGGTCTATCGCGCGCCATGAAAAGCATCGACTTGATCCGGCGGGTCCTTCACGAGGACGCAGGCGCCGGCGATCCGACGAGCGAGGTCCTCTTCGGGCCGAAGGTAAGGGCCGCCGCGGAGATCCGCGCCAAGGCCAAGGGGGTGCTGGCCGGGATCCGCGTCGCGGAGGCCGTCTTCCGCGCGACGGATCCGGACGTCCGGTTCCGCGCAACCGCGTGCGACGGCGATCGCGTCCGGCAAGGAAGGGTTGTCGCGCGCCTCGAGGGCCGGGCCCGGTCGCTTCTGAAAGGGGAGCGCCTGGCGCTCAACTACATCTGCCGGCTGTCCGGGATCGCGACGCTTACGCACGCATTCGTCGGGCGAATCAAGGGGACGGGGGTGTTGCTGCGCCACACCCGGAAGACCACGCCGCTGCTGCGGGACAACGAACTCGCCGCGGTGCGGGCCGGCGGCGGCTCGATCCACCGCCGCAGCCTCGGCGATGGGGTCCTCGTGAAGGACAACCACCTCGCGATCCTCGGGGATCCGGCGCTGCTCGCGCCGGCGATCCGGCGCTGGCGCGAGCGCGGCTTCGACCCGATGGTCGAGGTGACGGACGAGCGCCAGGCGCGCGCCGCTCTCGGGGCCGGGGCACGTTCGCTGCTCATTGACAACGCGAAAACCCGCGTCGTCCGCCGGGTCGTCGCGATCGCTCGCTCGGGCGAGTTCGGGCACGTCTTCCTGGAGGCCTCGGGCGGGGTCACCCTCGAGGACGTCCGGCGGATCGCGCGCACGGGCGTGGACGCGATCTCGGTCGGGCGGATCACCCACTCCGCGCCCGCGCTGGACTTCTCCCTTGAAATCCTCCCCCCGTCGCCCGCCCGGGCCTGATTTCGCGTCGCTTTCGGAGCGCTTCGGGGAATCCCTCGATGCCCGCGAGGCCGCCGCGATTCTCGGGATTCCCGTCGGGGAACTGGCCGAGACGGCGGCGCGCGCCCGGTCGGCGGGGTTCTGGCTCGCGGAGGGGGCGGGCGGGACGCTCCGCCTCGAGAATCGCCCCCTGGAATCGGTCCGGATCGCCGGCGCCGCCGGCTGGACCATCGAGGTCCTGCCCGAGGCCGACTCGACGAACGCGCGCCTCCTCGCGCGCTCGCCGGCGGGGGGGCTCTTCCCGGGAATGGTGCTGTGCGCGGAGCGGCAGACCGCAGGTCGCGGCCGGTTCGGGCGGACCTGGGCATGCCCGCCGTTCGCGGGCCTGCTCTTTTCCGCCTTCGTCCACCTTTCTCCCGACCCGATCGCCGGGACGGCCCTCACGGCGGCGGCCGCCGTGTCGGCCGCGCGTGCGATCCGGGAGGCGTTCGGCGTGCCGGTCGAACTCCGCTGGCCCAACGATCTCGTCGTGCGGGGAAGGAAAATCGGCGGGATCCTGGCGGAGACCTGCCATGCCGCGGGCCCGGGGGCGTTCGTCGTCGGCCTCGGCATCAACACGCACGTTCGCGCGGAGGAATTTCCGAAGGATCTGGAGACGCCAGCGACCTCGATCGCGATGGAAACGGACCGCCCCTGCGATCGGAATGCCCTCCTCGCGGGCGTCCTGCGCGCACTCGAGGAGCGGCTGGACGGGCTTTCGCACGGGGATTTCCGGGGTGTCGAGGCCGAATGGAAGGCCCTCTCGGGGATGATCGGGACGCGCGTTTGTCTCTCGATCGGGAGGGCGTCCGTCGAGGGGCGGGTCGAGGATCTCTCGATTCGCGACGGCCTGATCCTGCGCCGTCCCGACGGAGGGATCGAGATCCATCCGGCCGATGCGGTGTTCCGGTTGCGTTCCGCGGACGGGATGTCCTCGCGCGGACCCGCCGCCCGGACGTAAACTGTCAAGGCATGTTCCGTCCGCTCGCCGACCTCGCCGTCCTCGCGCTTCTCCTGGTCCTCGCGGCTCCGGGCCTGGACTCCGTGGCCCCAGAGATCCTGCGGCCCTCGGCGAATCTTGCGCCGGCGAGCGCGGTCCAGGCGCCCTCGACGCCGGACCTTCTGCCGGCCCCCGCGGGCGAGCCTTTCGAGCGGCTGACCTACCGCGCCCGGGCCTGGAAGGGGGTCGGGCTCGTCGGGCTGGACGTCGGGACGGCCACCTTCGAGATCTTTTCCGAGCCGGGCCCCGGGCCGGCGCGCGTGCGGATCCTCGCGAAGGCGGACGGCTCGGCCCTCGGCTATTCAATCAAGGCCGTGATCGAGTCCCTGGCGGACGCATCCACGCTTGCGCCCGTCCGCTATCGCTACGTCCAGGAGGGATCGGGCGCGCGAAGGCGCGGGTTCGATTTTGGCGCCAACGCCGTCGCCTACTGGAAGTCGCGGCACTGCCGCAACGCCGCGTGCGCCAATCCCGCCCATTCCCTCGCCTCCGCGCCCGGGCGTCCGCCGCTGCACTGCCCGGACCACGATTGCGAGCGCCCGGACCACCAGGTCTGGCAGATGCGCCGGACGCGCGATCTCGATGCGCCCGCCTTCGACGTGCTTGCCGCGATCTACCGGGCCCGTGACGTCGATCTCGGCGCGGCGACGCCGCCTTCGTTCCGGCTCCTGGTGGACAAGGACGGCGACTGGGACGTGACCCTGAAAGCCCGGGGGACGCGAGAGATCCAGGTCCCCGCCGGGACGTTTTCGTGCCGGCAGATCCGCCTGGAGACGAAGCGCCACGCGCCGAAGCCGGACGAGACCGAGGCGTTCGAGGGGCCTTTCGGCCTCAAGGGCAACATCTCGCTCTGGGTGGACGAGGAGACGAAGATCCCGGTCCGGATTTCGGGGACCGTCCCGTTCGGCGTCGATTTCAACGCCGAGGTGAATCTCGAGAAGCGCGAGGGGGCCTACGCCCCGCCCCGATCGGAGGGCCGCTAGCCTTGGACGCCCAGATCGAGATCGTCCGGGGGCGGCTGGTCACCGGCCGCGTGATCCACGTCCATCCGGGCGAGGAGGTCACGTTCGGCTCGGGCCAGCAGAACTTCATTTCCGTCGAGGGCGAAGGGCTTTCCGAACGTCATGGGGTCGTTCGTTTCGACGTGGATGTCCTCGTCGTCTCGGCCGTGAGCGACGACGCCGAGATCCGCGTGAACGGCCAGCCCGCGCGCCGCGCCGTGCTCGCCTCGGGCGCCCTCGTCGAGGCGGGGGGCCTGGCGTTCTCGATTTCCCGGCTGGAGCGCGCGGCCGCCTTCCTTGATG
>CAYHQZ010000035.1:0-2537 GCA_964358555.1 uncultured Planctomycetia bacterium
CCCCTCCCCGAACAGCGCCGGATCGTCGCGAAAGTCGAGTCCCTCCTCTCCGAAATCCACGCGACCCGCTCCCGCCTCGCCAAATCCACCGCCCTCCTGAAACGCTTCCGCCAGTCCGTCCTCGCAGCGGCGTGCGACGGGAGGCTGACGGAGGGGTGGAGGGAAGAACAGCCGAAGTTGGAATCAGCCGATATTCTCCTTCAAAGGATTTCAACGGTTCGAGCGAAGCGTTCCTCAAAGGCATTCCCCTTAGATGAAGACGAAAGTATTGAAATCCCAGAAACAGAGTTGCCAGATAGCTGGGCATGGTGCCGTGTTCAACAAATAGCGACCGTTTGCCTAGGCGGCACTCCTTCCCGAAAGAAACCTGAATTCTGGGATGGAACGATCCCTTGGGTTAGTTCCGGCGAAGTTGCCAATTGCCGGATTTCTTCGACGCGCGAGCGAATAACTGATGCTGGCCTCAAGAATAGCAATGCGAAGATATATCCTGCCGGTTCCGTTCTCATCGCCATGATTGGCGAGGGAAAAACGCGGGGCCAATCCGCCATTTTGTCTATTTCGGCTTGCACAAATCAGAATGCAGCAGGCCTTGTCTTTGATACCGACAACGTCAATCCGGAATACGTCTGGCTTTGGGCTCTTGGGGAATACGCAAAGAACCGAGACGTTGGTCGTGGTGGAAATCAACCCGCCCTAAACGGCCGAAAAGTTCGTTCTCTCCCCGTTCCTTTCCCATCTCTTTCGGAACAAACCGAAATCGTCCGCCGCGTCGATTCCCTCTTCAAGATCGCCGACACCATCGAATCCCAAATCACCACCGCCTCCGCCCGCGTCGAGAAAACCGTCCAGGCCGTCCTCGCCAAGGCGTTTCGAGGGGAGCTGGTGGCCACCGAAGCAGAACCAAGCGCTACTCGCCATTAACTAACTATCTTATTGCGTCCCCTACGTTCGATCTCCTTGAAATATTCGCCATGCCGCCCCCAGGCAGCTGTCGAATAAATTCCTAAAATTATTACCCTCCTATATACGAGCCGGCACGGGTGATAGAGAAAATTCGGCTCCCCGCGCTTCCATGGCTAAGGCGGAGCAACCCTAGATCACACATAAAGAGCAGATCGTCTTCAATGAAACGTTCCTCTGTAACCGTTATGACCTTACGTTGACCGTCAAGGGTTTGATATGTTGTTCCGTCACGACATTTAATTTCAATAACCTTGCTCGCGCTGGCATCGTTTATCTGCCGGAGGATCGAGACCGCCTGCTCTGAAAGTTGGGATGGAGCGTCTAAGGCATTGGCAAGTGGCTTGAAATCAGCAACATGACGTGCAACCGCCGAAAGCGTCTGGTTAAGATTATTGAGCCTATTCACCAGATCCTCATGCCGCCACGCAATAATCCCATTTAGAGCCTGAAGCAATTCCTTGTTTTCCGTTATCAAGCTTACAATTTGCCCGTGATCGTGGCGACGAAGCCATTCTAGATATTCGCTGACACCTTTCTCATCATGAGCATCGGCGCTTGATTTCCAAGCCGCGAGCAATCCAACAATGGTCGAAAATGCAGATATTGGCTCCATGTTGTGTCGTATCCCTCGATTATTTATCCCTGAGAAAAGTTTTCTGCCACGCTACCAAGATAATTGGGCTGAATGGAAGAAACGATTTTCATGCTCCGGATATCCTACTGACCAAAACGGACAAAGCAATCCCCTGCCGAAGACCTAGACGTACTCAGTTAATTCTCCCCCATGCTGCGAATTGGAACCCATCGGGTCGGGGACGGGGCACGCCCCTCTCTCCCGGTCTCGTCGCAGTCCACGGCCGGTATACGACTCCATGGCGTTGGACCGCTCCTCAACAGGTCGCTTCGGTGCGCGTCCCGCCCCCTCCCGTGATCAGCGATGGCACCGGGAATTTATCCGCAACAGAACGGAAAGAACCAACGAAAGCAACCGACCTCAAACCCCCATCGGAACAATGCCAGGGCGCGGGGTGGGGGTCGAACCGCGCCGACCTGTTGAGGCACAGGCAAACGCCATGAATTCGTATACATGCCGTGGCCTGTGCCGAGACCGGGAGGAAGGGCCGAGCCCCCGCTCCGCGCCCGCTCACCTTCCGCCGTGCTCCCCTCCGTCTTCGTCGAGAAATTCATCCAAGTCGTCCTTTCCAAGGCGTATTCCGGAGAATTGATGACGACTAAAACGGAATCGATCTCGACTCACGGTAATTATTTGACTATTATACTACGCCCCCCATCTCCCCATCAGCAGATTTTCATTATAATGCATATATCTCCAAAAATCTTATTGCATCACGCACTGCCTGTGAAGCAGACTTTGCATACAAGGGAACCTTCCCTTCCTGCGCCTTTTTAATTGGAAAGAAAAGAAGAGCATGCAAATAGCTCTGGGTGCAAATTGGCATGTGCATAAAATTTAACACGATCCCCTTCCCTGCTTCTATGCGAGGTGAACTGGGGAACTGGGGGACGTACTCTACTTGTCAACTTGTTCTCCCTCCCCCTCTTGCCGAGAG
>CAYHQZ010000035.1:2637-21265 GCA_964358555.1 uncultured Planctomycetia bacterium
ATCCAATGAAATAAAAGGCGCAAGTTGACAAGTAGAGTACGTCCCCTTTTCCTTCACACCGCCGCTACGAGCCCACCCCAGGCCACCTCTTTGAAATATCGGGCATCCAATGAAATAAAAGGCGCAAGTTGACAAGTAGAGTACGTCCCCTTTTCCTTCCTTCCGTCCCCATTTTGCTTGGGCCCTGGAAACCCTCGCCAAGACCTCACCATCGAAACGCGAGCGCCAAGACGCCCGGGGCGCCCTCGACCTTCTCCGTCGGCGCTAGCATCCGTTCAGGCCCGGCCCGGCCCCGCCATCTCCGCTCCCCCCCGCGAAATCGTCACCGGTACCCGGGGCCGTAGAGCTTCTTCATCTCCTGCTCGCGCCAGTCCTGCAGCTCCTGCTGCTTCTTGCGCATCTCCTCCTGGAGGGCTTTCCGGCCTTCGGTGTCGAAGCGGCCGAGGGCGCGGCTCTTGGTTGCGAAATCGGTGTTGATTCCCAGGCTGCGGCGCAGGTATTCCTTGTCGATGTCGCCGGCGGCCTGGTACTGCTTTTCCTTGGCGGCCTGCTGCTCCTCGAAGATTTTCCTGGGATCCTTGACGGTCCCGCACTCGATGGCGCCCTCCTGGGCCAGCGTGACGGCCATGTCGAACCGGGGCAGGATCCGGGGCGGCACGAGGGTGCGGGCCTCGGCGAGCAGGGCCTTCTCGTCGCGGTTGTAGCTTTCGAGCGGGCGGACGCCGCCGCGGTTGAGCGCGAGGGCCGCGGCGTAGGCGGCGCCGGCGTCCTCCTTCCGGCCGCCGCGGCGGAGGATGTTGCCGGACGCGACGTGCATCCAGGCGAGCAGGGCGTGCGGGGGCGGCGCCTTGGCTTCGTCCTTCGCGCCGGGGAGCTGGCCGGCGGGCAGCGCCATCTTCTCGGGGGCGGTCACGGAAGGGTCGGGAAGGTCCACGCGCCCCTGCAATCCGCGGGACATGCTCGCGAGGAAGTCGACGGCCTCCCGATCGCGGCCGGAGCGGGACAGGAGGTTCGCGAGGCGCAGGGCGACGACGGCGGACAGCGGCCAGTCGTCCGGGCCGAGGCGCGCGGTCCCCTCCGAGAGGCCGCGGCCGAGCCGGCGGAGGCGCGTCTCCTCCATCGCAAGCCCCGCCCGGTAGGACGCGGCGGCCTCGCCGGCGAATGCCCGCTCGCCGGTCAGGCTTTGCTCGTCGGCGACGATGCCGGCGTAGAGGTAGATTCGGGGGTCCGTCGGATCGAGCGCGAGGGCGCGGGTCAGCGCGGCGGACGCGGAATCGTAGGCCCCGCGGTCGATCGAGCGCCACGCGATGCGCAGCATCCCCTCGGCGGTCGTATGGATTCGGTTCGCCGAGTCGGAGAACTGCTCGTCGTAGGCGTTCGCGTCGCCGTCGCGGAGCCATGCGAGCAGCTGGTGGTGGTAGCGCGGGTCGGAGGGGCGGGGCTTCGCGATCTCGCGCAGCATCTCGATGGCGGCCTTGGCGTCGCGCGGCGACCACGCCTGGCGGGCGCGGCAGAAAATCTCGTCGGGCGTCCCGCGCGTGGCGGCGAAGAGCCGGGGATAGAGGACGGCGACCTCGGCGAGGTGGGCCTTGGCCTCGGCCTCCAACTGGTTCGCAAGGGCGAGATCGGCAGCGGTCGGCAGGATGGTCCGCGTCACGGTGTACTCGCCGTCAGGCCGCGTCTCGCGGTGGCTTTCCGTCCGCGGCATCCGGAGCGCGTTCGCCTGCCGGAGCTTCGCCGCGGCCTTGCGAGAGAGGATGTCTATCAGGAGGTCCAGCGCCTTGGGCAGGTCGCGGATGGCGAGCGCCTTGCAAAGCCACGACTCGGCCCCGTCGTCGTTCCCGCGGGCGATCATGGCGGAGGCCCGCGAGGTCATGGCGCCGACGTGCGAAGGCGCGAGCGCCAAGGCCGCATCGGCGGCCCGGAGGATGCCGTCGAGCTCGCGCTCCGGGCGGTAGGTCCGGAAGGGCCGCGGCTTCGCGCCGGGCTCGACGGCCGTCTCCCACACGAGCCGGTTCCGATCGAGATGGTCGGCGAGCGCCGCCCACGCGTCCGCGTCCTTCGGCTTGTCGAGCGCGGCGGCGGTCGCGGCGCGGAGCCCCTCCTGGTATTGATCGTCCCAGCGGAGGCGCGCCGGCGCCGCCGCGCGATGGAGCTGCTCCGCGCACTCGATCGCGGCCTTCCAGTCGCCGCCGGCCTTTTCCACAAGCTGCCGCACCCGCGCGCCGACGTCGCCCGAAGGCGCCGCAACGAGCGCTTCGATCTCCTTCTGCTCCGCCGGCGAGGCCGCATCCAGCCGCAGCCGCGGCTCCCGCGCGGCGCGCTCGAGGGCATGCGCGAGGTCCCGCCGGGCGCGCTCGCCGTCGCCGAGCATCGCGTGCGCGCGGGCGCGGCCGAGATAGGCCGCCGACGCGTCAGGCGCGAGCGTCAGCACGTCGGTGAGGAGAATCCTTGCCGCCTCGGGAGCGCCGCTGCGCGAGAGAATCTCGCCGTGGAGCCATTCGGCGTAGAGGTCGTCCTGGCCGGACAGGCGCGCCTGCTCGATGGCGGCGAGGGCCTCGGCGTACTTCCCGGCCCGGTACAGCTCGGCGCTCCGGGCGATGATCGCCTCGTTGACCGCCGGGCCCGCGATCGTCTTTGAATGCCGCGAGAACTCCCGCCCGACCGCGGGGAACATCGCCTCGGTGTCGCTCTTCCATTTGGCGATCTGCGCCGGATCGACGCCGTTTTTCGCCTGGAAGACGGACATGCCGTAGGCGTTGAACGCGTCGTAGACGAGCTTCTCGTAGGGGTCGTTGAAATGGAAGCCGCCCGTCATCCGTGCGCGCTCGAGGTCCCCCGTCATGCACTGCGCCGCGGAGAGCCACATCCGCGTCGCGGGGTCCCGCCCGCCCGTCAGGCGGTGGGCCCGCTCCATCGTCGCAAGCCCCTCGGCCGCGCGCCCGCCGAGCAGCTGGGAAACGCCCAGCGCCAGGGCGAACCGGACGTCCTCCGGAGAAGCCTTGCCGGCCGCCTCGAACCTCGCCGAAGCCGGCCCCCACTGCCCCGCATCGAGAAGCGAGAGGCCGGCCAGGTAATCGTCCTCCGGCGCGGCGGCGATCCCGCTCGCCGCGAACGCAAGAAGCGCCCCCCCGAGGAGCGCCTTCGCCCGGCCCTGTTTCTTGGTTCCCATGCCCCGACATACTACCCGAGGCCATATTCGGACGATGCCGAGGTTTCCGCCATGAAACGGCCCAGGCGCGGGACGGGCCTTCCGGGGGATGGGCTAGAATCGGAAGCATGCCGGATGAACGGGCGGGAGCGGCGGGCGGGAAGCGCTATCGCGGCGAGGTGGCGCTACTGTTCGCCTTCGACATCGCCTATGACATGAAAGGGCGGGGCGAGGCGGCAAAGCCGCTGAACCGGCTCCTGGGGCGGCCGCTTTCGCCCTTCTCGCTGGGGACCGACAAGCGGATGCCGCGGGAGTTTTTCTTCTACCGGCCGCTCTCGGCCGAGCTGGAGCCGGCCCGGATGGACGGGCCGACGGGGACGGTCGAGGTGCGCCGCTCGGTGAAGGTCTTCCCCATCGGGGCGTTGAGCGTGACGCTGCGGGTTCCCATCGAAGCGGACCGGCTCGAAGACCTCATCGGCTTCCACGACTGGCCGGCCGCCTGGGCGGAGGCGACACGGATCGCGGAGGCCGCCGCGAGGGATCTTTCGCCCTGGCTCGTGCGCCCCGCGGAAAGCATCCGGGAGGAGGAGCCTTATCTCGTCTTCTGCTTCCGGCCGCCGCTCCCCGGCGTCCCGGGCGAGCACGGCGAGGCCGAGAAATGGCTGAACGCCAACCGGCGATCCGTCGCGGCGATGCTCACGCAGGAGAGCGACCCCGATCGGCTCTCGGATCAGGAGGTCCTCGACACGATCGGCGACTCGATGTCCTACTACAAGGAGGACCTCGTCGTCCTGGACTGGGACGCCGCGTTCGTCGCGGAGGAGCCGGACGACCTGGAGTCGGTCCTCTACCTGATGGAGATCGCGGGCGTCCAGTCCACGGAACTCGAGGTCTTCGACCGCCTGCTCGATCGCTCCCTGCGGGACGCCTACAGCGGCCTTTCCGGGCGGGGAAAACGCGCCCGGGCGGCGATCCTTTCGGACCTGCGGGAGCTGCGGATCGACATGGAGCGCCTAACCGACGAACTCTCCAACATCACGAAGTTCGTGGGCGAATGGCACCTCGCACGGCTCTACCACAAGCTCTCCGATCTCTTCCACTTCACCGAATGGCACCGCTCCGTCGAGGCGAAGCTCAAAACCCTCGACGATCTCTACCGGATGGCCAAGCAGGACCAGACGAATGCCTGGATGATGATCCTCGAGGCGACGATCGTGGGGCTGTTCATCATCGACTTGGTCCTTCTGTTCATGCTAAGCGGGCGGTAGCGGAGCGGGATGACGGGATCGTGACGGAGCGGCTCCATCCTCGGCCCATGCGCGCCCCGCGTCGGACGCTCGCGTTCGCCTGCGCCTTCTGGTGCGCCGCCGCCGGCGGGGCGCCCGAAAGCGGCGGCCTCGAAACCGACGTCCCGGCACGGCGGGTCCGGATCGCGGCGCGCGTCGCGAAGCAGGGCGTCTACGCGGAGCTGAAGGGCGCGGTCGAATACGCGCTTTGCAACCCGGGCGGGAAGGCCTACGAGGCGCTCTTCGTGACGGACGCCGGCGCAGGCGCGCTGCGCGACGCCCTGGTCCGGATCGGCCTTTCCCCCGGCCGGAGCGCCCAGGATTCCGAAGGGGTCTTCCGCCTCCCCGCGGGGGGCCGGGCATGGATTTTCGTCGAGTGGGACGATCGCGGCGAGCGAAGGCGCGCGCCGCTGGAGTCGTTCGTGCTCGACGCGAGGACCGGCCAGCCGATGCGCCGAACGACCTGGGCCTTCACGGGTTCGCGCGAGGTGAAGGACCCCGGCACGGGGAAGCCCGCCCTCGAGGCCTCCCTCGTAAAGAACCTCGTGTCGCTGCACCAGCTCGATTCCACGGTCCTCATCCAGAATCCGCTGGAGGAGGCGCGGGACTCGAACCGCTACCGCGTCAACCCCGCCGCCCTGCCCCCCGAGGGTTCCGCCGTGACGATCGCCTTCGAGGCCGCCGCAACGAGGCGGCTCTGCGCGCGCGTCCGGGGACGGCTGGACGGCGTCGGCTACCGGGCCTTCGTCCAGCGCGCCGCGCTCTCGCGCGACGTGCGCGGGTCCGTCCGGCGGACGGGCGAGGACGAGATGGAGATTTCGGCGGAGGGCGAGGCCGACGCGATGAAGGCCTTCGAATCCGACGCCCGGACGGGCCCGCGGGGGGCGAAAATCGATTCCTTCGAGGCCGCCTCGGATCGCGGCGAGCCGATCTGGGAGAGGTTTGAAATCGATCCGATCGGGGAAGGGTCTAAGGTCCAAAGCCCAAAGTCTAAAGTCATGGAACGGACCGCCGAAGACCATGGAACGGCGACGAAAGACCCGGCGCCGGTCCTTCCCGAGGGGCACGTGCGCGTCCGATGGATCCTGCGCGGGCGCGTCCAGGGCGTGGGGTTCCGCGCATTCACGCAGGACCTGGCGCGGCGCGTCGGGCTTCGGGGGTTCGTCCGCAACCTCCCCACCGGGGAGGTCGAGATCCAGGCCGAGGGAGGCGAGGACGCGCTGCGGGTGTTCGAATCCGGCGTCCGCAACGGCCCGCCGGGATCCGAGGTCGGAAGCCTCGAACGCAAGCCCGCGCCCGCGGAGGCGATGCCCGAACGCTTCGAGGTGCGGCCGACGCCGCCGGCGGGGGCGCCATGATGAAGGCCCTGGTCCGGATCGCGCTCGCAATCGTCGCGTCGCTCGCAATCGGCGCGCCGCCCGCGCGGGGCTTCATCATGGCGCTCTACCCGCTCGACAAGGTCCTCGACGAGGCGAACGTCGTCGTGGCCGGGACGTTTTCCGGGATCGACGCCGAAGCGAAAACGGGGGTCGCGCGGGTGGAGCGGACGCTGAAGGGCGACTGCCCGTTCCGGGAATTCCGCCTGAACATCGGCCCCGGACAGCTCTACTTCCCCGAGGTCCTGCTCAAGCGCCTGAAGCCCGGGATGCCGTTCGTCCTCTTCTACCAGGTCCAGGCCGACAGCAACGGCAACTACGCCGCCCTCGCCTACGCGGACGGGTTCTTCTTCCAGTTCTTCGCGGACAAAAAGGACCGCCCCGAGGACGTGATGTGGAACTTCACCCACATCGAGATCCACATGAGCCGGACGTTTTCCGGGGAGACGGCGGCGCTCGAATCGATCGTGAGGGACGCCGCCGCCGGGAAGCGCAAGCCCCCCGCCCCCGAGCCGGACCGGCCCTCGCTGACCGAGGAGGGGCTGCGCCGGTTGGCGAAGCCGAAGCCGGAGAAGGCCAAAAAGCCCCCCGACCCCGCGGATCGCATCTTCACGCGCGAGATCCGGCTGCCGCGCGCGGACGGCGACGGCTGGGGGGCCGCCATCGGGGATTCGGACGGCGACGGCCGGCTCGACGTCCTCGTCTGCTCGACCGGGGGAAACCGCCTCTACCGCCAGCGCGAGGCGCGGCGCTTCGAGGAGGCGACGAAGGAATCGGGGCTTTCCGGCGGGAGCAAGACGGCCGCCTTCGCCGACCTCGACGGCGACGGGGATCTCGATCTCGTCACGAGCGCGCCTTCCGTCTGGATCCAGGACGGCGGGGTCTTCCGCGACGAGACGGATCGCTGGCTCGGAAAGGACCGCACATCGGCGGAAAGCGCCGCGTGCGCCGACGTGGACGGCGACGGCCGGCCCGATCTCGTGATGCTCGGAGGCGAATCGAAATTCCGGGTGCTGAAGAACCGCGACGGCGCGCGCTTCGAGGACGCGGGCGGCGATTGGCGGCTGCCGGGCGAGGGCGGAATGTTCCTCGCGATGGACGATGTCGACGGGGACGGCTTCCTGGACGTCTTCCGGGGATCGGGGCCCGCGATGCTCGCCCGCAACCTCGCCGGCCGCGGCTTTTCCCCCGAGACGCTCGCGATCCCGCGGCTCGAGCCCGACGCCGGGCGGGGGGCGCTCGCCGATGTCGACGGGGACGGAAGCCTCGATCTGTTCCTGCCGGACAAGCGCCGGCTCCTTCGCAACTCGAACGACGGGACGTTCCGCGACGCCCTCGCGCAATCGGGCGATCTCGCGAAACTCCCGCCGAACGCCTGCGCGGCCGCCTTCGGGGACGTCGACCGCGACGGAAGGATCGACCTCGCGGTCGCGTTCCGGGAATCAAGCCTCCGCTTGTTCTCGAACGCCGGGAACGGAACCTTCGAGGACCGCACGGAAGCCTCCGGGATCGGCGGCTTTGAAAGCTCGACCGGCCCCCGCGCGATGAGTTTCGTCGACATCGACGAGGACGGGGATCTGGACCTCCTGCTCGCCGGCCGCGCGAAGGCGTTCGCCGCGATCCTCGTGAACAACGCCCCCCGGAAAAAAAATCCGCGCTCGGCCCTGCGGGTCGCCATCCGGCGGGGCGTCCCGCCCGGCACGCGCGTCCGGCTCTACGACGAATCGGCCGCCCTCCTTGCGTCCCAAGGCGTCGGCCTTTTCGGCAGCGCCGACATCCAGGGGCCGCCCGAGGCGCTGTTCTTCGTTCCCCCGGGACGCTTCCGCATCGGGGTGGTCTTTCCCAACGGCCGCTCGGAGCGGACAATCGTCGATCCGGGCCCCGACGGGGCCCGATGGGATGTCCCCGCAACGAAACCGTAGAACCGTTCCGTGGGCCCGTATCGCGGCGCTCGCGGGCTTTCTCGCGCTCGCCCTGCCCGCGCGCGAGGCGTTCGCGGTCGTGCCGGGGCTGGCCCCCGTCGGCTTCGCGATCCTGCCCCAGATCCTCCTGATCGCGGGCGCGGCGCTCTTTTTCCTCGCGCGGCCGCGGACCTGGATCCGCGCCCTCTCCTTCGCCGCCCGCCGGCCGCTGCGCGCGCTCGCCATCGCGCTGCCGTTCGCGGCCGCAATCGGGATTACGATCCTGCTCGCATGCGAGCCTAAGGAGGCCGACCCCGGGCCGTCGAAGCCCCCCGCGCCCCCGAGCGCCCTCTTCGGGCCCGCGGGCGGCCCGAACCAGTCGTTCGCGTCCGACTTCCGCGGGGCCGGCGTGCACGGGCCGAACCTCGAGCCGGAGGTGCGCTGGGTCCGGGTGCTTCCCGGGACGAAGGCGCTTCTCGCCGCCGGCGGGCGGCTGATCGGGCGCAACCGGGCAATCCTCGAGGCGCGCGATCTGAAGACGGGGGAGAACGCCTGGACGGTCGCGCTCGATCGCTCCGACGGCTTCGACCCCGTCCTGCTCGGATCCTCCGGCCCGATCCTCGCACCCGACGGCCGGCTGCTGGATCCGCGCACGGGACGGTCCCGCGGCTCGGTCGCGGGTGTGAGCGAATCGAAGGCCGCGGTCTTCCGCGACGGCTTCCTCGCCGTCCTCGGGGAGCGCGGCCTTCTGCTGTTCGACGCCCGCGAGGCGCGGACGGGCCGCGTCGTCCGGACGGCGCGCATCCCCTGCCCGGTCCCGGCGGAAGACGCCCGGATGGCAATCGACGAGTCCTCGCGGCTGTTCGTCGCGGGCGGCCCGGAAATCGCGGGGCTGGATCTCGCGCGCGGGGTCCTCGCCTTCTGGCGCCGCCGGCTCTGGGGCGTCGCCGGCCCGCCTACCTGCGCGGGCGGCTGGGTCTATGTGCTCGTGCGCGGGGAGGCCGGCGAGCCCGACGGCATCGTCCGGCTGGACCCGGAGGAGGCCGGCGAGAAGGACGTGGGCGAGCCCCGCGCGATGATCCACGCCCAGGCCTCGAGACTCGCCGCGGGGAAAAACCGGATCGCGATCCCGGTGAACCTCCGGGGCCGAACCGGAATGTTCAACTCGTCCGGCTCGGCCCCGCGGGCGCGAGCGGGGCTGGCCCTCCTCGACATCCAGGCCGGCACGCTCGTCCGCACGATTCCGCTGGGCGCATCCCCCGTCCAGCCGATAGTGGCGAGCGACGCCGCGGCCTACGTCGCCGAGGCGGACGGGAGGATCGAGCGCGTCTCCTTCGAGGCCCAGTCCGTCACCTGGAGGGCGGACCTCGGGACGAGGCCTACGGGCCCGATGATCCTGTGCGACGGCCTGCTCCTCGTTCCGGCGGGCGACCGCGTCGCGGTCCTGGAGGATTGAATGGACCGCGCAGCCGAACACCCTCCGCAGGATTCGCCCATCGCCGAAGCCGATCGCGCGCGGCTACGCCGGGAGGCGCACGCGGAGCTCTCGAAGCGCCGCGCGGGCGCCCGCGGGCGGATCGCGTTCGTCCCGCACGGCCTCGCGGAAACCCTGCCGGCGCCGACGCCGCTTTCCTGGGATTTCTGGAGGGAGTTCCTCTCCCCCCGCGGGGCGCTCGGCTGGGCCTACCGCCTGCTTACGCTCGATCCGTGCGCGGCGGCCGACCGCCCGGATCCGGCATTCCTCCTGCTCGGGCGGGTCGTCCTGGATCTCGACCGGGCCCCGGAGGTCTTCTTCGGGCCCGGCCCGCTGGCCTACGACCTCGAACGGATCCGGCGCCGGCCGGAGGCGGCCATCGAGCCGCCCGACCGCCTCGACTTCGCGCGTGCCGATCCGTTCCGCTCGATTTCCGTGCTCTGGCGGGCCCGGCGCGCGGCGCCCCGCCTGCGCCGCCTTCTCGAGGACGAGGTGGCGCGGCGGCTGGACGGCGCGATCGCGCTGATGGACGCCTGGATCCGAAAGCCCGCGTCCCGGAGCCTCGACGGCCTCGACGCGCGCGACCTCCTGGCCCGGTTCGAGTCGGCGGCCGGGTGGGTGTTCGGGGGATTCGGGCCGGAGTGGCTGCTCGCGGCCCTCGCTGCGAATGACGCATCGGGCCGTCTGGAGGAAGCCCTCGAGCGCTCCCTCGGGAAGACGGAGGGCCGGCGGTTCGCCCTCGAAATGTCCGCCGCCCTGCCCGAAAATCCCGCCCGGCAGATGGCCGACGCCCTCGGGGACGCGGCGGCGGGGTGGCTCTCGCGGGAGACCTTCCTTTCGCGCTTTTCCCACCGGGGGCCCGGCGAGATGGACCTCGCCGGCCGCACCTACGGCGACGATCCGGCCGCTCTCGAGGCCACGATCGCGGCCGTCCGGTCGGCGGAAAGGGGCCCCCGCAAGGCGCTCCCGGCCGCCGACGGATCCGCCCTCGATCGGACGCTCGAGGAACGCCTCGCGTCCGCCGGGAACGGCTCGGCCCTGGGCGCGATCCGGCCGCTGCTCGCGCGCACGAGGTTCGCCCTCGCCGCGCGGGAGCGCGCGAAGGACGCCTTCCTCCGGGGGCTCGCGATCGTGCGAAGCGCCGCGCGCGCCCTCGGGCAGCGCCTCGGGATCGGGGACGCCGTCTTCTTCCTCGAGCGATCCGAACTTTCGCAGACGGCCCGCGGGACCGCGCCGCCGGAGGCCGCGAAGCGGCTCGCCGAATCGCGCAGGCGCGATCGCGATCTCGCGCTCGCCATCCCGCTGCCCCACTTTCTCGACGGACGCGACATCGACCGGATCCTCGGCGGGCCGGAACCGTCGGCGAGCGCCGCCGAGCCCGGCGGGGCGCTGCGGGGGACCGCCGCCGCCCCGGGAATCGCGCGGGGGCCGGCGCACCTCGTCGCGCCCGGCGCGCCCCCCCCGCCGCCTGGGTCCGTCCTCGTCGCGGCCGTCCCCGATCCGTCGCTTTCGCAATTCCTGCCGGGCGCGGCCGCGCTCGTTTCCGAGCAGGGTGGAATCCTGTCCCACGCCGCGATCCTGGCGCGCGAGCTCGGGATCCCGTGCGTGATCCTGCCCGGGGCGCGCGCGCGGATCCGCGAGGGCGACGTGGTGCGGGTGGACGGAAACCACGGACTCGTCCTCCCGCCCGGGGCGAGCGAGCGGCCGGCCCCGTTCGACCCGGGCCCCGAGCCCTGGATCGAGCCGCCCCCGGCCGGGGCGCTCCGGCGCGCGCTCGCATGGCTCGTCTTCTCGCTCGCCGCCGCGGTCGCCCTGCTACAACTCCCCGGGATCGTCCGGAGCGCGGTGTTCGCCGCCGACGTCTTGCTCTACCCCGTCGTCCGGAACGCCGATCCGTTCGGGGCGGCCGTCTCCGCGGCGGTCCTGGGCGCCCTTCTCGCGACCCTGCTGCTGCTCCCGCAATCCTCGCCCGCCCGCGCGCGGCGGATCCGGGCGCGATGGGCCTGGCTTTCCCGCTCGATCCGCGCCGCGCGAAAGGCCGGCGCCCCGGACGACGCGACCGACCTCCGGAAGCGCCGCGACGACGCGGCCGCCGAGCGGCTGCCGGGGATCCTCCGAACGGCGGCGATCTCGCTGCCGGGATTCCTCGTCGCTTTCCTCTGGGTCCAGGAGCGACTCGCCTGGGAGCCGATCCGGCCGGGCCGGCCGTTCGAAATCGTCGTAGAGGTCCGGCCCGATCGAGACCCCGAGGGGGCGGCGGGCATCCGATTCGCCCGCCTCGACGCCCCGTCCGAGATCGACGGCGAGCGGTTCGTGGCGCTCGCAAACGCCCGCGGCGGCGCGCGCGAGGCCCGCTTCCGGCTCGTCGCCCGGGCCCCGGGAACGCATTCCCTGCGGTTCCGGGTGCGCGGATCCGAGGCGACGTTGCCCGTCCTCGCGACTTACGGCCGCGCCCGTCTCGATCCCGAGACCGTCCTGCCAGGCCCCATCTCGGCCGTCCGGCTCGTCCTCGAACCCGCCCGGGCCGACTGGCCGGCGCCCATCGGGCCCGCCCTCGACGCCACCGTGCGCCTCTTCTCCGGCCGCGGCGCGGACGCTCATCCCGCTTCCCTTCCCCCCATGGCCCTCTACCTCCTGGCCGCCGTCGCGCTGGCCTCCGTCGCCCGCCGGTTGCTCGGATTCGCCTGAACGGATTGCCCATGAAACCCGCCCTCGCCCTGCTCGCGTCCGTCGCCGCCCTCCTCGCCCTCCGAACTTACGGCCTTCCCGCCGCGAACGCCCCTTCCGCAGCGCCCGCCCCCGCCGGCGCCCCGCCCGAAAAGCCCGCCGTCGATCCCGAGTGGCCAACGTTCCGGGGCGGCATCGAGCGGCGCGGGAACCTCGACGGCCTGCGCGGCCCGCGCGCGCCGGCCCTGCGCTGGGCCTACGAGGGGCCGGACCTCAAGGACGCGATGATCGATTCCTCGCCCGCCGTCGCCGGCGGCCGGATCGTCTTCTCGGCGGCCTGCCTGTCGGCCTTCCGCTCGAGCGGCGTCATCCTCTGCCTCGACGAGGGCGGGAAGCTCGCCTGGAAGCACGCGACCGAGAAGCCCATCTTCTCGTCGCCCGCGATCTCCGGCGGCCGGGTCTACGTAGGCGAGGGCTTCCACGAGGACGCCGATTGCAAGCTCCGGGCGCTCAACCTCTCCGACGGAAAATTGCGCTGGTCGTTCACCGTGAAAAGCCACCTGGAATCCTCGCCCGCCGTCGCCGGCGGCCGGGTCTTCTTCGGGGCCGGGGACGACGGCGTCTACGCGATCTCCGCCGAGGACGGAAAGCTGGTTTGGCGCTTCCCCGACGCCCACGTGGACTGCCCCCCGGCGGTCGCGAACGATCGCGTCTTCGCCGGCGCCGGCTACGGCAAGACCCGGATCTTCTGCCTGGAAGCCGCCACCGGAAAGCCCGTCTGGTCGGTGGACACGGACCTGCCGATCCTCGGCGCCCCCTCCATCGCAGGCTCGCGCGTCTACGCCGGCTTCGGCAACGGCGACTACGTAAAAAGCGGCCCCACCCCCAAGGGCGCCGTCCTCTGCCTCGAGGCCGATTCCGGCAAGCAGGCCTGGCGGACGGACCTGCCCGACTCCGTCCTCTCCGCCATCGCGATCGACGGCGCCGAAGGATACTTCGGCTGCCGGGACGGCTTCGTCTACGCCATCGATCTCGAGAAGGGGAAAATCCTGCGCAAGATGCCCTGCGGCGGCCCCGTCCTATCCTCGCCCACGATCGTGAAGGGGCAACTCTTCTCCATCGCCGCCGGCAAGGCCCGCCTGTTCGCCGCCGCCACCGGCGAGCGGCTCTGGGAGTGCGACCTTTCCGACCTCGTCGGCAAGCCCGCCGGCGAACTGCTCTCGTCCCCCGCCGTCGCGAACGGCCGGCTCTACTTCGGCACCGGCAACGCCGCCTTCCTCTCGATCGGAAACGAGGCGGGGAAGTAAAAGATCAGCCGCAATAATTGACTATTTGACAACGTCCCCTAGCCGGGACGGGACGAGCCCGTGCCCGGTTTAGATCCCCATCGTAAAAAATTCGGAAGAAGGACCGCCCTCTACGCCACGCCCGGCGGCGGGGCCGGGGGCGGGAGAGGCGCGGGGGACGGGGGCGGCGTCGGCACGGCCGCGGCGGGAGGCGCCGGCGGGGCGTAGGAGGGCGCGGGGGAGGGAGGCGACGAGTACGCCGGCGGCGCGTAGGGGGAAGGCGAAGGCGGCGGAGCCGGCGGGCTGTAGAGCGGCGGCGGCGGCGCGTAGCCCGGCATGTAGGCAGGCGTGACCGGCGGGGCGCCCCACGGCGCGGCGCCCGGCGGCGCGTAGCCCGGAACCATCTGCGGCGCCGGCGGAGGCATCACGTAGAAGCCGCTGAAGAGGATCCGGTCGAACGAAATCCGCCCGGGGCCCGTGAGGATGATCACGAGAAACGACAGGGCGATGTTCCCGAAGCCCACCGACAGCCCCATCGCAGGATTGAACACGCCCGCCCAGGCCAGGAAGGGTGCGTCCCACACCTGGACCACGAGGTAGGCGAGGATCCCGGCGCTGGCGAGCCGGCTCAAGAGGCCGATGGCGAGGAACAGCGTGCACACGATCGCGACGCCGAGGAAGAGCAGCATCCCGAGGGTGGGATTCATGACGAACGGCTGGGGATAGGCGCTCGTCTTGAAGCCGGCCTGAAAGAGGAGCTTCCACGCGGGAAACGCGAGCATGAACGCCGCGCCGACGCGCAGCACGAACAGCCCGATCGACACCATCCATCCAGGGCCCCGCATAGTGTGGTTCATGGGGATATTGTAGGAGGAAGCGGCCCAACCGGCCAACGGAGAGGGGCCCGCTCACTCCAGCCGGATGTTGTCCACGGTGAACTTGACCTCGCCGTCGACCGACACGAGGCGCAGGCCCATGACGGCCCCGAGGTCGAGCTTCGACTGAAGCAAGCCCACGGCGACGCGCAGCGTGGTCGCGGCGCCGGGCGGGATCGTGACGACGCGGCCGACCGCCATCGGGGGCTCGATCGACTTCATGAACTGGACCTCGATCTTCTTCGCCTCCGTCTCCTCGGAAGCGACGTCCATCGCAAACATCGTCGTGCCCTTCCAGTTCGTGGGAAACGACCCGCCCGCGCGCAGTTCCACGTAGGCCCCCCGCTGCTTGAGCGTGATCTCCGCGCTTTGGCTGCCGCGGGTCGCGTAGCGGGCGGAGGTCGTGATCTCGTGGTTTTCCCCGGAGAACCGCGCGACATCGGTGGCGGCCTCGAAGTCGGCGAGGATCGCCTTGGGCTGCTTGCCGGTGACGGCCGTGGCGCCGCCGGTTTTCGGAGGCTCGACCGCCGGCCGCGGCTCGGGCGGCGCCTTGGAAGTTTCCGTCGGGGTTTTTCCCGGCTCTGGCTTCGAGGGTTCCACCGGCTTCGCGGGCTCCGGCGCCGGCGTCGGCGACGGATCGGGTGCCAGGTCGTTGCCGCCGTCGGGAGGCTCGACGTCGCCGTCCGGGGGCTCCACGCCAGGCTTCGGCCCCTTCCCCGGGGTCTTGGGGTCCGGCGCCGGGGCGACGACGGTCGGGTTCGGGGGCTCAAAGGCCTTGGGCGCCTCGTCGGCGGGCTCGTCGCCTGCGGCCAGCCGGAGGTTGTCGATGAAGAGGACGTGCGGCCGGGCGCGGTCGGCCATGACGATCGCGATCGAGACGACGTTCTTCCGGTCGGCCTCGGGGATCTTCGAGAGGGGGACCTCGATCACGCGGGAGGTCGAGGGGCCGACGGCGACGGTCTCCTTGGTCGTGGAGGCGCCCCGGAACTGAACCTCCATCGCGAGGCCGTTGGTCTGGGGGTTATAGACGTCGAAGCGCAGGACCTCGAAGGGCGAGATGTCCTTCGGGCATTTCCCGGAAGCGCTCGAGAACTCGACGCGGACGGGATAGACGACCCGCAGCGCCCGCTCCCCGCGCGTCGCGTGCCACGGCGTGAGCCGCGCGTGCGTGGCCGGCGAGATCGTGAGAGCCTTCAATTCCTCGGGCGTCTCGAAATCGCAGAGGCGCAGGAAGCCCGCGGGGGCGGCGGCTTCCTTCTCGGGTGCGGCGGCTTCCTCGCCGGGCGCGGGGCTCGAAAGGAAAAACAGGACGGCGGCGGCCGGCAGAATTCGGCGGGCAATCATGGCCCGTTCATTCTCGCCCCGGCGGGCGGGCGAGGCAACCGGATACAATCGGGGGCGTGAAGCAAGCCCTCGGGAATGCTGTCCGCCGGACATCGAGCCCGGAGGAGACGCGCGCGTTCGGCCGCGAGATCGGCGAAGGGCTTTCCGCCGGGGACTTCCTGGCGCTCTCGGGCCCGCTCGGGGCCGGGAAAACCATGTTCGCCAAGGGCGTCGCCGAGGCTTTAGGGATCGACGCCTCCGCCGTGGCCAGTCCCACCTTCGTCCTGCTGCGCGTCCATCGCGGCCGGATCCCGCTCTACCACCTGGACGCCTACCGGCTCCGCTCTCCATCCGAACTGCGCGAGGTGGGGCTCCCGGATCTCATCGACGGGGACGGGGCGGTCCTCCTCGAATGGGCCGAACGGGTCCGGGAGGCGGTCCCCGGGGGGGCGGCATGGATAGAATTCAGGAATCTGGGAGAAAACGAGCGGGAAATCAGGATTTCGCCGGAACCCTTTTCCGGAAAATAGGATGCGGATGAAATCTGACGATTCTCCGGCCGATTTCCATGCCGATTCTGAACCGGCGGCGCGTTTTTTCGTTATTTCCTTACAGGGGGGGTAGATGGGGCCGATTCGCCCAGAAACCGACGTAGAACTCATGCTCGAGTTCAAAACCGGGGACGAGGGTGCATTCCGGGCCATCGTGGAACGTTTTCAGAAGCCTCTCATCAATTTTTTCTACCGACTGCTATGGGACCGAACGCTCGCGGAGGACTACGCGCAGGAAGTCTTCATCCGCATCTACGTCCATCGGGATGCCTACGAGCCGCGGGCGAAGTTCTCCTCCTATCTCTTCCGAATCGCGCGCAACTACTGGATCGATCAGCACCGCTCGAATTCCAAGCGCCCGTCGACCATTTCCCTCTCGTCGCCGCTGCGCCGGGAGGGGGAGCGGGAACTTCTCCTCGAGGACGTCGTGGCGGCGCCCCGCGAGGCCGCGGAGCCTTCGGGGGTGCCGGCGGAGACGCGCGAGCGGGTGGAGGAGGCCCTCCGCGCGCTGCCGGAGGAGCAGCGGATGGTGTTCCTCCTCGGCGAACGGGAGGGCATGAAGTATTCGGAGGTGGCCCAGACCCTCGGCATCCCGGTGGGAACGGTGAAGTCCCGGATGCACCACGCGGTCCGGCGCCTCCGCGAGATCCTGGCCCGGGAGCGGGCGGGAGGTGGCCGATGAGCCATCGCGACTGCCCCCGCTTCGAGCGGCTCGTCGATTTCGCGCGCGGGGAGCAGGCTTCGGACGAGGCCGAGACGATCCGCGCCCATGCCCTGTTCTGCTCCGGCTGCCAGGAGGAGATCGACGAGATCGAATCCGTGCTGGCCGCCGCCCGCGCGGGGGGAATCGCGCCGCCGGCCGATTTCCCGGCGCGCGTCCTGCGCGCCCTGCGCGCCAGCGGCAAGGGCCGCTGCGGCGTGATCCCGCTGCGGCTGTTGGAGCACCTCAAGGGCGAACTCGAAGGCGAGGAGGCCGCGCGCGTCTCGACCCACCTCGAGGGCTGCAGCGCCTGCCGCACCGACATGCGCGAGACCCATGCCGTCCTGATGCGCGTGCGCAGCCTGCCCGACATCGACGCCCCCGCGGGGTTCGCCGACCGGGTGCTCGCCGTCGCGCGCGAGCGGCGCGCCTCGACCCGGACAGTCCGCGCGATGCCGGCCCTGCGGCCCGCGACCCCCGAGCGCCGCCTGTCGTGGCTCTTCCTGCCCGCCGCGGCGGCCGCCTGCGCCGTCCTGGCTCTCGGCGCCTGGTGGGCCTTCCGCCCCTCGAAGCCGACCGGGATCGTCCGGATCCCGACGCCTGCGACCGAGACCCTCCCGCATCCCTCCCCCCTCCCCCCGCCGTCCGAACGCCTGATCGATTCGCCCGATCCGATTGCGGCCCGGCCGGACGCCCCGCCCATCGCCTTCCCGCACCCCAAACCCGCGCGATTCGCCCCGGAGCCCGTCGAAATCCCGCGCGGGGTCTCGCCGATCCGGATCGCTCCCCCGAAGGCCGGGACGGTCGCCGAGTGGACCGCGCCGGCCCCGGGGCCCTCGCCCTCGGACTTCCCCTCCGTCGTCGTCGCCCCCGAGCGCGCCGGCAACCCGAGCCTCGGCGCGGTCGGCCAGTCGATCCCCGCGATGATCGCGGAAGGCCTCTCCTGGCTCGCCTCGCACCAGGGGCCGAACGGCGAATTCTCGCTGCCGGGCGTGACCCCCGGGTCCATGGAGGAGGCCGAGGCAACCGCGCTTTCGCTCCTGCCGCTCCTGCGCGATCGCACCGCCGGCGAGAACCCCCTCGAGGGCCGGCACCGCCGCGTTGCGCGCCGGGGCCTCGACTACCTGCTCTCCTGCCAGGATGCGGAAGGCCGCTTCGCCGGCGGGCGCGCCCGGACCCAGGGGCTGTGCCTGCTGACGATCGCCGAGGGCGCGATCGCGGCGGCCGACGTCGAGGTCCTCGGCCGGCTCGAGCAGGCCCTGCCGGCCGCGGTGGCTTCGGGCTTAAACGCCCTCCAGCGCAACCGGCTTCGCACCGGCGGCTTTTCCGACGAGCACGGCCCCGCCGACCCGGTCGTCTCGGCCTGGTCCGCCGAGGCTCTGGCGCGCGCCGCCAAGGCGGCCGAGCGCTGGCCGACGGCCCGGATCCGGATCTCCAACGAAGGCGCGGCCCGGGACGCCGCCTGGCTGAAAAGCCTCCCGGACGTCGCCCGCGGCCGCGTCGGCCGGATCGAGGACGCCCGCTGGCCGCTGTTCACCGCGGCGACGCTGCACGCCTGGCGAGCCCTCGGCGCGCAGGCGGCGGGCGCGGCCCCGTTCGCCCGGACGCCCGCGCTGCTCGTCGAACAGCGCCCCGCCTGGCCCGAACGTCCGGAGGTCGCCTCCGATCTCTACCTCCAGTGGTACTTCGCCGCCAACGCCCTTCGCGCCGAGCCGCAAGCCGAGCGAGAGAGGTGGGCCCGCGCCGCCCTCCTGGTCCTCGTCGACACGCGCTGCCCCGCCTCCGATCCCGGCCTCGCCGGCTCCTGGCCCAACCGCTCCGTCCCCTACGGCCAGGCCTCCTTCCGAATCTACGCGACCGCGATGTCGGTCCTGATCCTGCAGTCGCTCGAGACGTACTGACGGAACTTTTGCGTCCCGCTTCCCGATTGCGGCATGGCGGCGCCGTTTCAAGTATTCCTGGAACCGAAGAACAAGAAGGGCAAGGGGCGGGGGCTCGGATCGTGGCGACCTGTCGGAGCACGGTCCAACGCCATGAA
>CAYHQZ010000036.1:0-21103 GCA_964358555.1 uncultured Planctomycetia bacterium
GAGATCCGCGCCCTGCAGGTGGCGCGTCGGCTCGAGTCCCGCCCGGACGCCCTCGAGGAGGGCTTCGATGGCCTTGGGCTGATCGCCCTTGGGCTCGAAAAGGCTTCGGAGTCGGAAGAGGCCGCTCATCGGGCGTTCATCCGATAGGATACCCGTCATGGCCCGAGGAACCCTTCGGTTCTCCGCCGCATTTGCCCTCCTGGCGCTCGCGGCCGGCTGCGGTGCGGAGCCCGAGGCGCAGACCCCGACCGAGGAGCCCATCGAGTTTCGGACCGTGGACCCCATCGCCGGCGACGTCGCCCTTGCGATTACGCCGAGGGTCCGGCGCTTCGACGAGCGCGCGCGCATCCTCCGGACGGTCTCCGATGTCCTTGGCCGACACTACATGCAGGTCCGGGTCATCGACGAGCGGACCGGGCGGATCGAGGCCCGCACCCCCGTGGACGACCGTCCCGCCGGCATGCGCGAACACTGCGAGGCGGACCTGTATCCCCAGCCCGCCGGCTGGTGGCTCCGGGTCCAGGTCATCGTCGAGAACGCCTCCGAGTTCGATCCGCGGACGCGCGAAACCCTCTACGAGGAGCCCCGGGTGAACCGCTTCCTGTCCCGCTCGCTACTGCAGGAGGTTCGGGGGTCGCTGCCGGAAGGCTCCTACGATCTGGGGCCGTGATGGCGCGCTCCGTTGTGATCGTCGACTACGGGATGGGCAACCTCGCGAGCGTCGCGAGGGCGCTCTCGAAGGTCGGGGCCGAGCCGGAAGCCACGTCCGATCCCGAGCGGATCGCGCGCGCGGAGCGGCTGATCCTGCCGGGGGTGGGGGCGTTCGGGGACGCGATGCGCGCGATCCGGGCGATGGGGATCGAATCGCCCATCCGCGAGCACGTCCGCCGGGGGCGCCCCTTCCTCGGGATCTGCCTGGGGCTTCAGATCGCCTTTGAAACGAGCGAGGAATCCGAGGGCGTGCCGGGGCTGGGATTGTTTGAAGGAAGGGTCGTCCGGTTTCCGGAGAGCGGCCTCAAGGTTCCGCACATGGGATGGAACGAGGTGCGCCTGGATCGGCCGCACCCATTCCTCGGGTCCCTCGGCTCGGGCGGGGAGCGCCCGCAGTTCTATTTCGTGCACTCCTACGTGGGCGTTCCCGCCCGCGCAGACGAGCGGATCGGGACGACGGAATACGGGATTCCCTTCGCCGCGATTGCGGGCCGGGAGAGGGCGCTCCTCACGCAGTTCCACCCCGAGAAGTCGTATCCCGCGGGCCTGGAGATCCTCCGGGCCTTCGCGGGATCCTGAACGCCGCTACTTCGCCTTTCCCTTCGGGGGTTTCGAGGCGCTCGCGTCCGGCTTCGCCTTGTGCTTGGCGGCGGCGGTCGCGGGTTTCGGGGCCGCCCCCGCGGGGGACTTCGCCTTGGCCGCGGCAGCCAGTTTGGCCGCGGCAGCCGCTCTCGCCTTGGCTGCAGTGGAAGGCTTGGGTTTGGCCGCAGCCGCCGCGGCGGCCCGGGCCGCGTCCTCGTCGGGGATGTCGGGGGTCGCCAGCACGCTTTCGAGCATCTTCGCCCGGGCTTCCCTCTCCTCCTGCAGGACTCGACGACGGACCGCGTAGGCAATCTCGGCGTAGATGCTCTCCCGCTCCGTTGCCGTGGCGTAGGTGGCCCCCCGGTGGATGGCCTTGGCGGTGACTTGCTGGCCGTCGTGGACGACCGTGATGTCGACGATGCGGTTCCGGACGAGTTCCGTGTATTTCTCGATTCGTCGTCGGGAGAACATGGTTCGGGACGAACACTATAGGGGAAACGGGCGGCGGCTGAAACCCGCCGTCGGCTTTCGCATGCAGATTCGTGAATCTTTCCTCATCCGGCGGATCCCGCCTTCCAACGCTGGCTTGGGCCTCGATAATGTCCCGCGCATGGACATCTCCCCATCCCCGGCTTCCGGGACGTCCCCTGCGCGCCCGGCCCGCCTCGCCCTCCTCCTGATCCTCGCGGGCCTGGCTTTGCACGTTCCCTTCCTGGGCCTTGCGGACCTCGAGAACGACGACGAGGCCCGCTACGCGCAGGTTTCGCAGGAGATGGTCTCGAACGGCCACTGGGTCGTTCCCTACTTCAACGGCGTTCTCTACGACCAAAAACCCCCGGCCTTCTTCTGGTCGGTGGCTCTTTCCTCGCTTCCGTTCGGTGGGGTGAGCGAGATGTCGTCGAGGCTGTCCTCCGCCTTTGCCGGGATTGCGATGGCGCTCGTCGTGTTCCTCCTCGGGGCGCGCCTGTTCGATCCGAAGACGGGCTTCCTGGCCGGCCTCCTCTTCCTGCTCTTTCCGCAGGTCCACGAGTATTCCACCCGCTGCCGGCTGGACCTGCTCTTCTCGGCCTGGATCGCGCTCGCCATTCTTGCGGCGTACGTCCGGGCGGCGGAGGGAGGGCGTCGCGTCCTCTCGGGCCTCGCCCTCGGGGCGTTCCTCGCCTTCGCGGTTCTCACGAAGGGGCCGCTGGGGCTGATGCTGCCCCTTGTCATCGTCCCGCTTTCCCTTGCGCTCGAGGGCAGGGCCCGGCGGATTCCCGCGGCGCTATTTTCGCCCTGGGCGCTTCTTTCGCTGCTCGGCCTCGTGGGAGGCTGGCTCCTGCTCGCTTATTCGGACCCCACGGGCGGGCCCGAATACGTCCGGCGGATGATCAAGGGCGTGGAGCAGGCGGAGCACATCAAGTCAGCCTTTTCGGACACCCTCTTTTTCTACCCCAAGGCCCTTCTCGGAGGAACGGCGCCCTGGTGCGTCTTTCTCCCCGCGGCGTTCGCCTGGGTCTTCTCCCGGCGGGAGGGGGGCGGCCGCCGCGCCTTCGTCCTTCCCCTCGCCTGGATCTCCTTCTGTCTCCTGGCCTTCTCCTTGTCGCCCCAGAAGCGGAACTCCTACATCCTTCCCGTCTATCCCGCCTTCGCCCTGCTCCTCGCGCCCGTCCTGCGGGAGGCGTTCCGGGCCGGCCGCACGCGGCTCGAGGGACTTGCCGGCCGCCTCTCGGAAATCCCGGTCTGGGCGGCCGCGGCGGTTGCGGTCCTGGCCGCCGCCCTGGCGGGGTTCTGGGTTCCCAGGCGCTGGCCTTCCGCCGCGGGGGCGGATGTCTTTTTCCTGCCGGCGATCCTTCTTTCCGCCGGCCTTCTGCTCCTCTTCGCCGCGCGCCGGCGTCGCGTGCTCGCCATTCCGATCCTGGCCGGGGCTGTCGGGGCCGCGTTCCTTGTGATGGACGGGCGGCTCGACCCCGGCGAGAGCGCGAGGCTTTCGTACAAGCCCGTGGCCCGGGCCATCGAGCGATCGGTTCCCAGGGATGCTCCCCTCATCGCCTGGAACTGCCTCGACAATACGCTGCCCCTCTACCTCCACCGCAGCCTCGGCGCGGCAAAGGACTTCCGCATGGGCCCGGAGGGATGGCGCACCCTGTCCGGCATGAAGGACTTTTCCCGCGCCTATCTTCTCGTTCACCGGGGTCGATTCCTGGCCTATGAGAAGGAATTGGCGGGACGCCGAATCGTCGGTTTCTACGTTCCGCCGGGCGAGGACAAGCCGCGTTCCTCGCCCGGCCGTCGCTCGAAAAATCCCTCCGAGCCCTCCCCGCCGCCGGAGATGAAGCGGGACGCCATCCTCATCCTCGCTCCACCCACCCCCCCCGTGCCTTGACATGTCCGTTCTCCCCTCCAATTCTTGATAGCGACTTCCATGTCCCGCATCCGATGGCTTCCGAGGCTTGCGCTCGGGCTTTCGGCTGCGCTTTGCGCCGGATCGCCGCCGGCCGAAACCGGCGTTCGCCTGCCCGATCGGATCGGGCGGATCCTCGCCGCCGCGCCCGCGACCTCGGCTCGGGTTGGCGTTTCCGTCGTCTCCATTCCAGACGGGGCCGAGATCGCGGGCAGGCGCGCGGGGGAGGTGTTCGCCCCGGCCTCGAACATGAAGATCGCGACGACGGCGGCCGCCCTCTCCCGCCTGGGGCCGGATTTCAAGTTTTCGACCCGGATCTGCGCGAAGGGCCGGATTGAGGACGGGGTCCTCAAGGGCGACCTCGGCGTGGTCGGGAGCGGGGATCCGAATTTTTCCGGGCGCTTCTACGCGGACGATCCCTACGGAGCCTTCCGGGGATGGGCGCGCCAGATGAAGAAACTCTCGATTTCCGTGGTCGAGGGGGACTTGGTCCTCGACGACGGCGCCTTCGATCGCGAAGGGGTGCATCCCGCCTGGCCCGGATCCCAGCTGCAGGAATGGTACTGCGCGCCGGTCAGCGCCCTCTCCTTCAACGACGGGTGCGTCGAAATCCACGTCTCGCCCGGCCGCTCCGGAGAGGCCGCCCGCGTGCGCTTCATTCCCGCGTCGGCCCCGATCCGCCTTTTGAACGCCGCCGTGACGACCTCGGATCGCGCGGCCCACCGCGTGATCGTCACGCGTTCCCCGGACGGCCAGACGATCTCGGTTGGGGGGAAGGTCTGGGACCGGGCGGAGACGCTCAAGGAGTTCGTCGCCGTGAAGGACCCCGCGATGTTCTTCGGGTCGGGCCTGCGGGCCGCCTTCGAGGCCGAGGGGATTGCCGTGCGGGGGAAGGTCCGGCTCGTTGCCGCCGGCGAGAGGGTCGGCGGGGAGGGCTGGACGGCGCTGCTCGAGCATGCCTCGGGCCTCGTCCAGGCGATCGAGGTCGCCAACCGGCGGAGCCAGAATCTCTACGCGGAGCAGATATTCAAGGCCCTCGGGAAGGACGCGAAAGGCGAGGGGACGTTCGCGAAGGGGTCGGAGGCGGTCCGGGACTATCTTGCCTCCATCGGGATTCGGGACCCGCTCGTCGTCGTGGACGACGGCTCGGGGCTTTCCCGGAACAACCGGGTGGCGCCCGCCCACCTGACCCGGATCCTCGCGGAGATGTGGCGATCGCCCCAGCGCGACATCTTCCGGAATTCGCTCGCCACGCCCGGCGGGGAGGGGACGCTCTCGAAACGGTTCCCCGACGCACGCCTCGAGGGCCGGCTCTTTGCGAAGACCGGGACCATCGCGGGCGTCTCGGCGCTGTCTGGCTACGCCAAGGGCGAGGACGACCGCTGGCGGGCCTTCTCCGTCCTCGTCCAGTTCGAAGGGAAGGGCTTCTCGCTGGCGGACGCCCGGCGGATCGAGGATCGGATCGCGATCGAGGTCGCGAAGGGGCCGTGACGGGGCGGGTTGCCTAGGGAGTCTTCTTCGCGTCCGAGGCCGCGTGCTGCCAGCAGGTCCCGCCCGGACCCGCGCGTCGGGAGCAGGGCGCGCCCGATTTTGTCGTCGCCTTGCAGGCGCTCGGCGGGGGCGGAGGCGAGGAATCGGGCGCTCCCTTGGGAACGGGGCCGGCGGATTTCGGGTCCGTCGGCGGGGTTCTTGCCTCTGCCGCCGGCTTTTTCGGATCGGAGGCCGGGGCCTTGGCGGTCGCGGCGGACGCGATCTCCGATTCCGCCGCGGCTTTCGCGCGCCGGACCTCCAGGAGCGCCTCCTCGAGGCCGTCCGCGGATCCGGCGGCGCGCGCCGTTTCGAGGGCCGTGATTCGGGATGCAAGCTCGTCTGGCGGGATCGCGCCCTCGAAGGCGCGCATCTCCAGGCGGCGGCGCTCGAGATGGAACCGGATGGCGGCCTTTCGATCGCGCCACTCGGATTCGGGCAGGACCCCGGAGCGGCGCATCTCGTCCGCGGTTTGCGCGACGGCGGCGAGGCCTATCGCCTCGGAAAGGTCGAGCGCCGGCGGCGGGAGCGGCAGGACCGCGCCCCCGTCCTTCGGGCAGGGCACGACCCCGCGCAGATCGCAGGCGAGGCACGGAACGTCCCGCCGCCCCCGGCCCCCGCACAGCGCGCAGGCAATCCGGCCGTTCCCGCCGCACCGGCCGCAGCGGATACGGCCCGGAGGCATTCCCGGGTCGCGGCCGCAGGCGCCGCAGCCCACCGTCCCTTTCAGGCAGCCGAGACAGCCCCTTCCTGCGACGGATCCCGCGCCCGCGCAGCGCTCGCAGCGCCGCCGCCCGTCCTCGCAGAATGGGCAGTCGAGAAGGGCGCCGCCCTCGCAGTCTGGGCAGGGGAGAATCCCGGACGTCCGGCAGGCGATGCAATCGGGGCCGCGCAGACGCCTTCGTCCCTGGCAGGTGCCGCAGGGGATCCGGAGGGTGCCCCGGCAGGCTTCGCAGGCCTCCCGCGGATGGGCGGCACGCCGGATGTCGAGGATGTCCGCGATCGGGATTCGCGCCCGCCGGCCCGGTCCGAGTTCCACGAGCAGATCCGTCTCGCCCTCCTCGATGACGCGGCCGCGCAGACTCGATCCGCTCTTCATCCGGATCTCGTCGACGGGTTCGCCGCCCGATGAGGGAACGGCGGCAAGGAGAGCCTCGAGGAGAAATATCGTTATTGTCCGAAACATGCATAAATGCTAAATCATCCACATCCTTCGTCAAGGCCCTTGCGGCAGGGGCCGGCGGGATGTATAGCGGAATCCCGTGGAGGTCGATGGCACCCCAGATCGAGCGCCAATTCGGGCCCCCCGGGTCCTCCGGCGCCTTTTCGGCTTTGTCCATCTGCGCCTCGTTCTCGTCGCCGTCGCCTGGCTGTCGGTGGGGCTCGTCTTCGAGCTCCTGATCCCGCAGGTCGCGGGCGAGGCGATCAATTTCCTGCGGCCGTCCGGCGGAACCTACCGTCCCCCGCGGGTCCTCCAGGCCCTGCTGGGCGTCCTCGGGTACGAGCGCCCGCCCGGGATCCTGTTCTTCGCGCTCCTGCTCCTTGCCCTGACGGGGTTTAGGGCCCTGGTGGATCTCCTCTACCACCGCGCGCGCGTCCGGTCGGTGCAGACCTCGCTTTCGGACCTTCGGGTCGCCATCTTCGACAAGATCCAGCGGATGGGTCTGTCGGCCCGTTCCGCCTTCGGGGCCGGGGATCTCATCGCCCGATCGAGCCGGGACGTTTCGAAAACGCGGGAGTTCTTCGCGGCCGTCCTGTTCGTGGGATGGGACGTGGGCTTCACGATTCTTTCCGCCGCCTTCTTCATTATCGCCATCCACGCGGTCCTCGGCGCCGCCTGCCTCTCTCCCGCGCCGTTCACGATCGCGCTGCTGGCCGTGTTCGCGATTCGGGCCCGCCGGAAGTGGCTAGCCTCCAACGACCGCTATGGCGAACTCGCCATGGTTCTCCAGGAGAACGTCGCAGGCGCCCGGGTCGTGCGGACCTTCGGACAGGAGGAGGAGAGCCGCCGCAAGTATCAGGGGCGCGCCGAGGGCTACCTCGCGGCCTATCTTGACGCCGTCCGCTACGTGTCCGCCCGGATGCCGATGGCGCAGTTCTTGTTCGGGCTGTCCGTCCCGATTGCGCTCGGGGTCGGCTGCTTTCTCGTGATCGATCGGGTCTTGTCCATGGGCGACGTGGTCAAGGTGCTGCTCTACCTCATGAAGATCGTCGATCGGATGCGACACGTCGGCCAGGTCGTCTCGGGCCTGCAGGTGTCGGCGGCTTCCGCGGTCAGGATTTTCGAGGTCCTCGACGCGCCCCTCGGGATTGCAGAGCCCGCCGCCCCGAAGCCCCTTCCGGACGGGCGCGGCCGGATCCGGTTCGAGGAGGTCACGGCCGGCTACGGGGGCCGACGTGCGCTCGACGGCGTTACGCTCTCCATCGAGCCGGGCGAATGGGTTGCGGTCCTTGGCGGGATGGGGGCGGGGAAGAGCACCCTGCTCCGGTTGATCCCGCGTCTGCTTGATCCCAGCACGGGCCGGGTCCTCATCGACGGCGAGGACGTCCGGAAAATGTCCCTCTCCGGGCTGCGGCGTTCGATCGGTTTCGTTCCGCAGGAAGCGTTCCTCTTTTCGGACACGATTCGCGGGAACATCGCCTACGGGCGTCCGGACGCGACGGAGGACGAGATCCGCGAGGCCGCCCGGATCGCCTGCGCGGACGAGTTCCTCGCGCTGGTCGAGGGCGGGCTCGACGCGGTCATCGGGGAGCGCGGGGTCACCCTCTCGGGCGGCCAGCGCCAGCGGATCGCGCTTGCGCGGGCCATCCTGCTCAAGCCCCGAATCCTCCTGCTCGACGATCCGACCTCGGCCGTCGATGCCTCGACGGAACGCCAGATCCTCGAGAACCTCCGAGAGGTGCGCGGCGTCTCCACCGTCCTCTTCGTGACCCACCGCGTCCCGTGTGCGCGCCGGGCGGACCGGCTCGTATTCCTCGAGCGCGGGCGGCTCGCCGCGGAGGACGCCTCCTCCGATCGAATCGTGCGTTCGTCCCACTACCGGCGGTTCGTCGAAAGCCAGGCGGTGATCTGATGGCCCCTCCGAAGGCGTTCGAGGCGGGCGGCGGCCGCCCCAGGGCCCTCGAGGGCGAGGTCGAACTTGATCGCGTGCCCATCGGGATTTACCTGCGGCTCGCAGGGCTCTTCCGCGACCTCCGGGGACCGTTCGTCCGGAACCTCGGGCTCTCCGTTCTCGTGACGGCGTCCATGCTCTACGGGCCCCACCTGATCCGCAGCTGCCTGGACGTGCTCGGGCGGGCAAACGATCTCTCCTTCCAGGCGGTCCTCTGGTTCGCCTCCCTCTATCTTGCGAACCGCCTCGTCGGCTGGTGGCTCTCCGTCTCGAACTTCCGGGCCTGGGTCACCCTCGGGCAGGACTGCCTCCACCGGCTCCGGATCCGGATTTTCGATCACATCCAGTCTCTTTCGATGTCCTTCTTCGATCGGACGAAGGAGGGATGGATCATCTCCCGCGCGGACAACGATATCTTCTCGATGGAGCAGACGCTGACCTGGGGGGCCGGGAACCTCCTCTCCAGCCTGCTGACGCTGGCGGGCGCTTTCGCGATCCTGTTTCGCTACCAGCCCCGGCTTGCCCTTGCCATCGCCGGGCTTTTGCCGCTGCTGCTCCTCTCGACGGGGCGCTTCCGGCGGGCCGGCAGCCGGTCGCACCGGCTGCTCCACGAGGGGCTTTCGCGGATCACGGCGACGTTGGCCGAGAACATCCAGGGGATCGCGATCGTCCAGGCTTTCCATCGCGAGGCGCGGAACCTCGATCGCTTCGAGGAGTTGAACGAGCAGCACCTCGGAAACGCCTACCGGCAGAGCATGGTTTGGGGCCTCTACAGCGCGAGCCTCCACACCCTCGCAGGCGCGGGCGTCGCGATCATCCTCGGCTACGGCGGCTCGCTGCTCCTTGCGGGCGAAATCGAGCTCGGCACCCTGTCGGCCTTCCTCTTCTATCTTGCGATGTTCTTCGGGCCGATCCACATGATGAGCGAAATTTACAACGAGTCGCTCTCGACCGGGGTCGCCGCGGACCGGGTTTTCCGGCTCCTCGACCAGCCGCCGGAGATCGCGGACGCCCCGGGCGCGCTCGATCTCGGGACGGCGCGGGGCGAGGTTCATTTCGAAAACGTGTCCTTCCGCTACCGAAAGGCGGGCGGTGCCTGGATCCTCCGAAACCTCCAGCTCCAGATCCCGGCGGGACAGACCCTGGCGATTGTCGGGCCCACGGGGTCGGGGAAAACGACGCTTGCGAGCCTGCTTGCGCGCTTCTACGACCCCGACGAGGGCGCCGTCCGGATCGACGGGCACGACCTCCGCACGGTGCGGCTCTCGTCGCTGCGCGCCCAGGTCGGGATCGTGCTGCAGGACAATTTCCTTTTCACGGGGACGGTCCTGGACAACCTTCGCTACGCGCGCCCCGGCGCCAGCGAAGAGGAGGTCTGGGCGGCCGCCCGTTCGCTTGGGCTCGAGGAGCGGTTGCGGGACCTTCCCGACGGGATCCGGACGAAAGTCGAGGAGCGCGGGCGGAACCTCTCCGCGGGCGAGCGCCAGATGGTGGCCTTCATCCGGGCCCTTGTCGTCGACCCTCGCATCCTGATCCTCGACGAGGCGACAAGCCATCTCGACTTCGAGACGGAGGGGCTGCTGCAGGCGGCGCTCTTCCGGCTCCTCGAGGGCCGCACCGCTCTCGTGATCGCGCACCGCCTCACGACGGTCGCCCGGCTCGGGCGGATCCTCGTCATGCAGGAGGGGCGGATCGTGGAGGACGGGAATCCCGAGGAACTCCGCCGGCGCGACGGGGCCTATGCGGGGATGCTCCGGGAGTTCACCTCGCAGGCGGAAGCGGCGGCCTCGCCTTAGGCCCGGAGATCCTGGAGGATCGAGAAGACCGCCTGGTTTTTCTCGCACTTCTCCGGCTGAGAGAGTTCCTGGTGCAGCGACTGGACGAGGGCGCAGAAGTTCTGGATCGCGTCGAGTTGGCTCGTGCCGATGGCCGACAGGTAGGTTTTCCCGAAGGTCGCCTGGAAAAAGCCCCGGCAGGAGGTCAGGAAAAGAGTGATGCCCGGGCGGATTCCGTAGCGGTTGGCCACGTCCGCCGGGACGGGCACCTCGCCGCAGATCTCCGTCGAGTCCTCGTCCGCGCTGCTGGTGATGATCGCGTGGAGCAGGTAGTAGAGAATCTTCTCGTCGGCCTGGAGGTCGTTGCGGTGGCTGCGGAGTTCCTTGAAGGACGTCCGGAGGGTTTCGCGCAGGCGGTCGAGGGCGTCCTCGGGAGTGGGGCCGACGCCTTCCAGGGGGATGCCGCGGGGGACGGCATGGAAGCCGGCCGCGTCATGGATGAGATCGACCCAGATGGTGTGCCGGAGGCGCAAGACCGGATCGCGGAGAGTCGCCAGGATGAACTTGTCGGGCGTCGGTGCGGTGTCCGATGGCATGGTCTTGTATGAACCATGGTAATCGTCCGGGCGCGCCGGGGGAATCCCGCGTTTCGGGTTGAACCGCCCCTGGCGCAAGGATAGCATTTCAGGAAAGGGAGCACGAATGTCGTCCATCGCAGCGAAACCAGCGGTGAAGGCGGTGCCTCCGTTTGGCCAGATCGCGCTTCGCCTCGGTTTTATCGCCAACGAGGATCTCGAGCGCGCGCTGGCCCGGCAGAAGGACGTGGACCAGGCGGGCGGTCCGCACAAGATGATCGGCCTCGTCCTCGTCGAGGACGGGGCAATGAGCACGACCCAGTTGATCCGGGTTCTCCAACTCTACGAGGACCTCCGGAAAGAGAGCGAGTCGCCGGCCGCCAACTAGGGCGCGCTCGGGGCCGCAGGAGTGCCGGGACGGGGGTTTGAACCCCGAAGCCCTTGCGAGCACCAGCCCCTCAAGCTGGCGTGTCTGCCAATTCCACCATCCCGGCTCGACACACGGATCCTACGCGGCCGGGCGTGGGGAGGGAAGGGGGCGGCTTGAGGCTTGAGACTTGGGACCCGAGACGGGACACTCTCCCCATGAGCCCCGCCCGCGCCGTTCTCTGGGTCGCCGAGTCGTTGCGCGCCGATGCCCCGGAAAAACTGGACCTGCCGAACTTCCGTGCCGTCGAAGCCTCGGGAACGCGATTCCGCCGCTGCGTCATGACGTTCCCGGCGCGAATCCAGAAGGACCCCGTCTTCTGGGCGGTCATCCCGAACCTGTCGATCGTCACGGGGACGGTGCTCTGGGACCGGCGCCAGACGCTCGCCGAGGTTCTCTGTTCGCGCGGCCGGTGCGTCCACGTCGCGGCGTTCCCCGCCTACAAGACCTGCGACGCGGGGTTCCATCGCTCCTATTTCAAGAACTACCCCGACCTCGTCCTTGCCTACAAGTGCATCGAGTGGATCGAGGAGGAGGATCCGATTCTTGCGGTCGTCCATCCCCAGGACCTCATGAACGCCGGCGCCGAAAAGGAGATCCGGCCGGGGGGGCTTTACGAGGCGGGCTCCGCCTACCGCACGTGGGCCGCGAAGCAGGACGAGGCGCTGGGCTTCTTCGTTTCCCACCTGAAGCGCCTGAAGAAGTGGGACGACACCCTCTTTATCCTCGTCGGCGACCACGGCCTCTCGCACAAGGGGGGGCACCCGCCGTCGGATCCCGAGACCTGGTTTTCGCCGCTCGTCGTGAAGGGCCCGGGCGTGAAGAAGGGCGCGTCGTTCGACCTCGCCGAGTGCGTGGACGTGGCGCCCACCGTCTGCCGCCTGCTCGGATCCCCCGCGCCGCGCGGCGCGACGGGAAGGGTTTTGGGCGAGGCGCTGGAATCCTCCGGCGGCGAGCCGACCTCGGGCGAGCCGAAGCTTCTGCGCCTCCAGGAGATGGCGATCGAGTTCGACCGCCGGATCGCCGCATCCCCGCTCCCGGAGGAGAAGAAAGCGGCGCTCAAAGCCGAGTTCCTGGGCTACGAGAACTACCCGAAGTGGGCGCCGTTCGAGAGCATGGACGCCCTCATCGCCCACAACCGATCCGTCCTGGCGAAGGTTCCCTGACAAGGAGGCGACGATGGCAGCGAACGACTGCATCTTCTGCAAGATCGTGAAGAAGGAGATCCCGGCGAAGATCGCCGAGGAGGGAGCGGACTGGATCGCCTTCCACGACATCCATCCCAAGGCGCCGCTGCACCTCCTCGTCGTCCCGCACCGCCACCTCGAGCGGCTCTCGGACGCGAAGGCCGAGGACGCGGATTTTGTCGGCAGGCTTTTCCTCGAGGCCGCCCGGATCGGGCGCGCGAAGAGTCCCGCGGGCTTCCGTCTCATGGTCAACGACGGGTCCGCCGCCGGCCAGCGCGTCTTCCACATCCACATCCACATCCTGGGGCAGACGGACATGGAGTAGGGGCACGTTGCAACCTGCCCCAACGCCACGCCCCCGTTCCTACGCGTAGGCCTCGGCCTTGGCGCCAAAGGTCTTCGCCACGGCGGGGTGGATGACACGGCCGCGGGAGACGTTGATCCCGGAGAGGATTTGCGGGCTGTTCTTCGCCGCCACAGCGAGGCCCTTCGTCGCGATGTCGATCGCGAACGGCAACGTTACGTTCGTGAGCGCGTAGGTGGAGGTCCGCCCGACGGCGCCCGGCATGTTCGTGACGCCGTAGTGGACGACCCCGTGGGCGATGTAGGTCGGCTGGCCGTGGGTCGTGGGGCGGATCGTCTCGATGCAGCCGCCCTGATCGATCGCGACGTCCACGATGACGGAGCCCGGCTTCATCTGCTTCACGAGCGACTCCGGGACGAGGACGGGGGCCCGCGCGCCGGGCAAGAGCACCGCGCCGATCAGAAGGTCGGCCTCGATGGCCTGCTCCCGGACCGTTTGGGTGTTCGAGAAGAGCGTTCGGACGTTCGGCGGCATGGTGTCGTCGAGGTAGCGCAGGCGATCCAGGTTCACGTCGAGGATCGAGACGTCCGCGCCCATCCCCGCGGCGATCTTGGCCGCGTTGGTTCCGACGATCCCGCCGCCGAGGACGACGACCTTGGCGGGGGCGACGCCCGGGACGCCGGAGAGCAGGATCCCGCGGCCTTCCATGGGCTTCTCGAGGTATTTCGCGCCCTGCTGGATGGACATCCTTCCTGCGACCTCGCTCATGGGCGTGAGGCAGGGAAGCGAGCCGTTCGGGGCCCGGATCGTCTCGTAGGCGACGGCCTCGATCTTCGACTTCACGACCGCGTCGAAGAGGGGTTTCGCGGCGGCGAAGTGGAAGTAGGTGAAGAGGACGAGGCCCTCGCGCAGGCGCGGGTATTCTTCGGCGACGGGTTCCTTGACCTTGACGATCATGTCGGCCCAGTCCCAGACCTCCTTGGTCGATTCGACGATGGTCGCGCCCGCCTGCTCGTAGGAAACGTCCGCGATGCCGCTCCCGGATCCGGCGTTGCGTTCCACGCGGACTTCATGGCCGCGCTTGCGCAGCTCCTCGACGCCGACCGGAAGCATGGAAACGCGGTACTCGTAAGGCTTGATTTCCTTGGGGATTCCTACTTTCATGGTCGGCGAAAGATACCACGACGGGACGGGATGCGGTAGGGGATCCTACGTTGCCGCCTTCACCTTCAGGGCGACGTCGATCGTGAACGCCGGAAGCGGGATCCGGAGGCGGCCGTCCGCGTCCGTTTCGAGCACTTTCCGGTCGACGGACTTTCCGCCGAGAGGGTCCCAGAATTCGACCGCGTAGCGCCCCGTCTTCATCCCGCGCAAAAGGACGGTCGCGCCCTTGATCTCCCTTCGGTCGGCGGCGGCGGGCCAGCGGATCATTGCCTCCCGATCGTAGGCCCAGACGAACGCGCGGGTCGGGGTCTTCCGGGCGAGGGCATGGACGGCGGGGCCTTCGGCCTCCCGCTCGATCGAGAGATCCGGGCCTTCCTCGGGCTTCGAGGACGGCGGGTGGTTCAGCCCGACGGTGTTCCATCCGGCGATCTCGGGCGGCCCCCGCTCCTCGCCCGCGACGAAGGCGCGCAGGCCCTTGAAGTGAGCCCATAGATCCTCGCGCTCGATGAATTCGAACCACCAGAACAGCGGGGTCGCCGCGAGGTCCGTGAACCATGCGCCCCAGATCCCGGCGTGGAGGTCGGAAACGAGGCGTGGCTTCTGGCGGGGGTTTCGGTAGTTCCCGTAGGCGTTCCAGTTCCCTCCGAATTCCGTGACGACGGCGGGTTTTCCGAATGCGCGGGTCCTCTGGGTGGCGCGAAGGAGGTGATCGGAAATCGGCTCCTCCTCGTCGCGGTAGGCGTCCATGGCGACGTAGTGGATTCCGGGGAGTTCCGCGATGGCGGGGATCACGCGCTTGTAATCGCCCGAGAAGTGGGTCGTGATGGGGTGGCGTCCCGTGCCGCCGCTTCGATCGTTCGGGGCGAAGAAATTGCCGCCGTCGTGGATCCGCAGCAGATTCGAGGTCATCTCGTGCCATCGGAGGACCCAGCCGCGGAAGCGGGCGTTCTCGAACGGGCCCTGGCCGATGCGGCTGCCGGTCAGGTCCACCTCGCTGACGAGCTCCCAGCCGAGGATCGCGCTCGAGGCGCCGAACCGGGAGGCGATGTAGCGGATCCGCTGGCCATGGGCCTCGCGGGCGCGGGCCGCCTCGGGCGGGCCCTCCGGGGGCAGGGGGGCGAAGAAGTCCTCGGCGTGGCGCAGGAAGCCCCCGTTGTCGGCGTTGTAGGGGCTGTGGTGCCACTCCTTGTCGAGCATGAACGGGGTGATGTCGTAGTCGCAGTATTTGCCGTGGTTGTCGATGACGAGGTGGACCGAGAGGCCGAGTTCCTCGCAGCGGCGGAGCAGGTGGTCGAGGCGCCAGGCGTTTTCGAGGTTGTAGCGTCCGATCCCTTGGAAGCCGCCCCAGTGCGCGCCCCACTCGATGTCGAGCCACCATGGCGACATCCAGATCTCGACGAAGTCCTCACCGTTCTCCTTCATCTTCGGGAGGGTCTTGTCGTAGGCGAACGTGCCGGGGTCGGGGGCATTTTCCGTCTCGCCGTAGATCTTCAGCCGGCAGCGGTCGTCCGTCGGGGAACGGACGTTGTGGCCGATCGGGTAGAAGGGCGTCCCGTCCTCGAACTCGAACGAGCGGCGGTCGGAAGCGATCCGAATGTAGCCGCGGGCGCTGCCCGGAGCGACGGATATCGGAAAGGGTTCCGAGGCCCACTCCCCGGAAGGCCTGCGGACTTTCAGGCGCACGTCGTGCCGGCCGGGCTCCGCGGGGAGGAATCGGATCTTCCAGGCGGCCCGCCCGTCGGGGGTCAGGCGCTCGCGGCCCTCCACGAGGGCGCGGCGGAAGGGCTGGTCGAAGAACGCCCCGAAGACGCGCGTCCGGCCGGAGGGGGATCGGATCTCCGCGTCGATCCGGCAGGCGCGGGTGTCGAAGGGGTTTCTCGGCTCGTCGCGGAGGCGGAAGGAGAGTTCGACGATCTTTCCCTGGCTCGGGGCGGCCGTCTCGATCCGGAAATCGACGATGGGGGGGCCGGTGGCGGGCTTCGACGGTTTCGCCGGGAGGAACTCGAAGCGGTCGAGGAGGAGGGAGAGGGGGCCGCCCGAGCGGGCGTAGAACTCGATCCCGAAGCGGGGGACGAAGGGACCGCGCCGCCGGAGCCGCTCGTCGGGGACGGAACGGGAGGGGTCGGGCAGGAGGCGTCCGAGGAAATAGGCGTTCCATTGCCCGCCGTGGCCGGCGGGCTGCCAGTCGCCTGCGCCCGGGGAGAGGTCGGCCGAAACGTGCGTCCATTTGCCGGGCGCGAGGGGCAGGGGGTGGCGGTGCTGGAAACGGATCCCCTCCTTATCGTGGACGAACAGCGTCGCCTCCAGGTCGCGCGCTGCGTTCGGTGCCGGGCGGACGAACACACCGGCGTCCCCCCGATCCGTCGGATCGAAGTCGAACGGGCGGCTCACCCCCTCGGGCCGGCCGGGGTCCAGCGTCAGCCGCAGGGCCGAGCCGCCGCCGAGGCCGGCGCCCTCCGCGCGCTCGAAGCGAAGCCCCGGGGTCGACTCGAAGCCTTCCGTCCCGTCCTCGAACTCGAAGCGCCGGATCGATCCGTCGGGCGCGGCGGCGGGCCCGTCCGGGACGGCCCAGGCCGCCACGAAGGCGAGCACGGCGAGAAGGCGGCGCATCCGCCGCATTCTAGGGGCTTTGGCCGCCCTTGAAATGCGAGGCCCGGCCCTCCACACTGGCCGCCCCATGCGAGTCCTCGTCGTCGGCGGCGCCGGCTACATCGGCGGGAGCACGATGCGCGTGCTTGCGGCCGCGGGCCACGAGGCGGTCGCCTATGACAATCTTTCCCGTGGGCATCGCGAGACCGTTCCGGCGGGATCCCTCATCGAGGGCGACCTCGGGGACTTAAAGAAGATGGCCGAGATCCTCCGGTCGCGGCGGATCGAGGCCGTCATGCACTTCGCGGCCTACGCCTACGTGGGCGAATCCGTGGAAGCGCCGTCGATGTATTGGCAGAACAACGTCGCGGCCACGCTGAACCTGCTCGACGCGATGCGCGAGGCCGGCGTGCGGAAGTTCGTCTTCTCGTCCTCCTGCGCGACGTTCGGCAACCCCGTGAAGGTCCCGATGGACGAGACCCACCCCCAGAATCCCATCAGCCCCTACGGCTGGACCAAGATGGTGGTCGAGCGGATCCTGGAGCACTACGGGACGGCCTACGGCCTTCGGCACATGTCGCTGCGCTACTTCAACGCGGCCGGCGCGCTGCCGGACGGCTCGCACGGCGAGGACCACGACCCCGAGAGCCACCTGATCCCGCGGGTCCTGCTCGCGATCCTCGGGCGGCTGCCCCCGGTCCCGATCTTCGGCACCGACTACCCGACGCCCGACGGGACCTGCATCCGCGACTACGTCCACGTCCAGGACCTCGCGGAGGCGCACATCCGGGCCCTCGAGCGGATCGAGACCCTCCCGCTCCACGCCTACAACCTCGGAACGGGCACAGGGACGTCCGTGAAGGAGATCCTGGACGTCGCGGAGCGGGTTACGGGGAAGCGCGTGCCGATCGAGCCGGGACCGAGGCGCGCCGGCGATCCCCCGAGGCTCGTCGCCGCGAACGCCCGTGCCCGGACCGATCTCGGCTGGACGCCTCGCATCACGGACATCCGCGCGATTGTCGAGAGCGCCTGGGCATGGCACCGGCGCCGGCACGGCGGATGAGGCCCATGAGCGACGCCTCCCCGCGCGACCCTCTCGCCTCGATTCGGAAGCCCGTCGCCTCCGAGATGGACGCCGTGGAGGCCTTGCTCCGGACGACCCTGGAGACGGACCTTCCCGACGTCGCCGCCCTCCGTGACCGCGTCGCCGCCTGCGGGGGCAAGCGCCTGCGGCCGCTGCTTTCGCTGCTTGTAGGCTTCGCCCTCGGCCGCCTCGGCGAGGGCCATGTGCGCCTGGCGGCCGCGCTCGAACTCATCCACGCGGCCACACTCGTGCATGACGACGTGATCGACGAGGCGCGCGTTCGCCGCGGGGCGCCGACGCTCAACGACGGGCGGGGGAACGAAGCGGCCGTCCTCTTCGGGGATTTCGTCTACGCCCGGGCGATGCGCCTGCTCTCCGATTTCGACGACCTCTCCGTCATCCGGGACGTCTCCCGCGCGGCCTGCCAGATCTGCGAGGGCGAGCTCGCCCAGGTTCTCCGGAGCCGGGACCCCGGACTTTCCCGCGAGGACTACCTTCGGATCGTGAGGCGCAAGACCGCGTCTCTCTACCGGGCGGCCGCGGGGATCGCGGCGCACCTATCCGTGTCCGCGGCGCCCGTCCGGGAGACCCTCGAGACCTTCGCCGAGGATCTCGGAATCGCCTTTCAAATCGTGGACGACTGCCTCGATCTCGACGGGGACGAATCCGAGGTGGGGAAGTCCCTCGGGACGGACCTCCTGAAGGGCAAGCCGACGCTGCCGGTGCTCTGCGCCCTCGAGCGGGCATCTCCGGCCGATCGGGCGAGGCTCGAGGCCTGGATTCGGGATCCGGCGGGGGCGCCGTCCCGTTCGGAGGCGCGGGGATTGGTCGAGCGCGCGGGGGGGATTGCGTGCGCGCGGGAGGAGGCGGAGCGGCTGCTCTCGGGGGCGGTGCGCCGACTGGGCGGGATTGGGGACCGGGTGGATGTTTCGAGCCTGGAAGCCTTCGCCGTTCTTGCCGTCCGGCGCTCCCGCTGACGGGTTTGGCAATCATCGCAGGCCCCGGTACACTCCCCGCCCATGAAAACCCCGAACCTCTTCATCCCAGGCCCGACGGACGTGGCCCCGGAAATCCTCCAGACGATGACGACCCCGATGATTGGGCACCGGGTGTCCGATTTCGCGGGCCTCTTCCAGCGCTTCAAGACGCCCCTCCAGCGCCTCTTTTTCACGAAAAATCCCGTCTATGTCTCGACGTCGTCCGCGACGGGCGTCATGGAGGGCTCGCTCCGGAACGCCTCGAAGAAGCGGATCCTTTCCTGCGTGAACGGCGCCTTCTCGGAGCGGTGGTTCGAGCTCGCGAAGGCGAACAACCGCGCGGCGGACGCGCTCTCCTTCGAGTGGGGCCAGGCCGTGAAGCCCGACGCCGTGAAGAAGGCCCTCGAGACGGGAAAATACGACGCCGTGACGGTCGTGCACAACGAGACGAGCACGGGCGTCATGAGCCCGCTTGCGGAAATCGGCGAGGTCGCTAAGAAGTTCCCGGCCGTCTTTTTGCTCGTGGACGCGGTCTCGAGCCTCGCGGGCGCGAAGATCGAGGCTGACGCCTGGGGGATCGACGTCCTCCTTGCCGGCTCGCAAAAGTGCCTGGCGCTGCCGCCCGGGATCTGCGTCTTCTCCGTGAGCCCCCGCGTCCTGGAACGCGCGAAGACCATCCCGGACCGCGGCGGCTACTTCGACTTCATCGACTTCCACAAGTCGTGGGAGAAGGATCAGACGCCGAACACGCCGGTGCTGCCGCTCCTGTATGCGCTCGCCGCCCAGATGGAGCGCTTCGAGAAGGAGGGCCTAGAGAACCGCTTCGCCCGCCACGTCCAGATGGCCAAGATCTGCCGCGAATGGGGCCTGTCGCGCGGCTTCGAGCTCTTCCCCGAGAAGGGCTACGAGTCCGTGTCGCTGACCACCCTCAAGAACACGCGGAACATCGATCTCAAGGTCCTGAACAAGGCCCTGAAGGAGAAGCGCAACGCCATCATCTCCGACGGCTACGGCAAGCTGAAGGGGGTCACCATCCGGATCGCCCACATGGGCGAGATCACCCCGGCCCGGCTCCAGGCGCTCCTCGGCTGGATCGACGAGGAGTTGACGGGGACATAGTTAAATAATCGACGAGCGATCTGGGCAAGGGTCGATTATTTGACTATGTCCCCAATCCCCCGGATTTCTCCGCCAAGTCGGCCAGCCGGGAGGCCAGGCGCGAAAAGAGGGGGGCGTCCTGGAGGGAGCGGCCCCAGCGGTCGGGGATCGCCTCGATTCCGTGGAAGGCCCCGGCAATGGCGCCTGTGACAGCGCCCACGCCGTCGGCGTCCCCGCCGAAGTTCACGGCGCGGACGAGGGCCTCCTCGAACGTGGCGGACTTCAGGAAGAAGAAGAGGGCGGCCTCCAGGGTGTCCACGGCCGTGCTCGACGGGCGCAGTTCCTCCTCTCGCTTCGAGAAGACGTCGCCGAGGACGTTGTAGGCGTCCGTGTCCAGGGCGTCGAGGCGGCCGAGGGAGGCCTCGACGAAGTCCTCGCGCCCGCCGACCCGCGCGAAGGATTCCGCGACGAGCAGCGAGAGCGTCGCGGAGGCGGACGCCGCCCGGAGGTCGTCGTGGGTGATCCGCGCCTCGGCGAGGGCGGATTCGACGGCGCGTTTGGGGTCCTTCGCGTAGAGAAGGCCGAGGGGGACCGAGCGCGGGAAGATGCCGTTGTCGTCGGGAACCGTCCCGCCTTCCTCGCGGGTGCGGCGGGCGGCGATGGCGAGGGGGACGCCCATGTCCATGAATGCCAAGGTCGATCGGACGGTGGGGTTGATGTCCTTCGGGCCGGATCGGGACCAGGAGAGGTAGCGGCCCGCGAGATCGGCGACATCCAGCCCGCGTTTCTCCAGCAGGCTTTCGAGGACGCGCCGCATCATCTCCGTCTCGTCCGTGTACTGCCCCGGGCGGAGGTCGAGCCAGCCGCCGCCGACGTAGTCGCGCACGACGCCGTGGCGGATCTGGATCTGCTCGCGCGACATGAACTCGAGCGGCGCCCCAAGGGCGTCGCCGATGGCGGCGCCGAGGATCGCGGCCTGGAAGCGTTCTTTCATTCTGCGGGTTCCCCTTCCGACGACGCGTCGGGCGGCGGCCCGGGCGGAGAAGCGGGCTCCGCGGCCGGTTCCCCGTCGGCTGGCGCCTCTTCCTTGGGGGGCAGGACCTCGTTGAGCAACGCGCTGATCCGGATGCTCCTCTTCACGGCCGGGTCCTCGATGAATTGCAGCGTCGGGGTGTAGCGGGTTGTCAGGGCGTCCCCCAGGAGGCGCTGGATCCGGCCGTGCGCCGAGCGGAGCGCCTGGAGCGATTTCTCGCGTTGTTCGGGGGTGCCCATCGAGGAGACGAAGACCTTCGCGGTCCGGAGGTCCGGGGCCACATCGACGCTCGTCACGGTGACGAAGCCGAGGCGGGGGTCGGCGATCTCGGAAATCAGGGTTGTCGAGATGCAGTGCCGGATTTCCTCTCCGACGCGCTCGAGCCTTCTGTTTTCCATCGTGAACCCACTTTGAATTCTAGCGGCGGGGGCGCAATGCGCCAGTTCAGATCCGAACGCTTACCGATACGCCGTCCCGCAAAGGCAGCAACACCGTTCGGTAGCGGACGTCCGCGAAAAGCTGGCGGGTCGCCTCGAGCACGGACTTCGTCTCGGCGTCCGCGCCATCCTCGTTC
>CAYHQZ010000037.1:0-21073 GCA_964358555.1 uncultured Planctomycetia bacterium
CTCTACTTCGGCAACCTCGCCTGGCGATCCATCGGCACCGTCCGGCGCGGCGCGCCCATCCAGTCCCGCGAGAACGACACCGGCCCCGACGACGCCAACCACGACTGGCACGGCATCTTCATCGCCGACCGCGACACCCCCGCGCTCGCCGCCGAGGGCGAAGCGATGCCCATCGCCCGCGTCCGGCGCCACGTGCTGGAGCGGTTCGGGATGGGGTAGGCGCGCGCCCTAGGTTTTCGGCGCGGGTTGCACGGGAGGAACGGCGCTTCCCTTCCTTTTCCGCCAAGCCGCTCGATACAACTCTTGGTCCAGCCGAGTGAGCTCGTCCAGCAGTTTCAATGTCGAGGCCGGCAGGTCCCGGGCCGTCGGCCTTCCGGGGGTGGCATTTGAAACGATCTTGCCCTTGGGGGGCGCCATGCCGAGCGCCTGCAGAATGCGGTCTCGATCCCCCTCGAAAGATTCGACGAAACCGATATCGGAGAATTCGTCGAGATGTCGAATGGCAAGCGCCAGGATTTCGTCGGGAGAATAGCTTGGGATGTCCCGCCCGTTCGAACTGCCGTACCCGTTGGCGAGCTGCCAAGCCTGGTTGTTCCAAATATGGTCTCTTACCAGCGGTCGTTCGAATCCAAGCATCAAAAATCGATCCAGGGTCAACGCTTGGCACAGGGAATATATTTCGTACTCCTTGGGGTCTCGCTTCAGGCAAAAATAATAGAAGGAAAGAATCCGTTCGGCGGGGTTTCGCAGAAACGTGAACGAATAACGTTCCTTTAGCAAGGGCCTCGCAAAATCGAATCCGAAATGCCCGGAGACGAAGGGGACGTGCCGAAAGTTGCCGGCGCCGCCTTCCGGGACGGGCGACCCTTCCCCTTTCGCGGAAGCATGTTCCTGCTTGAGCGGCGACGACGTTTGCAGGACGCGCAAATAATCCCCGTGGCTGACGACATTTTCCAAGCCATAGGCCATCTTGGCCAAGTCGACGATGGAACTTCCCGCCGTCTTCTGTATGTGCAGGAACAAGGCCGGCTTCAGCGCCGCCCTGCCGTCTGTCGATTTGTTCCTCCATGCCGGTTTGAAAAGGCCTTTCAAGACCTTCTTGATTCGCGGATGCCGGCTGACCCAGGCGCGCAAGAGTCCTATCCGCCTTGTTCCGTGATAGCGCAGGAGACCGGCCAAGTCCTTCCTCAGGGGTCCGGGCTTCTCCGGCACCTCCAGGCGCATGAAATCCGCCACCTGCGATTGGCCTGATTTGGCGCGCAGCGTCGCTTCCAAAAAACCCCTGCCGTGCTTTCGATCCGGCTCCAAATGGCAGCCTTCCGCCCATTCATTCCAGGCATTGATGAAAACCAGCCGCTCTTGGCCGGGAAAGCACGCTTCGGTGATGCGCATGGACTCCGCGAGCCAATGCTCGTAGTTTTCCGGGCAGGCATCGAGCACGATCAGGGACCGGTTGTGTACGCGCGCCGTATTGTCCCAGGAAGGGAAGACGGTCATGAAGACGTTGTTGGCCGGATTGGCGCGCTGCAGGAACGAGCGGGCGATCCCGTCATAGTGCATCGCATGCCCCCAAAAGGGCTCCGTGAAGTGGATTTCATGGTTGACGTTTCCGCTGCGAAGGTTGTGGGGGGGGAATTCCACCCCGCTGTCGAAGCCCAACTCGGCGTATTTGGTGTTGCCGCGGATCAAGGCGGCGCATAGGTGGATCCTGGCCATCCCCTGGCTTCGGCAGTACTCGCGCCAGAAGCGGGTGGTGTTCCGGGAGTCGGGCAGGCTTTGCGGCCGGTACACGATCAAGAGGGGGGCGCCGTCAATCTTGAGGTAGCGGGGATCAGAGAGGAATGGAAGCACGCTCTGGATGAAGCCCAGATCGTCCTCGGGGCGATATTTCTGATCGATGAGAATCTCCTGCTCCGCGCCGTCCCATTTTCGGGTCCAATTCTCGTTGGCCCAGCACAAGCAGAAGGGCATGTCGCTCTGCGGATCGGCAAGCATGTCGTCGATGGGCTGGGAAAGCAGGCGCTGGCCGGAAAACCAATAGTAGTGGTAGCAGAAGGCGTCGACGCCGAATTGCCTGGCCACGGATATCTGATCGCGCCGCGTCTGGCGCAGCCGCAAGTCGTAGAAGCCGAAGTCCGTGGGCAGATGGGGCTGGTAGTGCCCCTCGAAGAGCGGCCGAGCCTTGGTGACGTTGGTCCATTCCGTGAAGCCCTTGCCCCACCAGGCGTCGTTTTCCGCGATGGGATGGAATTGGGGCAGGTAAAACGCCACCAGGCGGGGCTTAGGCATGACGGCCTCCCCGCGCCAGGCGGCTGAGCCAGCGGCGGAACCGCCGGCACGCGGACTCGGGGGGAGGCTCGGTTTGGAGGGAGCTGAGGCGGAGACCGGATTGCGGATCCGCGTCCGCTTTGGCCTTGATGACGACCTGGTAGACCGAGCCGAAGTGATTAAAGGCCAGGCCCTCCTTGAAGGCGGCGGGGGTTTGCCGCCAGCGCTCGGCGAATTCCGTGCGTTCGGGAGGGGTGATCACGAATTCCGCCTCCACGATCTTGAGGCCCGAGTCCATGAAGAGCCGCTCAATGTTGTGCAGGCCGAAGAATCGGATGTGGGTGCGGTCCAGCAGACCCCAGTCCCGGTATTCGAAGTCGCCCGCGGCCAGGCAGGCCAGTACGGCGTTGTGGCCGGCGTGCGGCAGAGAGACCACGATCTCGCCGCCGTCGCTCAAGGCCGACTTGGCCTCGCGCAGAACGGCCCAGGGGTCGTAGAGATGTTCGAACACATCCGCGGCTACGATCGTTTCGAACCGGCCTTGGTCACAGACGCGCCCGGCCCAGCCGGCCTTGTTGAGATCGAGCTGGTGGACGCATTCGCAGTGCTGCGCAAGCAGGGCGAGGGCGGTGGGGTCGTTTTCGATCGCGGTGATGCGGCAGCCGTTTCGCTCCTTGAGGATGCGCGCAATCGAGCCCGGTCCGGCGCCCAGCTCCAGGACGCGACGGCCGCGGCCCACAAAACGGACGACCTTGGTGCCCGCCACCTCCCGCTCGAGGTCCACCTCGTAGTCGTACCTGTGCCGCGGGGCGGTCGCGGTCATAACGCGGCCTCGAAGTGCTTGCCGCGCAGCAGGTAATGCTCGCCGATGTCGAAACCTTCCCGGGGCAGCAAGCCCGCGCCGTGCTTGATCTTGATGACCGCATGGTTGACCGTGATGTCCGAGATCAAATCCGGCCGGCTGGCAGCCAGCATGAAAATCTCGATGAGCAGGTTGCTCATGGAGCGCTTGTCGCTGAAATAGGGATTGTTTTTTTGCCAGAAATCCCCGGCCCAATGGGCCCAGGCCCAGTCCTCGATGACGTAGAGACCCCCGGCCTTGAGATAGGGGAATGCAAGGTTGAAAGCGGCGCGCGTCTCCTCATAGAGATGGGAGGCGTCGTCCACGATGAGGTCGATGTCCTGGGCGGGGAATTCCGTGGCGAGAATCCGACCCATGGCTTTCGGATCGGCTTGATTGACGCCGTAGTACGGCAGGACCGCGTCTCCGCGGCCGCGAGCATGGATATACCCGGCGAGCGCCGTGTACGGCTTGTCGAGAAATTCGATGGCCACGAGCTTGTTCGGCCTGAAGATCGAATCGTAGAGCGCCACGCTGCCGCCCTTGAATATGCCCATGTCGAGGATGCGGGCGACCGGACGTTGCTTGGCCAGGGCCAGCATGTCCTCCACCATCCCCCGCGATTTTCCAAGGACGAAATTGTCATCCGTGGATTCTGCCGCGTGCAGCTCGTTGATATCGCAGATCAGGCGAAAATCCACGCCGTTCATGCGAAGGAGATTGTCGTTTTTCCAGAACGTGCCGGAGGCGGCAAGGGGAGCTCGGTTGCGCCGGCCTTGCCGGGATGGGCCGGTTTTTTCTCAGAAGACGCCCACGCCGTCGATCTCCTCGATGGCATCCGTGATGCCGCGCTCGGCCCGGAATTCGTCCGTGGCCTTTCGGCAGGGTTCGACGGCGTGGTAATCATCGATGACGACGAAGCCTCCTTGGGACACCCTGTCGTAAAGGCCGCGCAGCGCGTCGGAGATGGATTCGTAGAGGTCGCCGTCTATGCGCAGCAGGGCGAGGCGTTCGATCGGAGCGTTGGGCAGCGTGTCCTTGAACCAGCCTCGCAGGAAGCCGACTTGGTCGTCCAGGAGGCCATATTTGGCGAAGTTGTCGCGGACCTGCTCCAGCGAGACGGCGAGCTCCTTGTATCTGTGGAAGACCTGGCCGGCGTCCGCGGGATATTTCGCGGGATCGGGCTCGGGGAGCCCTTGAAACGAATCCGCAGCCCAGACGTGCCTGCCGGTCTCGCCGTAGGCTTTTAGAATGGCGCGCATGAAGATGCAGGCTCCGCCGCGCCAGACTCCGGCCTCAAGCAGATCCCCCGGCACTTTCTCCAGGAGGACCCGTTCGACGAGTTCGCGCAGGTTGGCCAAGCGCTTCACGCCGATCATGGTGTGGGCCGTGGAAGGCCAATCCAGGCCGCTTTCTCGCACGGTTGGATCGTAGTTGTGCGGTCCGAAAGGCTGCTGGGGCGGATCCTCGTAGATGCGGTTGGTCAGGACTTCCTGAAGCAAGGAGAGATATTGCGCGCGCAGGCGTTGCGCTTCCCTGTCCTTGCGGGCAAACGGGTTGAGGCAGCCCAATAAATTCTTCAATTTTCCTTCGATTGGAAGCGGGAGGGAAACCTATCCGGGCTTATCCGCCGACCACGCTGGCCATTACAGCAGGGGGTGTCCCATTCCGTCAAGCAACGGCCGATCACGGGGCCCTGGCAAGCGTAAGCGTGTGTGCGGCTCGAACGAAGGTGAGTGCCTCCATATGGATCTAACCCCCGCCCGGAGCCGGCGCGCGGTCGGACGGGAACGGGCTGTTCCAGCAGGGTGTCGTGCCAACGCCGCGGAATTTCTCGTTTCGCGCTGGCTGCCCCGGCGTTGGCTTCCGGGCCACCACGAAAATATCGAAAGGCTGGAAGACTTCCACGGCGAGCAGCTGCAGTTTCATGTGATCAACCACCTCGATGGCGAGACGGGTATTGAAAACATGATGATGCAGGCATCGGTTTTCCGGATTTCGCAGAGATCTCTGCCTGAAGGACTCGAAGTCGCCCGCGTCCGGGTCCCTGGACAGATCGTGCGATTCCAGGATTTCCTCAAGGTGGGTCATGTCGCCTTCGCCGGTGTTCCGCTCGAAATCCTGGACCAGGTGCGCGAGCGCCGTCACCGGCCGCTTGCGATCGAAGGTGCCGTCCCGATGGGGCAGCACCAGGACGAGCAGCCCTTCCGCCTGGAGGACGCCGATCCATTCCGACAGGGCGCGCAGGGGGTTGGCGACGTGCTCCAGCGTGTGCGACGACAGGACGAAATCGTACGGCCCGGGCGCCGCCCGGCCGACGTCCGTCGCCTCGGCGACGCGCTGGGTTCCGGGCGCGCGCCGCTCGTCGAAGAGGAAGGGCGCCCCGTCCCGGAGATCGCCTTCCCAGAGGGTGTGCCGCCCGAAGTTGCAGTTGTCGATCCGCTCGGCGTCCGCGTACACGGGAAGGAGGCCGTCTTGCCGGAACATGGGGCTGGGCCCGCCGATCTCCAGGCCGATTTTCCCCTCGAAAAACACCCGGCAGTCGGGATGGCAGGCGAGGCGTCGGGGCGGGGCGATCTGCGAGTCGATCGGGAAATCGCGGAATCCGGCGAAGCGCTCGTTCTGGAGGGACAGGTTGGGGTTGTAGAACGGGTCGCGGCCGAAGAGATGCCCCCAATCGGTCCGGAAGCGGCTTCCGAACTCCGCCTCCTCGGGCAGGCTGATGCTCCGGGATTTCCCCTCGTGATGCATGGCCCGCACCGCCGGGTTGTAGGCCAGCCGGTAGCCCTGCTGCCGCAGGCGCAGGCACAGATCGATGTCGTTGAAGCTGGTCGGATACCGATCGGCGTTGAACCCGCCGACCTCCTGGAAGGCGGATCGGCGCAGCATCAGAAGGGCGGCGGTCAGGGCGGAGTATTCCTGCAGGCAGTGCAGCCGGCCGAAGTAGGTCGGCTGATCCGCCGGGGTGTTGCGGAAGGCGTGGCCGGCCACGCCGTGGAGCCCGACGATCACGCCGCCGTGCTGCACGTTGCCGTTCGGGAACACCAGCAGGGCGCCGGCGGCGGCGATGGATGCGTCGATTTGCATCGTGGCGACCATCTGCTCCAGCCAGCCGTCGGACTGGAACTCGATGTCGTTGTTCGCGAGGACGACGAACTCGGCGGTTGAGGCCTTTACGGCCAGGTTGTTCATGTCGGAATGGTTGAAGGGCCTGTCGTAGCGAAGCACCCGGAGGCGTCCCGCCGCGGACTCCCCGTCCAGGTAGGAAAGCAGGGCCGGATCGTCGGACTGGTTGTCGATGACCGTGACGGCGTAGTTCGGATACCGGGTATGGGCGCGGAGCGTTTCGAGGCATCGGGTCAGCAGGCCGAGGCCGTTTCGCGTGGGGATGACGATCTCGACGCTAGGATGGCTCCGGGGGATCAGTTCCAACCGGTAGAGCGTCGGGCACAGCCGATGGGAGGAGACCTCGCCGCGGATGCCCCGTCGCGCCAACGCCTCGCGCACGGCGCGGAGCCCGGCCGCGGCGGCGTAGGGCTTCGCGTCCACCCGGCTGGCCGACGAGCCCGGGAGGGTGCGCCAGTGGTAGAGCACCCGCGGGATGTGCGTCACGGCGGCCGCTGGCACGGCCTCGGAGACCCGCAGCGCGAGGTCGTGATCCTGGGAGCCTTCGAAGCCGATCCGGAATCCGCCGAGCCGGCGGATGGTTTCGGCCTCGTACACGAGAAAGTGACCCGCATACATGATGGAGAGCAGCGTGAGCGGGTTGTAGTCGGGCTTGAAATGCGGCATGCGGCGCTCGCCGTCGGCGTCGATCAGGTCCTCGTCGGAGTAGATCCATCGGACCCCCGGGTTTTCCCGGATGGCCCACGCCACCCATGTCAGCGCGTCCGGCGTCAGCTCGTCGTCGTGATCCAGGAATCCGATGTAGCGTCCGCCGGCCATCTCGATGCCGGCGTTGCTGGCCGCGGAAATATGCCGGTTGTTCTCGAGGCGCCGGGTCCGGATGCGCCGGTCTCGCGCGGCCCATTCCTCCATCAGGGCCGTCAGATCGGGCCGCTCGGAGGCGTCATCCACCAGCAAAAGCTCCCAGTTCCGGTAATGCTGCGCGACCACCGACCGGATGCACTTGTCCAGCCATTTCGGCTCGATCCTGTAGACCGGAACCACCAGGGAGAAGAGCGGCGTCTCCGGGCAGGAGGCGAGCAGGGTTTCGGACTGCGCCTGCGTGAGCTGGTACTGACCGGGGCGATAGCGGGTCCGGACCGAGAACTTCTCCGCCGCCCTCTCCCAGCCGCCGCGGAGGCCCAGCGTGCGGAACGCGGACCAGGCCTTTCCAATCGCCTTCCAGGGATCGGCGGCGAACCATTTCGCCGCCCAGGCAAGCGACGAAATCACGCGCCTAGGCATGAGGATCCCCGGGACCCGTCCGGCGGGGGCGCGACGCGACGCGCGGGGATATCGCCGGCCTCCAGCGTGGAAGCCTTCGCGCGGGGATTTCCGCGAGGAGCGGGAGGGCGCGGTCCTTTTTCGAAAGGATTGGGCGCTTGATCGGCCAGGGGATTCCGATGGCGGGGTCGTTCCAGCGGATGCCGATTTCCGATCGCGGGTCGTAGAGGCGGGTGCACTTGTAGTGGAACAAGGCGGATTGCGAGAGGACGCAGAAGCCGTGGGCGAAGCCGGGGGGGATCCACATCTGCAGCTGGTTTTGCGCCGAGAGGACGCACCCGAACCAGCGGCCGAACGAAGGCGACCCCCGGCGGACGTCCGCGACCGCGTCGAACACCTCGCCCGAGAGGACCGACACGAGCTTGCCCTGGGCGTTCGGGTTCTGGAGGTGCAATCCGCGCAGGACGCCGTTGCGGGAAAAGGAGAGGCTGTCCTGGACGAACCGGGCCTTCAGGCCGGCGGCCGCGTAGCGGGCATGGTTCCAGGTTTCCTGGAAGAAGCCGCGGGAATCCTCGAACGCGTCGGGCTCGAAGAGGAGGACGCCGGGGAGGCCGGGGGCGGTGACGTTCATGCGCGCGGCGGCTCCCATCCTACGCCTGCGAGCGCCCGATACCCGGGAACGACGCGCGCGGGTTCGCCTACGTCCATCAGGCGGCCGTTGGAGACCAGGGCGACGCGATCGCAGATCCGCTCCACCATTTCCAGGCTGTGGCTGACGAGGATCATCGTCGCCCCCCGTGCGCGGAAGGCCTGCATCCGGGCCAAGCACTTCTGCTGGAAGGATTCGTCGCCCACGGCCAGCACCTCGTCGATGAGCAGGATCTCCGGGTCGAGGTGAGCCACCACCGAGAAGCCGAGCCGGGCGATCATGCCGGACGAGTAGGTTCGGATCGGCTGCTCGAGGAATTCGCCGAGCTCGGAGAAGGCTTCGATGTCGGCCATCCGATCCAGGATCTGCCGTCGGGTCAGGCCCAGCAGGACGCCGTTGAGCACGATGTTCTCCCGGCCGGAGAGCTCCGGGTGGAAGCCTGCTCCCAGATCCAGCAGGGGCGCCACCTTTCGCGCGACCTCGACCGTCCCGCGGGTGGCCTCGAGGACGCCTGCGATCAGCCCGAGCGTCGTGCTCTTGCCGGCGCCGTTCCGGCCGATGATGCCGAAGCATTCGCCCGGCGCCACCTCGAAGGAAACGTCGTCCAGGGCGCAGTAGGACCCGGAGCGGGCGCGATCCATCAGGCGCCTGGGCAGGTGCAGCAGGAGGTCCTTGAAGCCGCCGGCCGAGAGGCGCTTCATCGGATAGCACTTGGTGACGTTCCTGAAGCGGACATCGGCGGTGCTAGACAAGTTCGGCGAACCTCCTTTCGAGGGAGCGGTAGACGAGGCGCCCGGCCGCCAGGGCCAGGACGCCGTAGCCCGCCGCCAACGCCCACAGGTCCGCCGGAAGGGTGCCGGTCATCAGCACGTTCCGCCAGCATTCGATCGTCGCGGCCATCGGATTGGCGTAGAGGCACCACCGGAACCGCTCCGGGATCATGTCGACCGGAAACATGACCGGCGTCAGGTAGAGCCAGAGCAGGAGGAGGATGCCGATCAGGCGCTCCAGGTCCCGGACGAAGAGGTTGCACGTGGCCACGAGGAGGGCCAGGCCGTAGGAAAACGCGAGCTGCACCGCCAGCATGGCCGGGATTTGCCAGAACCACGCCCAGGAAGGGCCGCTGCCGAAGAGGAGCAGGAAGAAAACGATGACCGGCAGGGACGCCAGGAAATGGAGCAAGTCGTTGAGCACGCCGGAGAGGACGAGAAACTCGCGGGGGAACCGCACCTTCTTGATCAGCGAGGCGTTGCCGAGGAAGTGCTGGCTGGAAAGGGAGACGGAGTTCTGGAACCACTGCCAGGGGAACAGCCCGCAGATCAGGAAGAGGGCGTAGTTCTCCATCTGGATCCGGACGAACACCTTGAACAGCACGTAGAACGCGGCCGCGAACGCCAGCGGGTTGAGGACCGACCAGGCGTAGCCCAGGACGGTGTTTTTGTAACGGACCCGGATCTCTTTCTTCAGGAGCACCCAGATCAGGTCGCGGTAGTATTCAAAGGAGTTCCTTCTCACGAGGCCCCCGGTTCGTCCGCTGTGCCGGCCACGCCGGAACCGCTTTCAACGGAAAGAGTTGCGCGCATTCTATCGTGCCTTGATCGGCCCGCAAGGACTTTCGCGCTCAAGCGCGGCTCTCATCGCGGAGAGGCCTTCGCGCGGGGGCCGCAGGCGCGTTCGCTCCAGCATGCCCAGCGCCCGTTCGACCTTCAGGCCGGCGCGAAGAGGCCGGCGCGCCTTCTGGTGGAGCTCCGCGGTCGCCACGGGGCGGAAGGTCTTGAGCGGCAGGCCGAAGACCTCGCAGGCGAGGCGCGCGAAGTCGCTGCGGGCGAGGACCTCGGGTCCTGCGACGTGCAGGAGCCCCGTCGCTCGGCGCGCCGCGAGCTCGAGGAGCGCGCTCGCGAGGTCCTCGTTGTAGGTGGGGCTCGATCGCTGGTCGGCGGGTGCGGGCAGCGTGCGCCCCTCCCGCGCCGCGCGGAGCAGCTGGCAGACGAAATTTTTCCCCTGCGGCTCATGTCCGTAGACCACGGTCGTCCGCACGGCGAGGATGGGGAACGGGAGCGCGAGAAGCGATCGCTCCATCTCGAGTTTCGTTTGTCCGTAGACCGATAGGGGACTCACCGGATCCCCCTCGGCATAGGGGCCGTCCGCGCCGTCGAAGACGTATTCGCTCGAAAACGCGCAGAACCACCCGCATCCCGCCTCGATCGAAGCCTGCGCCGCGGCGAGCGGGCCCTCGACGTTTACCCGGCGGGCCTCGTCCGGCCGCTCCTCGCAGGCCTCCACGTTCGTCATGCCCCCCGGGCAGAACACCCAGTCCGCCCTCGCGTCCAGGACGAACGTCCGAACGGCGGCAACGTCCGCGATGTCGAGGAGGGATTGGCCCGGCGAGGGGTTCGCGAAAGCCGTCGCCACGACCTCGTGGCCCGCCGCCATCGCCGCTCGGCAAAGGGCGCTGCCGACCTGCCCGGAGCCGCCGATCACGAGAATGCGGGCCATGTCCGTTTTCGGCGGGATGATACGCCCCTACGGCCCGATCGTCAGGCTCGACGACGCCTTCGCGTTGTTGTTCTCGAGCAGTTCGGGAACGGTGGTGCCGCCGTCCACGATTGCGCCCACCCGCCAGGCGCCCGCGGCGACCGAGGTCGGAACCGCGATCGCGGTCGTTGCCTGGTTCACGGCGTTGTAGGCAAGCGAGGACGAAATCGTCCGGCTTCCGATGAACGTGTCCGCCGCCGTGATCGTCGCATCCTTCGAGAGATAGAAGCACACCTGGAACGATCCCGGCGTCGCGAGCGGTCCCTGGTTCTTTACGGTGTCCTTGACGGTCAGCGTCCGGCACAAGGGGCTGACGGAGGCCGAGAGCGAGGAGACGACGAGGTCGGCGCGGATCGGCAGCCAGACGGACGGGCCGGCGACGTTGTTCGACTCGTTCGTCTCGATCTGCGACGCGCCCGAGTCCGCGACCGCGAAGACGTGGTAGTTGCCGCCGGGCGAAAGCGAAGCCGGCGCCGCGAACGCGCTCGTCGCGGCGTCCGTCGCCCCCGCCTTGAGGGCCGACGTCCGCGCGCGGCCGCCCAGGAGGACGTCCGTGGAGGGCGAGAAGATGGCGTCGGGCGAAAGATAGAACGCCACCGCCGTCGTCCCGACCGTCGCCGCGGCGCCGTTGTTCTTGAAAGTGTTCGAGATCGACACCTTCCCGGACGCAATTTTCGCCGAGAAGGCGGAGAAGGCGAGGTCCGGGCGGAACGCGAACGCCGAGGGCGAGGCCTTCGCGTTGTTCGCCTCGTTCGCCTCCGTTACGACTCCCGTCGCGTCCGCGATCGCCCCCACGAAGTAGGTTCCGGACGGAAGGTCCGTCGCCGTTGTGAACGTGACGGTCCTCGCGGACGACGCCCCGGCGCCGAGCCCGGCCACCGTGCGGCTGCCGAGGAGGATGTCGGCGGACGTGATGGAGGCGTCCGCGGAGAGGAAGGTGCGGACCGTGAACGTCGCGCCAATGGCTGTCGATCCCTGGTTCTTCACCGTGTCCGTGACGGTGACCGTCCGGCCGGTCGCCGTAGCGGAGAGCGCGCTGACGACGAGGTCCGGGCCCGGCCGGATCGCGAACCGGCAGGCGACGTCGGGACGCGCAAGCGAGGGGATTGCCGCATTCAGCGTGCCGGTCCCGGCCGCGACGACGTCCGTCCGGAACGGGTTCGTCCCGTCCGTCCACGCGTCGAACCAGGAGACGTCGTAGGTCCCGGCGGGAAGCCCAAAGATCGAGAGGGTCTGCCCGCCCATCGTTCCGCCCGCCGTCGTGTTCTGGACCCACGCAAATCCGCTGCCGCCCTTCCGCAGGCCCCAGCCGCGGCAGGTCCCGGACGCCGCGACCGTCGCCGGCGCGAGCGCCGGATCTCCGAGGTCGCCGAGAGCGGATGCGAACCGCGCGAGGATCTCGAGGTGGTCCTGCATGGCCGGCGTGAGCATCGGAAAGCTGCCGGCGTCGCACCAGACGAGAGGCGTCATCGCGGCGCCCGACGAGAGGGCCGCCCAGATCCCGTTGTGGAGGTGCGCGGGTTGCGTGGCTCCCCATGCCTCGTTGCCGCCGAACTCCGTATGGAAGGCGGGTTTGCCCGAGGCGCGCATCGCCGCCGTCTGCGAGGCAATCGCCCCGGCGGCCTCGATGTTGCTTCCCTGCTGGGTGTAGGAATCGGCGGCGCGCATGTCCTCGCCGCTCGCCCAGGTCGCGAAGCCGGGGTAGTAGTCGGTCCGGCTGGTCACGGCCGGGTACGGCCCGGCGGCGTTCCCCCGGTAGGGGTCCTGCGAGGCGAGGAACGCGCGCACCGCCGCGCACCAGCCCTCGGACACCGGGCGGCTTCCGGCGGAGCCGACCGGCAATTCGGCGTTCCAGGCCGTCGTCCCGTCGATCTCGACCAGCGTGACCCAGCCGACGATGGAGCGGCTGTGGCCCCAGCGGGCCATCACGTAGCGGTAGAAATTCTTCTGGGCGCGCCACTGGGGCGTGTCGCCCGTCCCGGTCGACGTCTTGAAGAAGTCCGACGCCGTGCAGAGGGCCTTGTAGGGATTGTCGTCCCACCACCCCGCGCCCCAGGGATGCCCCGTGCTCGCGCGGAGCTGGCCGTGGGACCAGAGGCTCGGGAGAAGATAGACCGTCTCCGCCTCGGCCCGCGACACGACGCCGTCCAAGTAGGCGCAGGCCGCCTGGTTAAAGTTCCCGACCCCGCCCTCGACGTTCTCGATGGCGGCACGCTTGTCCCACCAGGGCTCCGAAACCGAAGCCCACGAAGGCCTCGCCCAGGGCACCGAAAGCCAGAAGCTCAAGAGGTTCTCGCCGCGCGCGGCCATCTCCGGCAGCGACGGTTGCTCCACGTCGTACTGCCAGCCCGTGTTGTGGCCGACGCCGAAGAACGCGCTGCCGTTCGAGAACCGGAGGATCCGGCCGTCCACCCGGGCGAACCCGGGATGGGGGGAGGAGGCGCACGTGAACGCCCCGCCGGACCACGAGGCCGTCCCGCCCGCGTCCGTCGCCTGCACGCCGTAGGTCCAATCGCCCGCCGCGTCGGGCGCAAACCGCACGCGCCAGTTCGAGCCGTCGAAAAATCCGTGGACGTGCCGCACGATCCCGCCCGGGCCCGTGAATGTGGCCCCGAGGTCGAGCCCGTCGGGGAGATTCGAGTCGTAGACGTTCGTCGCCGCCGCGCCCGAAAGCGTCACGAGGAGTTCGATCTTCGCGTAGCGGGGGACGGCAGCCGGCGGGGCCGGCTCCACAATCTGCACGCCGTCCTCGGGGATCGAGAGGGCGTTCGCTTCCCGCGGGAAAAGGGCCACCGCCAAGATCGCCGCGCTTGCGCACAGGATGCTGCGGTGCATGGGATGGATTTCAAATTGTAGCGGTTCCGCTCCGTCGCGTCCCGGCCGCCTCGCGCGGGCGGCCGCGAAAAGGGAGGATCCTGCAATCCGTCGTACGTCCTGTCGCTTCCTTATCGATAGTCGCGTTGACGGCCGGCGCGTTTCGCGGCGCCGTCAGCGGCGAGGGCCCGCGTTTTCCTTTTGAGGCAGGGGGAGGGGGGCCAGCACCACGCGGAAACCGCCCCCGGGCTGATCCGGGAGGTCCGGCGGCGGCACCCCGGCCGCCGTGCATTCCGCGGCGCTGGGCGGGCGGAACGCGTGGTCCGGGGGAAGGTCGGCCGCCATCCGCGCGGTCAGCTTGCGGCAGAATTCGGCGGCGTCATCGCCGGAGATCGCTTTGGCGGGGGTCGTTTCCGGGGCGGCGGTTCCAGGCGTTTTCAGGACGCTCCGGACCTGCGCTGGCGTAACGGGATCGACGCTCATCCAGAACGACGCCATCGTGGAGGCCGGATCGCCGGGGATGATCTTGCGGAAGGTCATGGGGCCGTTCGGCAGGGGGGCTTGGAATTCCAGGCGGAAGGGGGAAATCCTCGATTGCCGGTCGATCCGATTCTGCAGCGCGATTCGCATCTCCTCCTCCGCCTGTCCGAACAGGGTCCATCCGAGTTCCTCCTCCCGAGGATTGCCGGATTCGTCGGCTTCGATGATCCGCTCCAGGGCCGTCGCGGCGATTTCGAATACCTGCGCCGGCTGCTCGAATTCCGGCAAAGGCAGCCGGCCGCCGGCCGGCCGCAACGCGGATAGCGCCTCGAGAAGCCGCATGCGCCCCGGGACCAGGTTCCGCTGCCGCTTCGCCTGCCTTGCCGCGAGGCATTCTTCCCGGATTCCGGCGAAGGCGCCGGCGCCGTCCGCGACCGCCCGCCAATACGCATCCCTCGCCGCCTTCCCCGATTCGGGGAGGAGTTCCACGGGCGCCCGCCCGGAGCAGCCCAGGATGCCCGAGAGGACGACGAGGCAAAGCAGCCCGGCGGCCCGCGTTTCGTTCCGGGCCCTACTTGCGGAGGGCATCCGCTTTTTTCGCATTGTCCTTCTCCTGCCGGCGATAGGTATCGAGTTTCTTGCGCCCCATGGCCTCCTGGATCTCCCAGGCATTGCACTTTGCGTTGGCCCGATCCCAGTCATTGGCCCAGACATCGTCGAAGACCCGGACCGTCGCCAGGTGATTCATCTGGACGCGGGCTTCCTCGATGCGCTTGGCCGCCCCCGACACGGCGAAGCTGCCGTAGGCGAAGTCTATCGCGAACTCCGCCTGCGAGGCCCTCGCCCCGATGTTGATAGCCCTCTTCCCGATCTTCTTCGCCATCTTCAGGCTGGTGAGCATGTGCAGCGTCAGCCGTTCCATCTTCTCCTGCGTTTCCGGCTTCTGGTACCAGTCGAGCAGCGAATTCCCCTCCTGTCGGGTCTTCCAGGCCTCGGGCAGGATGTCCTTTTCCAGATCGACGCCGGGGCCCGAGGCCCAGGTGAAGCTGCGGTCGAAGAGGAATTTGCGGTAGCGCACGGCGTCACGCTCGGCCTGCACGAGTTGATCGGACGAAAGCACTCGTTCCAGCTGCTTCTCGACCGGCTTGGGGAACACTTCGGCAAGGGCCGTGAAGACGCAGGCCTTTTGCAGTTCCAGGGTCCGCTCGTCGATCTCCTTTTCCTCTTTCCGGATTTGCGCCTGCAGCTGATCGCTGATCTCTCGCCGGTTGGCCAGCGCCTGGCTCCAGGCGTCCAGATGCTTTTGCGCCCGAGCCCGGGCCGCCTCGATCCCGCTCGTCTTGGCGAGTTCGCGCAGGTCGGCATGATCGCGGATGAATTCGTCCAGGATGCGGAGGCGACGCGCTCGGGCGGCGTCGGCCTGCTTGGTCACGCGTTGCAGGCGGTCCTCCGCCTCCCTGGCCAGGCCGGCATAGGCGCCGGAGATTTTTTCATAGACGACGATGTTCGGATTGGGCGGCGGGGGAGGCTTTGGCGGCGGGGGAGGCTTGGGCGGTCCCGGGCTTGCCAGCGCCACGATCCCCTGGCGGATCGGCCAGGTGGGGAGGAAGAGGACCAGCCACGGCAATCCGCCGACCTGGGTGCCGAAACTGAAGGCGTTGTCGAATTTCGGGTCGTCGGTGTCGATGGAGAGGTAGCTGTGGTAGCTGGAGAGAAATCCTTGATTCGGATACTTGCCGGCCATCTTGGAGAAATACCAGCCGCCCCCCATCAGCACTCCGCCAACGATCCCGACGGGCGCGACGATGATGGGGGCCGACGCCAGATCCACCTTTGGATTTTCCGCGGAGGTCGTTTCGGAGCCGCCCCCGCCGCCTCTGCAAGCCGGGCAGTCCGGATTGCCGCCCCCCAGCGTGCCGCATCGGGCGCAAGACGGTTTCGGATCGGAAGCGTAGGAGGACTCGGCGTTTCCCGCGGCCGGCATCAGCGTTGTCGCGAAAGGAAGAAGGATGCCCAGGAACAGGGCGTGCCGTTTCATCTAGCGTCCTCCTTCACGGATTATTTTGTCCGCCCTCCTGAAATCGAATCTGTTACAGCCTACCGGCTTGGATCTTTTATGGCCATCTAACGCTGGCGGGAGGGTGATGGCTGCTACCCGGCGAGGGCATCCACCATGTCGCGGACGGACACGGCCTCGATCCCGTCTTGGAGGGGAAACGAACGCTCCCCCGCGTGGACGACGAGAAGCCGATCGAGACGCAAATCCGTCCTCGCCGCGTGCATGGACTTCGTCGTCCCGGGCGCGTCGGTCAGTTTCACCTCGATGCCGACCCTTTTCCCCTTCCGGGCGGAGCGCCCCGGACGAGGAAGGATGGGCGGTTGCCCCTCGCATAAGTATGCAAGTTTCCCCATTCGGGCCAGTTCCGGGAATCTGCGGCTTGCCGTTAAAAACCGACGGTATAATGCGGGAACATGCAATTCGACAGATACCTTCAAGCGGCCTTGCGCCGGGGGCGGTCCCTCGGCAAGGCCCGGATGATCCTCGGCGCCCGGCAGACGGGGAAGTCCACGCTGTTCCGGATGCTGAAGTCGCCGAAGGACATCCTTTTCGACCTCCAGGAACGCCACGAGCGGATGCGGCTCGCCCGGGATCCCTCCCTCCTCACCCGCGCCCTCCTAGCTCCGGGACCCGCTCGCCGCCATGTCCTCATCGACGAGGTGCAGAGGGTTCCGGGGCTGCTGGACGAGATCCAGCTGCTCCTCGATCGCCATCCCGATAGGTTTACGTTCACGCTGACGGGCAGCTCCGCCCGCAGGCTTCGCGGACACGACGTGAACCTCCTTCCGGGACGCGTCCACCGCCACCGCCTTTCGCCCGTCTGTCTCTGGGAGGTCGCGGGCACTGCGGCCGGAACGATTCTCCCCGCTCCCTTCCGGTTCGCCCCCGCCCGCCCCGCGCCAAGACGCGCCCTCGAGGACCTCCTCGTCCTCGGAAGCCTTCCCGGGGCGTTCTCCGGGGGCCGCGCGTTCCGCGACACTCTCGCCTCCTATGCGGAGGCCTATATCGAGGAAGAGGTCCTCCGGGAGATGGCGGCGCGAAGCCTCGGCGCCTACGACCGGTTTCTCGAGCTTGCCGCCGTCGAATCCGGCCGCGTCGTGAACCTCACGAAAATCTCGCAGGCGTCCGGCATCGCGCTTTCCACGATCCGGGGCTTCTACGGGGTTCTGTCGGACACCCTCCTCGGGTTCACCGTGCCGCCGTACCTGGGCTCCGGCCGCGACCGGATCATCAAGACGCCGAAAACCTACCTCTTCGACGTCGGCGTCCGCAACGCCGTCGCGCGGCTCCCATTGGAGCGCGGGATTCTGGCGACGGAGGGGGGCAACCTCCTCGAACACTGGCTCGCCTGCGAACTCGAGGCCCGCATCGGTTACATCGGCCGGACACACCGACTGTCTTTCTGGCGGACCCAGGAGGGCGTCGAAGTGGATTTCGTCCTGGAGACCCCGAAAGAGGCGATCCCGATCGAGGTGAAATACACCGAAACGCCCCGCCCCACGGACGCGCGGCACGTCGAGCGCTTCCTCGACCTTCATCCCGACCGGGCCCGCCGCGGCTTCATCGTCTGCCGCGCAACCCGGCCCCTGCAACTGACCGAACGCGTGCTTGCGATTCCCTGGGACGAGGTGTGAGGGGACGCGGGCGGCGCGGCCGGCGGCAGGGCGAAGAGGAAGCAGGCGTCCAGCCGTGATATCCTTCCGCCGCCCGCCCCTGGGACGCGAATGATGACTTTCGAACCTCGACCCCCGAGCGGGGATCCGGCTCCTGGCGCCGCAACGGCTGGGCCCGTCGGGACCGGGAGCGCCGGGCGGCCGGACGGGGCGGCGGCCGCCACGGGGCCGGGCGCGGGGAGGGCTCGGCTGGCCGGCGGGGATAATCGGCACAATGAAACATTCAGCACTAGTGAGGCCAGATCGTAGCGATCAAAAAGAAACGATCGGCAATATTGCTGGAAAGCTTGAGCACATGGACCAAACTGTCCTGATGATCGCGTGGCATTTTCCGCCACTCAATCACACCGCGTCAAAGAGAACCGGATGTTTCGCGAAATATCTCGCCTCGCTGGGGTGGAAGCCGATCGTGCTCTGCGTGGAATGGACCAAAGAAAACTGCCTATATGACGAATCGTACGTAAAGAATTACGGCAAAGATATTACCATTGTCCAAGTGCCCTATCATCCGCCGGCCATGAACTCGGCAATGGACATTGTCAGAAAAAAAGCGACGAGCTTCGCCTTTTCACATCTAATCCCCATCGAATGGTATCGAGCTGCCAAAGCAGCGATCGAACGGATTGTAAATCAGCACAAAGTATCTGTGATCTGGGCGAGCTATCCCGGATTGGGCGGGCTACCTCACACCCTCGCCGATTGGGCTTCAAGAAAATGGAATATCCCGTGGGTCGCCGACTATCGGGATGTGCCCGGGCAGATTGGCAATATTCCGATTTTCCATAAAGTCAGATTGCTGCTCGACGCATATCGAGAGAAGAAGATCATGAAAAGTGCCAGCGAAATCGTCACGGTTTCAGCGGCGCTCAAGGAGAAACTCGAGGCAAGGCACGGAAAAACAGTCACTGTGATCGAAAACGGATTCGACTCGGCGGACTATCTCGATAGAAAAGAAATTGTCGAAGAGCGCAAGCGGATATTTAGAATTGTGTACGCGGGGAACATCTATTTACCTCACAGAAATCCAAGACCGGTACTCGATGCGATCGGTGAACTTATCGACAGCAAAGAACTCAAGGAAGAAGAGATCGCGCTCGAGTTTTACGGGACAGATGAGGCGGTGATCGGCAAAGTGTTCAAGGGGAGTGCTTATGTAAAACTCGTGAAGAGATACCCCCGCTTGAGCAATGAAGCGATCGTCGAGAATCTGAGGTCCGCCACTGTGCTATTGCAGCTTGCCTTTGGCGAAGACAAGGGCATCGCCACTGGAAAGGTATATGAATATCTCGCCGCGGACAGACCGATTCTGTCGGTTCCCCAAGATCATGATTGCGTAGACAAACTGCTATCTGAAACTCAGGCGGGGGTGAGCTGCACGGGAACTTTCGCGATCAGAAAACAGATCGGACAATGGTATCGAGAATGGAAAGCAACCGGGAAAATCGATCTGCCTAGAAATGCGCAAGAGATCGGCAAGTATTCCAGGCAAGAGCAAGCAAAAAGACTCGCAGCAATCCTCACCAGGAGCATTTAGGAAAATACAAAAAAGGAAAGTCAGCTTTATCCAACATCGGCTGTTTCATTGTCGGGTGCCATTTAGCAACAGCCGCGCGTGTTACTCGGGCTGATGGGGGATGTACTAAATACTCGAATAGTCCTTGACCGTCTCCTCCCCGCCGTCTATTTTCCGCGCTCGTTTCCACGTCCCCCCCCCCCCGATTGCCGAGCGCCTGGGCGTGCATGAAACGCAGGTCTCGCGGGACGAGCGGAACGAATACCACGGCATCACGCTCGAGCGGGCCGCTCGCCTCCTGGAGGCCCTGGGCGCAAAGATCCGCAGCCGGGTGGAACTCTCCGGGAACGAATCCAGCGTTGCCTGAAGGGCCGTGCGGTTGCCCCTTGCGTAAGTTTACAAGTTTACAACGTCCCCTAGTTTCCTATCGCCCGCGAGCCACTTCCACGCTGGGAGGACCGAGATTTCGACGCCTTCCTCCCGAATCTTCTGTTCCTGGCGCAGGGTGATGACGAGCGGCCGGCGGCGGGGGGCGATCCGGAGCGCGCGCAGGAGGCCGCCGATCTCGCGGGCGCGATTCTCCTCCGTGAGCTCCGCGCAGACCTGCACGGCGCACGAATCGGTCACGAAATCGCATTCCCACAGGTCGCGTTCGCCCGCGTAGGCGAGGCGGCAATCGGTCCGGCGAAGGGCCAGGTAGACCGCGTTCTCGAGGCGCCGGCCCCAGTCTGGCTGTTCCTGCGGGGCGTTCGCGCGGCGCAGTCCGTTGTCCACCGCGTAGTATTTGCAGGGGCTCGCGACGCGCCGGCGGAAGGAAGGGCTGAACTTCGGCAGGGCGAAGAGGAGGTAGGCGTCCTGCAGGTACTCGACGTAGCGTGATGTCTGCCCCACGGTGGGCACGGAGAGCGACTTGGTGAGGCGCTGGAGCGAAAAGGGAAGGCCGGTGTTCGCGAGCAGGAACAGGGCGAGGTTCATCAAGTGGCGCATCTGCCGGACGCCGTGGCGGGACGCGATGTCTCGCTGGATTACGTCCCGCAGCAGCTCGCGGAGGATGTTCGGGTTTCCCTCCCGCAGGTAGCCCGGGAACCCGCCTTCGTCCAGGTGCCCCCGGAACGATTCCTCGCCCGCGGGAAGGCCCCTGCAGGCCAGATACTCGGGATAGGAGAACGGCGAGACCTCGAACGAAAGATGGCGCCCCGTGAGCTTCGTCCCGACTTCCCGGCCGAGCAGGGAGGCGTTCGAGCCGGTCACGACCACCGCCCGCCCGCGGTCGAGCAGGGCGCGGACGAGACGCTCCCACTCGCGCGCCTCCTGGACCTCGTCGAGGCCGATCGCGCCCGACGGAAAGCGCGCTTCGAGCGCCGCGAGAAACGTCGGGAAGTCCCGCGGCTCGAGGCCGTACAGGCGGGGATCCTCGAGATTGACGCAAACCCCGCCGCGCCCGCGGCGCAGGAGCTGGGCGAGCATCGTGCTCTTCCCCGAGCGCCGGACCCCCGAAAGGACCAACGCCTGCGAGGAGGATTTCGGCACCGCCGCCGCGAGAGTCCTCGGCACCTCCCCAGGAAGGGGGGGCGCGGGATGAGCGTCTTTGAGGACTGAATCGAATGTATCTCGTAATATCACAAACTTGTTCTATCGTGATGGTACGAATTTGTCAACGCCCTTTCGAGCCAAGGCCGCGCCGCGCTTTCCGGCAATCGCCGACGAGTACGAGCGGCAATGCCGCGCGTTGTGTTATGGTCCGTTCCCGTCGCGCGATCGACCGAGATGGAAATGAAGTCTCGAGCCCTAACGCTAGCGGGAGGGTGATGGCTGCTACCCGGCGAGGGCATCCACCATGTCGCGGACGGAC
>CAYHQZ010000038.1:0-20796 GCA_964358555.1 uncultured Planctomycetia bacterium
AGGGCAGCCCCGACAAGCGCCGCAAAAGCGAGAACGTCGCGCAACACCCCCCTCTTCCTTGGGCGATCGACCTTGGACTCGCCCCCCGCGCACCGGATTACTGGACGCTCCACGACTGGACCACGACATTAGCGTTCTGGATGATGAGTTCCGGTACCGGCGCCAGGAGGCCGTCATAGACGATGCTGGCGTTCCCGCTGATGTCGTTGTCGGAAAACAGGGTCCCGGCCCCGGCGACGTTCTGGACGGTCACGGAACCCCGGAGGGCGGGATTTCCGGTGATGGTCACCTGCCCACGCACCAGGAAGGCTCCCTCGGCCGACTGATCCTGGATCTGCAGGTCGGGGCTGCCGGTGATCTTCAGGTCCCCCCCGCAGGCAACCACGACGGAAGTATGGTCCTTCGTCATGTGGAGGTTGCCCGCAATGATGACGTCGCCGGTCGCGATGACCGACCCGACAACGGGCGAAGTCGCGCTTCCTGGGCTCCCGGTCATCTTCGCGGTCCCCTCCACGAAATAGGTCGCCGGCGCCCAGGAGGAGTTCTTCGGATTCTCCCAGACCCCGCCGCCCTGGTATTTCCAATACCGGACCTCCGAGGCGCGCGCGTCCGAATAGACCCCGGTCGCCGTGTTGTAGACGAATCCCTCGTAGGTCCCCGACGAGATCATCCGGTAGTCCGACTGCGGGTAGAAGAGATTCACATCCACGTCCGGAACCGATTCGTGGGCCGCGTTGCTGTGTGCGGTGGCATACTCGGTGCGAAGCGTCTCGGAATTCAGGTTCACGCCGTTGATGTTGGGGCTGCCCGTGATGATGATATTCTCCGCCGACGAGGCGATGAGATCGATGGCGGGATTGCCCTGGATCGTCAGGTTTCCGTTCGCGTGAACGTTGGACATCACCCCCGCGATATCGGGGCTGCCGCTGATCTGGAAGTCCCCGTTCACGATGATGGCCTTGTTCGTCTTCCAGCCCTGCGACGTGATGATCTGGACGGGCGAAACGATGGTTTTCGAGACGGTCACGCCCTGGCCGGCCCGCCCGACGGACCGGATCAGGACGGTGTTGTTGGAATCCGTCAGCAGGTTGCTGTCCCCGTCGTTGTCGTCCACGATCCGGACCTCGTAGGTCACGGACGTCATGTCATCGCGGATGGCGACGGGAATGCTTCCGTAGGGCCGGCCGTCGTCGGCCGTGTTGGCCTGGCCGTCGGGGCCCTTGAGTTCGTCCGAAAAGCCGTCGGTGCGGCCGTTGAAGAGATCGAACCGGGCTCGCGCGACGCCGGCCTCGGCGGCATAGAGGGCCTGCGCGGCCAGCTTCTCCCGGTTCGCCGCCTTGTGGCGGGGAACCGCGGTGGCGAAGAAGGCCGCCGCAAGGCCGACGACGACGATGGCCGCGACCGTGACGATCAGGAGCATCGCGCCCTGTTCCTTCGTTCGAATGTTCATGGCATCCCCCTAAGACTGCGTATTGCGGAGCATCACGACCTCGCGGAAGTGGTGCGTGACGTACCGCTTGCTCGAGTCCTTGACCACGAGCCAGAAGCCGACGGTGATCTGCTTCGCCTTCCCGTCGGCGCCGTTGAGGCGGACGAACATGACGTCCTCGCCCGCGTTCGCATTGTTCCCGTCCCCGTCGGAATCGAACCGGGCGTTCAGATCGGCGGTGAAATTCCCGTAGAGGAACATCACCTCGGCCCCGATGTCACCGCCCACCGCCTTGCTGGAAATCGTGCCCCCCGAGGAGGACTCGACGATCCGCCCGAGAGCGAACGTGTCGTTCTGGTCGCCGTCCCCGTTCAGGTCCTGCTTGATGACGGACTCCTGGATCAACCGCTGGGCCTGGAACTGGAACCGGTGGTAGCCGGTCAGGACGTGGCCGGTCGTCTCGACCGAGCCCCAGTCGATCTTGCCCGTCGAGACGTTCACGACGCTGCCGTTGCCGTCCGGATCCACGGGGACCTGGAAGTCGATCCGGGGGACGAGCGTGGAGGACGTTTCGACGAAGAGGATGTTCGAGGTCCGGAGGCGCTCGACGAGCCGATCCAGCAGGATCCGACCCCGCTCCTCGAGATAGCCCGTCTTCTCCCCCGACGACTGGGCGCTCAGGCTGGTCGAAAAGACCAGATAGGTCGCCAGGATCATGACGACCCCGATGGCGGAGGCGATCATGACCTCCAGGAGGGTAAAGCCGGCGCGGCGCAGGTTCATGGCATCATCCCCGGTTCGTGATCTTGGTGACGAGATCGAGGCGCTGGTTCCGACGGGCGTGCCGCCATCGGATCTCGACGGCCACGGTGTAGACGTCCGCGCTGTCGGTGGTGATGGTGATCTTGCCCGGGAAACCGTCGGTGTCGGCGTTCGGGGAATTGGTGGCCGGTTCCAGGCCGGGCACGCGGAAGTCCTTGTTGTTGTAGGTGTTCAGGAGCAGGCCCCAGCTCTCCTTCGCATACGCCCTGATTTCCTCGATTTTCGAGGTCGCAGCGGCGGTTGCCGTCTGGACCTCGCGGGAATCCTCCTCCAGGCCGAAGAGGTAATTCGTGAGGGACAGGAACCCGACGAGCGTCAACACCAGGATGACGGAGGCGAGCATGACCTCAACGAGCGAAAAACCCTCCCGGCGACGGACGGACAGGGAACAATTCATCGGTGACTCGTGCTTCCTAGAACTCCTATCTTCAAATGTAGCATCCCTCAAGCCCGGGAGCAAACTTGGCGGGACAATTCCCGAAGAGATTTTTCGGCTCGACCCTTGAAACCTCGCCCGGAACAATCGAACATAACTTCCGATGGCTACGGCGGAAAGCAGAAGCCTCTACTGGATGGCCGTCCGGGAAGCGGCCGCCTTCCGGGCCGAGCGGGCCCGCATCGAGGGCAAGGATCCAGGCCGGGACGCCGTGCGGCAGTGGAACCGGGAGCACTGGTGGAATTGGTGCGGGGAGCGGCTGCGGGAGCATTTGCGGGGGGAAACCCACTGGGAGGAGTTCGGCCCGGATTTCTTCAACATCCTGAATCGCACGGAGATCGCCCTGGACGAGGCTACCCGCCGGACGCTTTCCGCCCCCCCCGCCGACGAGGCCGCCTCCATCCACAATCGGATGGACGATCTGCTGCGGCGGCTGGAGGAGGCGCTCGCGAAGGCCGGCGTGGGATCGACCTGCCGCGATTGCGGCCGGACCTTTCTGCGCCCGAAAGCAAGACCGGAAGAGGCCGCGGCGGCCGCCTCGCTCTGCCCCGATTGCCGGGCCAAGACATAGGTCAGGAAGAAAGGCCTCGGGCGCCGGCCGCCTCAACTTGGACGGGACTTCCGGCGCCGAATCGCTTGACACACAAGGGGCCGGACGCCATTCTCTGCGGCTCCCCCGCCGGAAACGGGGGGCCACAAGGAGAACGTTTGCCCGCACTGACCGCCCAGGAGCTTCTGGAAAGCGGAATCCATCTCGGCCACAGGTCGAGCTGCTGGAACCCGCGGATGAAGCCCTACATCTATGGGAAGCGCAACAAGATCCACATCCTGAACATCCGCGAGACCCTCCGGGGCATCCTGACCGCGCAGAAGTTCCTCGAGAAGATTGCCGGCAACGGCGGGGAGTTCCTCTTCATCGGGACGAAGCGACAGGCCAAGGACTTCGTCCAGACCGAGGCCGAGCGTTGCGGGGCCCACTACGTCCACGAGCGCTGGATCGGCGGGCTTCTCACGAACCACCACACGATCCGGAGCCGCCTCGCCCGCCTCGAGGAAATCGAGCTGTCCGTTTCCGACGGCTCCATCGCCGCCTACACCAAGCGGACCCAGTCGGGGCTGTTGCGCGAGAAGGCGAAGATCGAGAAGAGCCTTTGGGGCGTCCGGAAGATGTTCCGGATCCCCGACGCCGTGATCGTCGTCGACGCCCTGCGCGAAAGGACCGCGATCGCCGAGGCCAACCGGGTCAAGATCCCCGTCATCTGCCTGCTCGACACGGACGGGAATCCCGACCTCATCGACATCGTGGTCCCGGGCAACGACGACTCGACCCGCGCGATCCGGCTGGTCATGCACTCGTGCGCGAACGCCATCCTTGCGGGCAAGAAGAACCTCGAGGACCGCATCGTCCGAGAGGCCGCGGAGCGCGCCGCCCTCGAGGCGGCCGAGAAGGCCCGGGCCGAGGCGCTGGAGCGCGCGAAGGCCGAAGCGGAGGAGAAGGCCAAGGCCGAGGCGGAGGCGCAAGCCGCCGCCCCCGCGAGCGCCGAGAGCGCACCCGAGGCCCCTCCCCCCGCAAGCGCCGCCGCCCCCCAGGAGTGAGCGAATGCCCGCGAATCTCGACGACATCAAGCGGCTCCGCGAGATGACCGGCGCCGGCGTCGGCGACTGCCGCTCCGCCCTGGAGGCGGCAGGCAACGACATCGAAAAGGCCAAGGACCATCTCCGCACGAGGGGCAAGGCCATCGCCGACCGCAAGGCCACCCGGGCTACCAAGCAGGGCGCCATCGGCGCCTACATCCACAGCGGGCGGATTGGCGTCCTGGTCGAATTGAACTGCGAGAGCGATTTCGTCGCGCGAACCGAGGAGTTCCAGTCCCTGTTGAGGGACATCTGCCTCCAGGTCGCCTCGATGAACCCCATTTCCATCCGGCGCGAAGACGTGCCGGCCGACGTCGTGGAACGCGAGAAGGCCATCTACCAGGCCCAGGCCGCCGAGCAGTCCAAGGGCAAGCCCGCCGGCGTCCTCGAGAAGATCGCCACCGGCCGCCTCGAAAAGTTCTTCAAGGAGCGCTGCCTCCTCGAGCAGCCCTTCGTCCGCGACGACAAGATCTCCGTCCGCGACCGGATTCAGGCGGCGGTCGGGAAACTCCAGGAGAACATCCAGCTCCGACGGATCTCCCGCCTCGAGCTGGGCGAGTGAACGGAGCGCGCGGATGCGCTTCGTCCTGAAGTTGTCGGGCGAGGGCTTGGGGACCGTCCCCACCGAGGCCCGGCGCATCGCCATCGAACTCGTCGCGGCGGCAGCCGGCGGCGCCGGGATCGCCATCGTCCCCGGGGGCGGAAACCGGATTCGGGGGAAGACCGTCCGGCCGGGGACGAAGGAGAGGCTTGCCGCCGATCGTTCGGGAATGCTCGCGACGATCGCGAACGCGCGCGTCCTCGCGGAGGCGATCCGGAAAGCCGGCGGACGCGCCAGGGTCTTCTCCCCCGCCGTGGCGTTGCGCGGGGTGCTGCCCTATTCCCCGGCGAAGGCTTTGCGGGCGCTTCACAACGGAAACATCGCGATCCTCGCGGGCGGAACGGGGCTTCCGTATTTCTCGACCGACACCGCGGCGGTCCTTCGGGCGCTGGAACTCGGCGCCTGGGGCGTGCTCAAGGCCACCCAGGTGGACGGCCTCTACACGGCCGATCCGAAAACAAACCCCCGGGCGCGCCGGATCCCGCGGATCTCGCCCTCCGAGGCCCTCCGCCGCGGTCTTAAGGCCCTCGATCTCGCGGCCCTGGGATTGGCCTCGGAGAACAGCCTGCCCATCCGGGTCTTCCGCCTCGATAAGCCCGGAACGCTTGCGCGGGCCCTTCGAGGGGGCGACGTCGGCACGCTGATCGCCTGAACGCTTCCCCTTTCGGCCTCCCCCCTCCGGGGGAAAGAAACGGCTCTCGATCCTTGAAAAGCCGGCGCGAGTCGGCAAGATCGGGGTCGCCATGATGAACCGAGAACAGATCAAGAAGGATTCCGAGTCCCGCATGCAGAAGGCCCTCCACTTCCTGGAAGAGGAATTCAAGCAGATCCGGGGGGGGCGGGCCTCCACGGGTCTCGTCGAAACCGTGAAGGTCAACTACTACGGCCAGCCGACGCCTTTAAACCAGATCGCCCAGATCTCCACGCCCGACGCGCGGATGATTCTGATCAAGCCGTTCGACGCGACCGCCATCAAGGACATCGAGCGCGCGATCCTGACCGCGAACCTGGGGATGAACCCCCAGCAGGACGGCAAGGTGGTCCGGCTCGTCGTCCCGCCGCTTTCCGAGGAACGCCGCAAGCAGATCGGCACGCAAGTAAAGAAGCTTGCCGAGGACGCGCGCGTCTCAATCCGCAACATCCGCGGCGAGGCCATCAAGCACCTCGAGCAGGGCAAGAAGGACGGCGCCATCCCCGAGGACGACGCCTTCAAGGGCAAGGAAGACATCCAGAAGCTCACGGACCACTTCAATGCCGAGATTTCCAAGGTCGCCGACCACAAGACCCAGGAGATCATGACGGTCTAGGCGGACGCCGGACCGCAGGCGGAAACCGCTCGGGCCGTCTACGCCTTCCCGACGAGTTCCCTAAACCAGGCGAGGTTCTCGCGGAGGCGCTGCTCGGTCGGCATCTCGGTCGAGAAGTCCTCGAAGAAGAGCCAGCCGTCGTAGCCGGACTTCTTCAGCAGGTCGATGACCTTCGGCCAGTCGATGATGCCGGCCCAGACGGGGCAGGGCTCGTTCTTCCACGTGATTTGCCGGCCGGGGCCCGGCGACGAGACCATCCGGGCGTTTTTCACATGCACCTCGCCGAGATACGGCCCGATCATGTCGAGGATCATCGGGACCTTCTCCCCGCCCTCGCTGATCTGGTTCGAGGGGTCCCACATGATCCCGACGTGCTTGGGATCCAGGCCGTCGAGGACCCAAAGCGCCTTGAAGACGGAGGGACAGAACTGGCCCGGGTGCGTCTCGATGAGGGCCCGGACGCCATGCTTCGCGGCCATCTTCGCGACCTCGGCGTACTGGGCGCGACACTTCTTCATCAGGTCCATGTAGCGGCCCATCGGCGCGCGCCAGAGCCCCGAATTGATCCGGCAGTTCCGCGCCCCGAGCGCCGCGGCGGCCTTCAGGTTCAGATCGACCTTCGCGAGATCCTGGCAGTCCACGTAGGCCGCGACGGAGGGAAACGACAGGCCCAGCGATTTCGCCTTGGCCTTCAGCGTCTCCGCCTGCAAGATGGCTTCCTCCGGGGCGATGGAGGCGCGATTTCCCTCCCAGAACGTCGGCTTCGAGCGATCCCCCGCGTCGGCGGTCATCCGCCACTCGATCCCGTCGTAGCCCATCGCGGAGAGCTTCTCCATCAATTCGAGGGGTTCCCACTCCGGAGCGCACACGGTGAATACGCCGATTTTCATGGGGCTTCCTTTCTTTCCCGCCGGAACGGCGGCGGGCGGCGATTATAGGGCCTGGGGGATCGTCTTCGTCATGTTCCGGCAGGCGTCGTCGAGGCGGCGGTAAAACTCGCGCCACCAGATCATCTCCCGGTAGCCGTTGAAGACCCATGAGATGGGGTCGAGCCCGAAGGAGATCCCGAAGGCCGTGTCCCTCGACTTCCAGATCTCCTGGCCGGTCTCGACGTTCTCCATCGCGACCTCCAGTTTCACGATGTTCCAGGCGGCAATCAGGGCCCAGCGATGGTCCGAGACGAGAACCCGGCCGCGAACGATCGTGTCGGCACCGAGGGCCTTGCCGATCCGCTGGCGCTCCTCGAGGGAGGACAGGTTCTTCCCTTTCGCCTCCTTGTCCACAACCCGGACCTCCACGTCCTCGTAGGGAAGCACGGAGAGGTGCTTGGCGAACTCGAACCGGGCGATGGTGTCCACCTCGGCGATGCTCGCATCCGACTCGAAGGGCAGGACCGCGATCCGCTTCGGCACATGGGCCGCCCAGCTCATCGTGACGACACCCGCGCCGCTCGAATCGTTCCGGCTGGACGAGATGGTGCAGCCCGCGGAGGCGAGGCCAAGGGCGAGAACGACGACACCGGCCCAGCGTCGGGACGACGTATGCTTCGATTCCATGGGCGACATCTTACGGGCATTTTGACGCCCGGCGGGACGCGGCCTAGAATCGCCCCCCGGTTTCATTTCGCCACTCGCGTCCGCGACCGAAGGAGAAAACCGTGGCCCAGCGCTTGAACGTCGTCGTCGTCCTGATGGACTCGCTTTCCCGCGGAAACGTCGGCTGCTACCCCGAGGGCCAAGGCAACATCCACACCGAGGAGATGGACCGCTTCGCCGAAAGCGCCCTCGTCTTCGACCGGGCCTTCATCGGCTCGTATCCGACGGGGCCTGCCCGCTACGACATCTGGACCGGGATGTTCGACTTCCCGAAGCGCGACTGGGGTCCGCTCCGGGAAAGCGACGTGACGCACGCCCAGCTCCTGGGCCAGAACCAGTGCGTCTCAATGCTCATCAGCGACACCTACGTCGTTCTCGACCCGAGCTACGAAATCCAGAAGACCTACCATCTCACCCCCTTCACCCGGGCCCCGGGGAACTACCAGAACTCCTTCACCGGCTGGCACCTCGTGCGCGGCTGCCAGTCCGACCGGTGGTGGCCGACGGCGCGGACCGACTTCCCCGACACGGGCGACCCGGCGAAAGAGCGCGGGGCAAGCGGGCACCGGATGCTCCTCTACCGCCAGCAGAACGACGGCCGCCGCTACGAGCGCGAATACCAGTCGGCGCAGGTCCTCCAGGCCGGCATGGACTGGCTGCAGGACAACGCGGGGAGGCCGGAGCCGTTCTTCCTCTTCCTCGACGTCTTCCACCCGCACGAGCCGTTCTTCCCGCCGCCGCAGTACCTTCGCCTCTATGAGAAGGTGCAGTTCCAGCCGCCCCTGGTCTTCCCCAAATACGGCTGGACCCCGGAGGCCTACACCGACGCCGAGCGGGCGAACATCGCCGCGCTCTACAAGGCCGAGGTCACGTACTGCGACCGCTGGATCGGAAGGCTCCTGCAGACCATCGAGGACCTTCAGCTCGCGGAGAAGACCGTCGTCGTTCTCACCTCGGACCACGGGTTCTTCATCGGCGAGCGGGGCGGCCTCATCGGGAAGCCCGGCATCCTCTACAACGAGATCTCCCGCATCCCGATGATCATGAGGCACCCGGACATGAAAGGCGGCCGGCGGACGAACGCGCTCGTCACGCTCGCCGACCTCTTCCCCACGATCCTGGAATCGACCGGAACACCCGTTCCGGCGGGAATCGACGGGAAAAGCCTGCTGCCGCTGACGTCCGGAAACGCCGCGCTTCGCGAGGAGCACTGCTTCGGCGGCCACCACGGCAGCCTCGGCATCACCGACGGCAGGTTCACCCTCCTCAATCTCATCCGCAACGGGAAGCGCTGGTGGGAGCTCTACGCCGATTCCGACGAGAAGCAGCAGCAAGACCTCCGCGCCGGAAAGCCAAACGAGGCGGCGCGGCTGCGGACGCGGATGATCGAGTTCCTGAAGGCGCGCCAGGCGGTTCCCATGGTGCTCGACGCGGCGGAAAAAACGCCGCTCGACGCGCCGAAGGGGATGTAGCCCGTGAACGCCATCGTCCTCGTCGCCGACTCGTTTCGCCGGGACCACCTCCACGCCTACAAAGGCTCGCAGCGGTGGGTGAAGACGCCGAACCTCGACCGCCTCGCGCGCCGGTCCGCCGTCTTCGAGAACGCCTTCGCCGGGAGCCACCCGACCGTCCCGAACCGCACCGACGCCTTCACCGGGAAGTTCACGTTCCCCTGGCGGCGCTGGGGGCCGCTGCCCACCGACGTTCCCGTCATCGCGGAACACCTCTCGAAGGCCGGCGTCGCGACGATGCTCATCGGGGACACCTATCATCTCTTCAAGGAGAACTACTACTTCGCGCGGGGCTTCCAGGGCTTCGAGTGGATCCGCGGGCAGGAAGGCGACAAGTGGGTCACCGACGCCGACATCCCGCTCGACTATCCCTGCCCCCGCGAGAAGATGCGCCTGCCGTATCCGACGCGCTACGACGAGATCGTCCGGAACCGCGCCGGCCGGAAGGTCGAAGGGGACTGGCTCGCCCCGCAGGTCTACGCCCGCGCCATCCGCTGGCTCGAGCACAACCACCAGTACGAGAGATTCTTCCTCTGGGTCGACGGCTTCGACCCGCACGAGCCGTGGGACCCTCCAAAAAAATACCTGGACCGCTACTCGTCCGGACCCGCCGGCCCCGACGACTGCGACAACCCCCCCGCCGGCTTCTGGGCCGACTACTTCACGCCGGAGGAATTGAAGCGGATGCAGGCGCGCTACGCGGCCGAGGTGACGATGGTGGACACCTGGGTCGGGAAATTCCTGAAGAAATTCGAGTCGCTCGGCCTCGCCGAGACGACGATGCTCGTCTTCGCGACCGACCACGGGGTCTATCTCGGCTACCCCGGCGACAACGGCCTCATCAACAAGTGCGATCAGACGGCGAAGGGGGCGCTGCCCTTCTACCGATCCCTCATTCACGTGCCGCTGTTCGTGCGCGCCCCGGGCGGCATGAAAGGAAAGGTGGACGGGATCGTCCAGCCGGCCGACCTCGGCGCGACGCTCCTCGACTGGTTCGGGGTGCAGATCCCCGCCGATTTTCACGGCCGCTCGTACCTGCCGCTCGTCCGCGGCGAGAAGAAAACGCACCGCGACATCGCGCTCTCCTGCCACCGCGACGCGCACGTCACCGTCTCCGACGCGCGATGGAGCTACCATGTCTGGCCGAAGGAAGGGGCATGGAAAAAGGCCCTGCAATCCCGCCCCGCCCCGGTCCTCTTCGACTGCGAGAAGGATCCCCTCCAGGAAAAGAACCTCCTTGCCGGCGGGATCGACGCCGCTCCCGCCGAGGCGCGCGAGGCCGCCGCCCGGATGCAATCCCGCCTCATCGGGGAGTTGAAGGCCATCGGCGCCCCGGAAGCCTTCGTCGCGGGGCTGATGCTGTAGCGGCCGGCGGATTCCTACCCGTCCTCGCGCCTCGACGCGAAGTAGCGGCGGACGTCGTCGTGGAGCGCGGGCTTTTCGCTCGACCAGCGCCAGCAGCCGTCGCGGCCGAGGGCGATGTCCTTCGCCGGATCGAAGGCGTGGGGGGCGAGACCCCGATAGCGCCTCGCGTAGCCGCGGTCCTCGATGCGGCCATGCCAGAGGTGCATGATCGTGCCTTCGACCCAGCCGACCTGGCCGCCGATCTCGCGCTCCGCGATCCTCCGCCAGGCCTCGAAATGAGAGGCCTGCACCGCGTTCATGCCGAGGGATTCCGGGAAGGTTTTCGCGCGGGCGAACGCGGCGGCGGCGAAGGCCTTGTCTCCTCCGCCGAGGATGAGCGCATCGTAGAAGCCGACGCGCCGCAGGACCTCGCGGCTGGCCGCCCACCCGTGGCCGGGGGCGTATCCGAGGCTCGCGCTCCGCCCGACGGTATCAAAGACGTCGAGCGGGACCTCGCCCTTTCGGATCCCCGCGACGAGGCCCTGGCGAGCGCACTCGCCTTTCAGGAACGCCTCGCTCCCGGGGTCCGCGCCCTGCCGCGCGTGGACGACGCGGTCGAAGACCTGGACGACCGGATGCTGCTTCAGCGCGTCCTCGGTCCGGCAGCACCAGGCCGGATCGCGGAAGAGGACGTCGGCGTCCAGCCAGATCACCTCCGCGCATTCGGCCGGCAGGGCCTCGAGCGCGACGTTCAGCAATCTCTCCTTCTGCCACAGGACGTCCCCGTCCCGGCAGCGCACCACCCGGTCCGCGTCGCCTTCGTCCAGCTCGGAGATCCCGTCGAAGGCGAGCTCGACCGCAAGAAGCCGGACGGGAAGCCTCGCGCGGAAGACGCGGAAGGCTTCCCGCTTGGTCCGGTAGTGAAGAGGATTGAAGTGGCAGGTGATGGCCCACAACGACCCCGGGTGCCGATGGGCCGCGCTGCCTTCGGATGAAAACGGCGTCATGTTCATGGGTCCGGGCGCGCGGCGCGCCTTCCACCGGGAGCGCCCTCCCGGATCGTATGCGCCTTCAGGGATTCCACCGTCAGCGTTTCGGTCCCCGCTTTCAGGAGTTTCAGGTATTCCGGCGCGCAAAACGGGCCTTCGCAGGGCCGGCCGGTCGCGGCGAAATAGCCGCGCAGCGCCGCCTCCAGCCTCGGCCAGGCCACGGGCCGGCCGGTGACGCGCGAGACGCCGGCGCGAGGGTGATACGTCCCGCTCGAATCCACCAGCCGCAAGAGATCGTCCGCGAAGCGCTCCGGCGTCGTAAGAAGGCCGCAATCGTCGGTGAGATACTGGATCCCCCCCCCGCGCATGCCTTGCATGGCGATGACCGGCACGTCGCAGAACAGGCTTTCCGTGATCGCCCGGCACTCCCCCTCGACCGCCGAGCAGACGGCGCTCGCCCGGGCGCAAGAGAGGATCGAAGGCACGTCCGCGTCCGGAACGCTCCCGATCTCCACCTGCCCGCCGAGACCCTCCCGGGCGATGAGCGCCTCGAGCTCGCGCGCGGTATCCGGTTCAACGCGCCCCCGATGCGAGTCCAGGATCCGGCAGATGAGCTTTCGGCCGGTCCGCGCCCGGATTTCAGCGAGCGCCCCAATCAGGATTTCCAGCCGCTTCCAGCGGCGAAGCCGGGAGATGGCCAGGACGTCGATCGTCTTCCCCCCGCCGCACGGGCGAAAGATCGCCGGATCCACGAGATCGCCGATGGACAGCGGGATGATCTCGTGCGGGGCGAATCCTTGCCTGTGAAAGAACCCCGCCGAGACGCGCTGCATGACGAGGTGCAGCAGCCCCGCGCGCTTGAGGTCTTGCGCCTCCCCCACCGGGCTCGGATTGTCCTCCGGACACCAGGAGAAATGGCCGATGACGAGGAAGCGGCCGGAGACGAGCCGGGCGAGTTCCGGCGACTCCTTTGCCGCCGCGAGGACGAGCGGGAACTGGTGCGAATAGACGAGCGCCACGCCGGGCGAGGACAGCTCGCCGTCCGGGGCAAGACGCGCATCCTTGAAGTAGGTGGTGCAAATGCCGGTCAACGTGATCTCCCGCGGAGGCGTGGGAGCGGAGGGAATTGAACCCTCAACCTCCGGGTTAAAAGCCCGTTGCTCTGCCGGATTGAGCTACGCTCCCCAAAGCCACAGTCTACCGGATCAGGAACCGGCGCCGAATCCAGTCAACGGCCGCCGCCGAACCATCCGCGTTTCTTCGCGAACGGATCGGGGGCGGACGGCGGGGGGGGCTTTGGCGTCGGCGAAGGCGCGGGGGCCTCGCCCGAAGCCGCGCCCTGGCGGATGGGCTTGCCTGCAACCTTGCGCTTGGCGGTGCAGGCCGGGCAGATGTACCAGATCTCGAAGCCCAGGGTGTCGTCCACGACGTAGGGATTGCCCGGAACGGGCTCGAAATCCTTTTTGCAGTCGTAGCAAATCGGGCGTTCCATGGCATCTCCCTCCGGCGGCGGGATTGTGGCCGAACGCGCGCGGAGGCGCAAGCGACGCGGGGCGCGGCGGGCCCTACCTTCGGAGGCGGCGGCGAAAGCGGCGGGCAAGGTCGGCGGCCATCCGAATCGCCTCGATCATCGAGGAGGCGCGCGCGATTCCCTTGCCCGCGATGTCGAAGGCCGTTCCGTGGTCGGGCGATGTCCGCACGATCGGCAGGCCCAACGTCACGTTCACGCCCTCGTCGAAGGCCACGGCCTTGAGGGCGGCGAGGCCCTGGTCGTGATACATCGCGAGGATGGCGTCGAAATCGCCGCGCAACGCCCGCGGGAAAAGCCCGTCGGCGGCAAACGGGCCCGTGGCGCGAATCCCGAGGCGCGCGGCGGCCCGCACGGCCGGCGCGATCTCGCGGCGCTCCTCGTCGCCGAAGCGCCCCCCCTCCCCCGCATGGGGATTCAATCCGCAGACGGCGATCCGCGGACGCGCGATCCCGAACCGGCGGCGCAGATCCCCATCCAGGATCCGAAGGGTCTCGAGAAGCGGGGCCTTCCGGATTCTCCGCGGAAGATCCGCGATCCGGACATGGGTCGTGGCAAGGGCGACGCGCAGGCCCCGGCCCGCGAGCATCATGACGGCCTTCGCCCCGGTGCGGGCCTCGAGATATTCGGTATGGCCCGGGAAGGGATGGCCCGCCAGGGCGATCGCCTCTTTCGAAAGCGGCGCCGTGACCAGCGCCTCGCATTCGCCGCCGAGCACGGCGGAGACGGCGGCCTCTAGGCACTCGAAGGCGGCGCGCCCCCCGTCCGCGCAGGGACCGAGCGGGCGCTCCGGAACTTCCAGGCCGGAAAAAACGATCTCGAGGGAACGCGGCAGGGCGACACCCGCCCGGCGGGACGTGCGGGAAAGGACGACGGGATTCGCGTAGACGACCAAGCGGATCCCGGACTCGCGGGAGGATGCGGCCCGGACGATCACCTCGGGGCCGATCCCGTACGGATCGCCCATCGAAACGGCGATCCGGACCGGCGCGGCCAAGGCGTTACGGAGCCCCGAGATCGGGCCCCACCGGCTCCGGGGCGCCGACCGGCTGCGGCGATGGCGCGGGAAGCGGCTGCGGAGGCGGCGGAATCCGCCGATCGAACCGGGTGACGAGCGCCACCGGTTCCTTCTCACCCTTGACCTGGGCAACCCACCGAAGGTTCAGGTAGGCGATCCGCGAGAGATCCGCCCCGGGCATCGGAAACACCCAGAGGGCCGGCTGGGAGACGCCGGGGACGATCTTCAGAATCCCCGCCTTCCGGATCGGGTATTTCCTCCCGTCGTCGTCCTCGAGAGTGATGCTCGCGCCGTCCACGATCAACGGTTCGGTCAACGGGTTCGTAATCCGAATCGGAACGTTCGCCTCGAGGACGCTTCCGTTCCTAAACCAGATTTCCGCCCGAAAGGATACCTGGCTCAACGCCGGATCCGCCGGCTTCGTGACCGAATCCGTTCCCTGGGACCAGAACATCTCGCTCTCATAGGACGCACACCCCGACAACGCCAGCACGCACAGCCCTGCGGACGCGATTCCCTTCAGGCTCATCACTCCCCTCCCAGTTCCCCCGGGCGGATATCCTAGCCCGGCGGCGGGCCGCGGGAAAGGTCCAAGCCCGCCTATTGCCCGCTAAAGAGATCGTCGAGCCGGTCCCCGGCGGAGGCGCCGAAATCGCCCTCGATCGGGGGCGGGGACACGGAGCCCGCGGGACGCTTCTCGATCTCGGAAAAGATGCCCGTAAGCTTCGTCGCCACCTCGTCGGTATAGATGCGCACGAGGCCGAGGTTCGTCCGATCATCGAAGATCACGGCGAGGATCGCGCGCTCGCCGACAACGGAAAGCTGGATGTTGTCGCGCTCGCCCTGGTGAAACATAAACGTAAACTGCTTCTCGCCGAGAAGTTTCGCCATCTCCCGCGTCGCCGCGAAGGAGCCCGCGACGAGGGCGGAAACGGTTTCCACGTCGAGGTCCTGGACGAACCCCTTCCGGGTGATCGGGTGGCCGCTGCGATCCACCAGGAGCGCGCTCTTCGCCCGGGACTTCCGGAGGAACTCGTCGAGAAAGTGATCGAGCCGGTCCATGTCCTCCTTGTAGAAGGAAACCTGGGCCTCCCGAAGGGCGTTATCCGGAACAAAATTGTTCATGGATGGAATTCCGGAACCCCCCGCACCGCGTTCCACCGTTTCCGGGCGGGAGTCCACGAATCACCCCCTAGAACGGCAATGCGCCGATGAGCTTGAGGAAATAGACCGCCCCGGCCATGGCTGCGATGAAGACCCCCACGGCAAGCGCCTTCTGCTTGAGCTCCGGGGAGAGGACCCGCGAGGATTTTTTCTTGGACGAAGGCCCCGCAAGCGTGGCGCCGGCCCTCGCGCCGACCGGAGGGGAAATCTTGGGGAGGGCGGGAGGCTTCGGAGGCGGAGGCGGAGGCGGCGCAGGCTTGGGAACCGGCGGCGGAGGCGGCGCGGGAGCCGCTTCGGGGGCGGGCTTCGGCGCCTGGGGCGCGCCGGCCGGGGGAGGCGTCACCGGTGCCGCCCGCAGCGCGCCGCCCTTCTTGAACTCGTTGTTCAGCCGCTCGAGAACGAGCGAGCAGATCGCCTTCAGGGTCGGAAAGACTCCCTCCCCGCTCTTCGCGATGGCGGAAAACGTCTGGACCCCGAACCGGTTGAGCTTGGCATCGAGGTCCGAGACCGGGAGGACGCCGGGAAGGTCCCGCTTGTTGAACTGGATGACGAACGAAAGGTTCTTGATGTCGCGGTTGTATTCCTGGAGATTCGCCTCGAGGTTTTTCAGGGACTCCTGGTTGTCGGCCATCCGGTCGGGCTGGCTGTCGGCCACGAAGACGACGCCGTCGACGCCCTGCAGGACCAGCTTCCGGGTCGAGTTGTAGTAGACCTGGCCGGGGACGGTGTAGAGCTGCATCCGCGTCCGCATCCCCGCAACATCACCGAGGTCGAGGGGCAGGAAGTCGAAAAAGAGGGTCCGGTCTCCCTCCGTCGCGATGGAGACGAGTTCGCCTCGGTTCTGCTTCGGAGCCCGCTGGCTCACGAACTCGATGTTCGTGGTCTTCCCGCTCATTCCGGGACCGTAATAGACGATCTTGCAGGAGATCTCTTTCGAGGCGAAGTTGACTTGCACGTTGCTACTCCAGGGTTCCTGCCACTCGGAGGCGCTTCACGGTATTCCCGACTTCGATGAGAGTCAAACCCAGATTGGCCTCCGGACGGGTGAACACGACCAGCGTCCCGACCCCGGCGTCCGCGAGGATGATCCGCCCGCCCGCGGCGGAGACGATGAGCCGCCGGAGGTTCCCGACGGGGATCGACGAGAGGGATTTCTTCGAGAAGTGAAGCAGGTCCGCCGCGACCCCTCCGAGGCGGTCCTGCAGGACGCCCTGCCGGAGGTTCGCGGCCACCACGATCCCCTCCCGGGACACGATGAGGCTGCCCTCGACGCCAACCCCGCGGTTCAGCTCATCGAGCAGTTTTTGCATCGCGCAAATACTCCTTGATGACGATATCCACGAGGCCGGGCTTGGCGGCGCCGTCGACAAGGATGCCGAGGGTCAGGTCCGCGACGGGCATGATATGGATGGCCCCGTTCTCTCCCTCGAGGACGGCCTCGGTCGAATGTCCGAGGGACATCCCCTCGGCGGCCGCCTCGACCCGCTGCGCGAGGGCCGCCGCAAAGGCCCCGACGGCCGCCTCGTCAAACTGGGTGCGGGCGCGGCTGCCGACGACCTGGCCCGATTCGTCGACAAGGAGCGCCCCGCGAAGCCCCCCGAGCCGGTCGAATCGGCGGAGGAGTTCGACAAGCGCGAGGTGGTCGACGTTCTGGGTCGAGACGCTCTCCCGGACAACGGAGGTCCTGGAGGGATTGGCCGGGTTGGCGGACGAAACGGGGCTCACGGAGGGGGCGGGCAAGTCGCCCCGCTCGATCTCCGAAATCAAGGACTTTGCGAATTCGTCCCCGGGCGCGAGCGCGAAGATCCGCTGCGCGATCTCCTTCGCCCGGGCCTCGTCCTTGCGATGCCAGGCGAGCCGCGCGAGCGACAGCAGCGCCCGATAGGATCTCGCATTCAGGGAAACGGCGGTCTCGAGCGACTTCTCGGCGGCCGCGGCGTCCTCGGCGGACTTCGTCTTCGCGAAGCGCTCCGCGAGGATCTCGCCGAGGGCCAGGTGGCATCCGTCCGCCTGGGGGAAGCGCTCGATCCCTTCCCGCAGGATCTGGATGGCCCGGTCCCACTCCTCCACCTCGCGCAACAGGTTCGCGAGCCCGACGTAGCGGGCGGGCTGGCGGTTGCGCTGGAGGGCGTCGAGCTCGCGATCGATCTCGATGCGCCGACGGCGGAACTGGACGTCGGAAAAGAGCGAGGCAATCCGCTCGGAGTTCGGGAACTTGCGGACGCCCTGGACGACAAGTTCATAGGCCGCGTCGAGGGAACCGTCCTTCAGGTGCTGCTCCACGAGCGACGCGAGGGCAACGCCGGAGGGATCCCGATCGGCGAGCTTTTCCATCCGACGCTGCTCGCGCTTCTCGAAAAAACTGCCGAGAAATCCCAATCCCCTTGCCCCCCAATCGTTGGACGGATGGAAACGAACGAAGTATATCACTGCCCGCACACGGGAGAAAGCGGGAACACATTCAGACCGGAAGCAACCGCGCGAACAGGACCTTGAGATAACGGCTTTCGGGGCAGTTCCCCGCCACCGGGTGATCCGGCGCGGCCCCGGAAGCGCCGATCTCCTGCAGGCGCCTGCCGGCGGCGCGGACGCCCTCGCGGACGGCGGCGCCGAAGGCCTCCTCCTCCACGAGACCCGAACAGGAAGCGGCAACGAGCAGCCCCCCGGGCGCGATCCGGCGGGCCGCGAGGCCGGCCATGTCGTGGTAGGCCCGAAGCGCCCGCGGGATTTCCTCCCGGACTTTCGCCTGCTTGGAGGGATCGAGGACGACGAGCCCGAACGGATCGCCGGGCGCCCGGAGGTATTCAAAGACGTCCGCATGGACGAACGTAGCCTCGAGGCCGTTGCGGCGGGCGTTCGCGCGCGCAAGCGTCAGGGCCTCCTCGTCGAGGTCCACGCCGACCGCGGAGGATGCCCCGCCCGCGCACGCGGAGAGCGCAAACCCGCCCGAATAGCAGAAGGCGTCGAGGACGCGCCGGCCGCGGGCGCGGGCGCCCACCCAGGCGCGGGCGTCCCGCTGATCGAGGAAGAAGCCGGTCTTGTGGCCTTCCCCCGGCCGGATCCGGAACGTCAGCGTCCCCTCGCGAATGTCCACGGGGGAGGCGGGCGACTCGGGCGGCAGCTGGATCCCCTCGCGGGCGGCGGCCGTCCGGTCGGCGCGCCAGACGATCGAGAGCGTCTCGCCGGGAAAGGCCGCACGCAGCGCGGCCTCGACCAAGTCCCGGTGGACGACCCACCCGAGCGAAAAGGGCTCGACGACGAGGACGGAGGCGTAGCGATCGACAATGAGGCCGCTCGCCCCGTCCCCCTCCGAGTGCAGGACGCGCCAGGCGTCGGTCCGCTCGGGCAGGCGAAGCACCTCCGTCCGCAGCGCGATCGCCTCCCGGAGGCGGATGTCCAGCAGCGAGCGGAGGTCGGGCGGCTCGGCGCTCGAGCCGATCACGCGCAGCGCGATCTCCGAGCGCGGGTTGTAGAGGCCGAATCCCATCGCCCGATTCTCCCGATCCCGGATCTCGACGAAGGCGCCGGGAGCGATGTCCCCCGTCGGCTGGACCATCTTGCGGAAAATCCAGGGATGGTCGGAGTTCCGCCGGATCCGGAGGCGGAGGATGGGAAGGGGCACGGGGGGGATAGAGTAATGGCCGGCATGCTCGCCGCCATCCACCAGCCGCAGTTTCTGCCCTGGGAGGGATACTTCGACAAGATGGACCAGGCCGAGGTCTTCGTGCTCCTCGACGACGTCCAGTTCAAGAAGAACGAGTGGCAGAACCGCAACCGGATCAAGGGCCCCAACGGGCCCCAGTGGCTGACGGTCCCGGTCCACTATCGCCTCCCCCAGACGATGCGCGAGGTGACGGCCGACGAGTCCTCCGGCTGGCGGGAGACGCATCTGAAGTCCCTGCGGGCCGCCTACGGGCGGGCCCCCCACTTCGGCTGGGTCTTTCCCGCCCTCGAGCGCGCCTACGGCGAGGCGCGCGGATCCATCGCGGAGGTGAATGGCGCGCTCCTGGAGGCGCTCCGGGGCCTGCTCGGGATCCGGACGCCGATGCGGCGCTCGTCGGAACTCGCATCCTCGGGCTCGAAATCGGAGCGGCTCGTCTCGATCCTTCGCGTGGTCGGGGCCGACGCCTACCTCTCCGGGGCCGGCGCCCTCGACTACCTCGAACCCGCGCTCTTCGCGGCGGCCGGGATTCGCGTTCTCGTCCAGGAATTCACGCCATCGCCGCATCCCCAATCCTTCGGGGACTACGTCCCTTCCCTGTCCGTCGCGGACCTGCTCATGCACGAGGGCCCGAACGCCCTGGAGCGGATCCGGGCGGGCCGCCGGCCGCCCCGGCCCTTTGTCCCTGCGGCATGATAGACTTTTGCCGATGGACATCCTCGCCATCGGATCCCACCCGGACGATATCGAGTTCGGCTGCGGCGGAACGCTCCGGAAATATCATCTCGCCGGGCACGCGATCCATCTCCTCGTAATGTCGGACGGCGCCAGGGGCGGAGATGCCGTCATCCGGCGCCGGGAGCAGGAGGCGGCGGCGAATGTCCTGGGAATCCGCGACGTCCGATGGGGCGATTTCCCCGACGCCGAGATCCCGACCGGACCCGAGACGATCCAGCGGATCGAGCGGGTGATCCGGGAAATCCAGCCCGCGCTGATCTTCGTCCACCACCCGGACGACACCCACCAGGACCACCGCAACGTAAGCCTTGCCACCTCCACCGCGACCCGCTACGTCCGGAACCTCCTCCACTACGAGGGTCCCACCACCCAGACCTTCCTGCCGACGATCTTCGTCGACATCGCCCCCTCCTTCGAGGACAAGATCCGCGCCCTCGAGGCCCACGCCTCGCAGCGCAACAAGACCAACATCCCCGATCTCTCCGCCACGGACATCGCGCGCTCGCTGGCCCATTTCCGCGGCCTTCAGGGCCGCGTGGCGGCCGCGGAGGGATTCGTCCCCATCCGCCTCTTCATCAACGTTTGACTTCGGACCTTAGACTTTAGACCTTGGACTTTAGACTTTAGACCCTGCACCCACCGTCATGCACCCCATCCCCCATTCCCGCCCGCTGCTCGGCAAGCGCGAAGGGGCCGCGGTCCTCCGTGTCCTGCGCTTAGGCCATGTCGGGATGGGATCCGAAACGGAGCGCCTGGAAGCGGATGCCGCGCGCCTCTGCGGCGTGCGCGGGGCGGTGGCCTTCTCGAGCGGCACGACGGCTTTTGCCGCGGGGCTGCTCGCACTGCGTCTGCCGCCCCGCTCGCGCGTCCTCGTCCCCTCGATGGCCTGCGCCGCCTTCCTCCAGGGCTGCCGGCTCGCGGGGATGCGGCCCGTCCCCTTCGACGTGGACCCCGAAACCTGCCTTCCCGATCCGGCCGACGCCCGCAGGCGCTCCCGGGGCGCCCGCGCCGCGATCCA
>CAYHQZ010000039.1:0-20680 GCA_964358555.1 uncultured Planctomycetia bacterium
CGGGGCTTTCCAGCCAGGCCGGGACGGCGTTTTCCGCCTGGACGAACTCGTTCGTCGAGCAGGCGAATTTTACGGGCGGCGCCGGCGGCGCGCTGACGCGGTTCGGTGGCGCCGATCGGATCGTTTCGGCCCCCGGGACCTATTCGACCCAGGCCGTAGCGGGCAACAACGGCTGGCGCGGGCAAATCGTGGCGTTCGTGGCGGGAACTTCTACTCCACCGGATCCCATTCCAGGAGGGCAAACCATGGCAGTGCAGTACGTGCAGGACGGCAAGTCCATCGACTACACCCCGACCGTCGACGTGGCCTCGGGCGACGTCGTGGTCCAGGGCGAACTCGTGGGCGTCTCGAAGCGCCCGATCCCCGCGAACACCCTCGGCGCGCTCACCGTCGTCGGGGTGTTCGACTTCCCGAAGGCCACCGGCGCCAGCACCGCCATCGCGGTGGGCTCGAAGGTCTACTGGAACGCGACCACCAAGCTCGCCTCCACGGCCGACGGCGGCGGCGCCAACAAGCTCATCGGGAAGACCTCCAAGGCTGCGGCCGATGCGGACGCGACGGTCACCGTGCGGATGAGCCAGTAGCGGGGAGAAACGATGCCCCATCTCCTGGAACTTGGCTCCGCCTGGCTCGAGACCGAGCGAACGGCGCACCTTTCCCGCCCCGTGGTCTACGCCCGGGGCGCGGAAACGGTCGTCGTCTCGGCCTCCGTCGGGCGGACCATCTTTCGCATCGAGAACGCCTATGGCGTCCAGGAGCGCCACGAGGCGCGGGACTACCTCATCCTCGCCTCGGCCCTTTTCCTTGGTGGCGCGCTGGAACTGCCCAAAGCCGGCGACCGCATCCGGGAGGAGGAAGACGGGAAGGTCTTCGTCTACGAGGTCATGGCGCCCGGGGGCGAGCCGTGCTGGCGGTATTCGGACCCGTATCGGCGAACGCTCCGGATCCACACGAAGCACGTCGGAACGGAGGTCAACCCATGACCGAGATGCTGCCCAAATGCATCCTGGGCGGGACGTTCCTCGCCGCCGTGCCGGTGGGCGGCGATGCCAGCCTGTGGGCGCAGTGGGGCCTGGCCGGCATCGTCGTCGGCTACACGCTCTGGCGGGACCACCAGCGCGAGCGCCGGATGAGCGAGGCGATGGAGAAGCACCAGGCGTGGGTCCAGACAACGCTCATCGGGACGCTGGACCGGAACACCAGCGCCATCGAGCGGTTCCTCGGCGTCGCCGCCGACCGCGAGGAGGACCGCCGTGGCTGAAATCCTCAAGGTGGCCGACGCCGTCGTCTCCGCGCTGAACGGCGGCACGTTCTCGCTCCCCCTGCAGGCGAAGCGCGAATACCTGCCGCGTTTCGACCTGCCCGAGATGGATCAGCTGCACGTCACCGTCGTTCCGAGGGGATTGGAAATTCAGGCGGCCTCTCGCACGGCCGCCGCCTACGACTACAAGATCGACGTCGCCGTCCAGAAGCGGTTTTCCACGGGCGATGCGGCCGAACTGGACCCGCTGCTTTCCCTCGTGGAGGAAATCGCCGGCTTCTTCCAGATGAAGCGGCTGGCGGGTTTCCCCACCGCTGCGTGGGTGAAGACCGAGCACCCGGCGCTCTATTCCCAGGAGCACATGGAGGTGCTGCGGCAGTTCACGAGCGTGGTCACGTTCACTTTCCGGGTGGTGAGGTAGCCCATGGTCCAGATGCGAGCCCGAACGACCTCGAATCCCCGGCGCGTCATCCGCGCCGTACGCACGGGCATGGTGAATAGCCTCGGCCACGCCGGGGCGTATCTGCGAGGGATCGCGATGCGAAGCCTCAAGGTTTCGAAGGTCGCAGCTCCGCCCGGACACCAGCCGCATACCCGGAAGGGAAAGCTCAAGAAGGCCATTTTCTACGCCGTCGAGCGCGCGCAGGAAGACGTCGTCATCGGGCCCATTGCTTCCGAAATGGGAAAGGTCGGGAGCACGCACGAATTCGGGGGAGTCGAGCCGCCGAAGAAGAAGGGCGGCAAGGCTCGGAAGTATCCGCCGCGGCCCTTCATGGGGCCGGCGCTGCAAATCGGCAAGGAACGCCTGCCCGGCATGTGGGCGAATTCCGTCAAGGGAGGATGAATCATGTCCATGCGACTTGGATTGGATGCGAAGACTTATCGGAACACCGGGACGTACGAAGCGCCCACCTGGGCCGAGGTCCCGAACGTGAAGGACGTGACGATGAACCTCGAATCCGGCGAGGCCGACGTCACCACCCGGGCGAACGCCGGCTGGCGCGCGACGGTGGCGACGCTCAAGGAGGGCACCGTCGAGTTCGAGATGGTCTGGGACACCGAGGACGCGGGGTTTACCGCCATCAAGGACGCCTATTTCAACAACACGCCGATCGAGATGGCCGTCATGGACGGCGCCATCGCGACTCCCGGCTCGCAGGGCCTGCGCGCCTCTTTCTCGGTCATCAGCTTCAGCCGCAAGGAAGCGCTGGAGGAGGCCCTCACGGTTTCCGTCACCCTGAAGATCACCCGCAGCGCCCATGCGCCCGAGTGGAAGGTCGCGGCGTAGGAGGAACCCATGAAAGTTTTCAAGGACAACGCAGGCAGAAGCTGGCCCGTTTCGATTGACGTGAACGCCATCCGCCGGGTGCGCACCGCCCTGAACCTGAACCTGGCGGGAAAGGACTTCATCGCCGTTCTGGAGCGGCTCCTCGAGGACGCAGTGCTCCTCTGCGACGCGATCTACTTCATCTGCAAGCCCGAGGCGGACGCGCTCGGCGTCTCGCAGGATGATTTCGGCGGTGCGATGTCGGGTGACGCCATCGAGCACGCGACGAAGACGTTTCTGGACGAACTGGCAAATTTTACCCCGAACCCGCGCGACCGCGCGCGGGTGATCCGAGTGCTCTCGGCCATGTGGAACCTGGCCGAGAAGGCGAGGGACGCGGCGGAGAAAACGCTGGAGGAGGACCTCGCGAAGGTGACGGTTCTGGAACCGCCGGGGACTCCGCCGCCGGAGACGCATCCGGCAACAGCGGGGATGCCTTGTTCCTCGCCTTCGAGCTCGCAGGAATCCTCGGGCTCGACCCAGGACCTTTCACCCTGAGGGAACTCCTATGGATGTGGAAAAGCTGCGTGCAGGAGCGCTGGGCACATACGGCGGGGCTTATGTCGCACCTCGCGAACATCCATCGCGATCCGAAAAAGCAACGGCCGTATTCCCCTGCGGATTTCAATCCGTTCCGAGTGTCGAAGGGACGTAAACCCATCTCGAAGGCGGCAGCCTTCGCAATTCTGAAGGCGGTCTTCGTGGACAAGGAAAGGAGAGTCGTATGAACTGGAAGACGACGTCGTGCGGGGTGCTGGCCATCATCGCGGCGGCCATCACGTTCCTGGTGATTCCGATCCTCGACGCGAACGCCTCGACGGTGCCGCAGTGGGGCGCGTTCATCGCGGCGGCGACGGCGGCCGTGGGCCTCTATTTCGCCAAGGACGCGACGCCCACCGATAGCGCCGGGTCCAAATGACGGCGCTTGCCCAACTCCTCGGGCGCTTCCTCGGCGCGGTCCTGGCCGAGTGCGCCCCAACCCTCGTGGAGATCATCGCCCATGCAATCCGTGAATCGTTCTCGAACTCGGTGGAAGACGGTGCTCGTCGGGACGATCTTCGCGCTCGCCTTCTCGAGCGGCTGCGGAACGCGCGTGGTGCTGGTGCCTCCGGGGGAGCCGGTGCGCCTCCGGGAAACGCTCCGGGCGGTAAAGGTGTGGGCGGCGGACAAGACCGGCCGGGAGGTTGAGGGCACCGTAGACCTCCCGGAGGGTTGGTACGTCCTGCCGGATCCGGGCCCGGCGACCCCGGGCCCGGAGAGGTGAGAGATGCCAGCGGCCGGCGGCATTCGGGCGGGCGCGGCGTTCATTGAGCTCTCGGTACGGGATACGAAATTCATCCGGGGGCTTCAATCGGCGCTGGCCCGCCTGAAGGCGTTTGGAATCTCCCTCCAGAACGTCGGCGCCGGCATCCGAACCACAGGTCTTCGGCTCGCTAGCCTCGGTGTCGGCCTCGTGACCCCGCTGCTTTTGAGCGCCCGGGCGTTTTCCAAGATGGGCGACCAACTGGAGAAGATGTCCCGACGTACCGGCGCCTCCGTCGAAGCACTGTCCGAACTCGGCTATGCCGCGGAACTCTCCGGCACCAATCTCGAGGCGGTGGAAACCGGCCTCCGCCGGATGCAGAAGACCATTGCCGGCGCCGCCGAAGGAGGGAAGGAGCCGTCAAAAGCGCTCGAGACGCTGGGTGTGAATCTGGGCGAAATCATCCAGCTCGCCCCGGACGAGCAGCTCGAGCTCATCGGAAAGCGCCTCACCGCCCTGACGGACCCCACGATCCGCGCGGCCGCCGCGATGGCCATCTTTGGCCGATCCGGGACCGAGCTTCTTCCCATGATGGAGGAGATGGGCGCGCTTCGCGCGGAGGCGCGGCGCCTGGGCCTTGTGATGTCCACGGAGGACGCCCAGGCCGCCGCGGCCTTGAACGACGCCATGGACCGCCTGTGGGCCGCATTCCGGCGCATCGTGGCGGCCGTGGGCGGGGCGCTGGCGCCGATGCTCTCGGGCCTCTCCGATCGGCTGGTGGAGCTTGCGGGAAGGGCCAGAAACTGGTTCGAGCAGAACAAGGGCCTCATCGTCTCCATCCTGAAGATCGGCACCGTCGCGATCGGTGCCGGCATCGCGCTCACGGCCCTTGGCGGGATCATCTCGGCCGTCGGCACCCTGTTCGTCGCCTTCGCTACGGTTGCCTCGGCCGCATTGAGCTTCCTCCTCTCTCCCATTGGCCTTGTAATCGCCGCCGTAGCAGGCCTCGCCGCAACCATCGCCTGGGCGACGGGTGCCACGGGCGAGGCGTTGCAGTGGCTGGGCGGGCGCTTTGCGGCGTTACAGAACTTCGCCTTGGAATCGTTCCAGGGCATCAAGGACGCTCTCGCCTCCGGCGACGTGGCGCTCGCGGCGAAGGTCCTGTGGACGTCGCTCCAGGTCGTCTGGCGCGCTGGCATCAATACGCTCAAAGGCTGGTGGCTCGATTTCAAGGGATGGTTCCTCTCGCTTACGAGCGACATCTTCTGGGGCGCGGTTTCGCTCGTCGCCCAGGCGTGGTTTGGCCTGCGCAAACTCTGGGTGAAGACGCTCAACTTCCTTTCCGACACCCTTCGGAGCTTTGCGAACGGCGCCGCATCCGTCTGGGATTCCATCACCGGCTGGGTGGCGAAAAGGATGAACGACGTCCGGGGGCAGTTCGATCCGGAGATGGACGTCGAGATGGCCAACAAGCTCGTGGATATGGACACGAAGCGCTGGAAGGAAAACCGCGAGCGGAGCCAGGAGGAGTCGAAATCGAAGGGCGAGGACGAGCTGAAGCAGATCGACACCGAGCGGGAATTCACGCTGGCCGCCATCGCGGACGAGGCGGACGCGGAGGCGCGCGCCCGGGACGAGCAGTTCGCGCAGGAACGGCAGGACAGCGAGGCGGCGCTCGCGGCCGCGAAGGCCGAATGGAAGATCGCCGTGGAAGAGGCGAAGACGAAGCGCGAAGCCGCCCTGGCGGAAAGCGCGCTCGCCCCCGCGGGCGAAGCGCCGGCGCTGCCGCCGGCGTGGGATTTTGGAGAAATCGAAGCCTCCATCCCGGATATCGAGGAGAAGGTCCGGCAGACGCTCGATGTGGCGGGGATGTTCGGCGCCGAGGCGGCCGGCCGGATGGGGATCGGCTCCACCACCGAAGAGCGGACGGCGAAGGCGACGGAAGAGACCGCGAAGAACACCAAGAAGATCGCGACCAGGCTCGAAGACGGCGTCGGCCTCGTCTTCGATTGAGGAACCTCCATGGTGACCGTAGAAGAACTCTTCGAAGGCCGGACGGAGCTGGTTTCCTCCAAGTCCACCGCCGAGGTGCCATACCTGGTGCGCGGCGCCGCGGATGAGGCCGAGGTTAAGGTAGCCATCACGGCGGAGACGCCGATGTTCTACGCGGGGCTTCTGCGCAAAGCGGTCGAGATTTCGGAGCACATCACCGCCGACACCTGGAAGGTGAACGTCCGTTATGAGCGCCCGGAACCCGGCGAGGAAGGCACGCCGGAGCCGGACCCCACGTTCTCCTTCGACACGGGCGGCGGCAGCCAGCACATCACCCAGAGTCTGGAAACGAAGAACAAGTACGGCCCATCGGCCTCCGAGCTTTTGGGCGGCGCCATCGGGTTCGACGGGGAAAACGTCGTCGGCGTCGACATCACGGTGCCGGTCTACAACTTCGCCGAGACCCACTACCTCCTGCCGGAGGTCGTGACGGAGTCGTTCAGGCAGCTGCTCTTCCGCGCGACGGGATCCGTCAACAACGACGCATTTCGCGGCTTCCAGCCGGGCGAGGTGCTCTTCCTGGGCGCCTCGGGATCGAGGCAGGGCGACGATCCGGAAGACCTCTGGGAGGTGACGTACAAATTCGCCGCCGCGGTGAATCGCACCGACATCCAGGTGGGCGATATCGGCCCCATCGAGAAAAAGGGCTGGGAGTATATGTGGGTCCAGTACGCGCCTGAAGTGGACGAGGACGTAAAGGTCCTCATCAAGAAGCCCGTGGCGGTGTACGTGGAACGCGTCTACCCCGAGACCACTTTTGCCCTCTTCGGGATCGGAGCGTAGCGATGCCAGGCGATGATCTGAAGAAGGTCTCCAGGGGCCAGCCGCTCCGGATCCCCGCGATGGCCTACAACTCCTTCATCGATGCCGCCGTCGACTTTCGGAACCGGACGATGTCGCTGGGGAAAGAGGACCGCCCCAAGGACACCCGGAACGGCATCGTCTACGTGAAGAACAACTCCGGCGCGGACCTGCCGCAGTTCTCGGTCGTGGGGCTGACGGACATCCTCATCTACCCGGAAGACAACGAGCCGGAATTCAAGCGCCAGGTGGCGCTCATTGGCGAGGTCCCGGTCCATCCCTACCACCGGGGGAAGTTTGCGATCCTCGCGGAGCCGCTCGCGGAGGACAGAATCGGCCTCGCCTACATCGAGGGCATCTGCCCGGTGCGCCTGTACGTCTTCGACGACACCTGGGAGTGCCCGACGGCCGACATCGACGACGGCACCACGGAAGACCTCCGGGCCGTGACGTACGGCGCGGCCTCCATCCTTTGGCGCCAGGGCGGGACGGGGTTGCAGTGGGCGGTCGTGCGCCTCGGAAGGCCACCGACGATCTTCCCCGTCCGCCTCCAGGATGTAGGCGGCGCCCCCGGCAACGCCACGACGCCTGCGACCTGGGAATACGACATCGTCGACTACTTCACGGGCGAGACCCTGCTCACGAACGTCAATCCCGTGAACTGGCCCCACATGTGGCGGCGCCCATCGGTGGGCTTCATGTACCAGGCCGACTTGGGATACGCCCACTACGACGACCAGGGGAACATCGTTCTCGGCTGGATCAACGAGGTCGTGGGCCAGGAGCCTTGCTACGAGGCGTAGGAGGCGCCATGGGAACCCCGGGAAAGACGGTCCTGCGGCCAAGCGGAAAGCGTGGCCTGCATCCGAACGGCATGGGCGTGCTCTTCAACCCGGATGGGACCTGCGCTTCCTGCTGCCCCCAGGCGCTTCTTTTGGCCTCCTACATCACGAACGCCGAGTACCCCATCTGGGACCTCACGCCCTACCAGGGCCCCGAAATGGCCATCCCCTGGTCCTACTGGCGGCTCATCGAGATGAGCTACTGCTGGCCCCTCGAGTTCCCCTGGTACGGCGCCGGCTACGTGAACCAGTTCGGCGTGCTCTACGGCCTGCCGAACTATTTCGAGTCGTACTACTTCTACAACGGCTACATGCAGCTCCAGCTCGGTCGGCCAATTCCCGGCAACCTGATCCAATGGCCTGGCTACTGCCAGACGGAAACCCCGAGGTACTGATGAAACTCCCCAAAGACGACGGATCGATGACCCACATGCCGTTCCTGGCTCCGACGCCGGGCGGCACGCCCGTCCTCTTCTTCTGCCGGGCCGAAGCGAAGGCCAAAGAGGAGCCCGGGCGGGTCTGGAAGGCGTTTTACCTGCCGGTCGAAGCCGAGGAGCAGCGCCTCGTGACCGGAATGGCGGCGGACGTCTGCGAGTGCGCGCCCACCGCCTGGCAGGACGAGACGGGCTGGCACGTCGCCTTCATCGCCGGCGGCTCCCCCGCGGACCGCCGCTTCCGGCTCTACCGAATGGACGGCCCCGCGCTCGACCGCCTCTCGCCCCCCGTGGTCATCCAGGCCGCCCGGACGGGCTTCATCTACCGCGAGCGACTCGTCTGGGGCGACATGGAAAGCTTGGTCCACGTCCGCGACGCCTCTGGCGAGCAGGTCATCGAACTCCCGGGGGCCTTCCTCTACCGCCTGGCCTACATCTCGGACGCTCCGGAGCGGCTTCTCATCAGCGCCCAGTGGATCATGGAAAGCGAGGTCTTCACGCTGGAATACGACCTCGCGACCGGGCACCAGCACTTCATCGAGTGCGACGGGAAGCCCGCCTACAAATGCACGATCCTGGGCGATGAGGTCATCTTCGCCGATCGGTGCGGAGCGGGCTTCGAGGAGCGGAGGTTGAAACGAGCGGGCGCGAAGGCGCTCCTGCCCACGGCCACGGCCGTTCGGCGCCGGGAGAGCGAGGTCGTCCCGACCTCCACCGTGCCCCGGGGGAAGTGCGACTGCGGGAAGGCAACGCCCGCTGGGAAGGCCACGCGGCCCTCATGCCTCGAGTGCGTGGAGAAGCACCTGGGCGCCGCCTACGTCCTCCTCGCCGAGACGGCCGACGGCTACGCCAACAGGCTCCGGGCGGTGGGCCATCTCCACGAGGCCGAGGACGAGTCCCAGGAGTGGCCGGAACTGCACAAGGCCATCCGGGCGGCGAGGAAGGCGTTTCAGCGGGAGGGAAAGATGCCGGAGTGGAAGGCTGTCGTTGACTTCATTGCCAAAGCACGGACATGAAAATGGCTATTTCTGGCTATATTCTTGTTCAGCCTATTTCCCGGGATTTGAAAGAAACGGGTTGACAGGAAATTCGACCGTTGCTTGCTCGGGCTTCGATTGCGGTCGAGGCATTGGCCGTTGTTGCGCGATCGGTTGCTGACGGACTGACATGGTTTCTCGATATTCTCGCGCCTCTGCAACCTTCGTGAATTCTATTGTTAGCCCCTTCTTTTTCACGAAAGCCTCAATCTCGTCGAGACTGACGCGGAAGAATTCCTTCCTTGGATTTATAAGGTTTATTTTTCTGGCATCGAGATAATTATGCAGCGCAAGTTCCAATTCTGGCGCATTTTTGGATGGAATAATAGCATGCACATCGAAAGGGAATGGGACCGAGGCGTCGCCAAGTTCGTCAATGCGTTCCTGCGGATCTACGCGCCGCGTCAAACCTACCTTGAATACGTTCTCCCCAAATGATCCCACGTTGGAGATAACATACACATTCCCAGCCTTGGTAAGTTGAGCCATGGAAATAGCGCGCTCATTTCGCACTTGCGACTCCGCGAGCTGCGATTCCAAAGCCTTGATGGTTTCGTTCATTTTCTCCAGCTGCGCGCCCGTTGCACGTGAAACTTCGGCGCGTGCTTGGTCGAGGGCTTTCTGGCTCTGTTCCATCTCGCGAGCCGCCGCTTCCTTCGCTTCCTCCCACTCTTTTCTGGCTTTTTCTTCCTCCCGCATTTCCTCCCGGATTCGCCTCTGCTCCTCTCGTTCCTGATGGCGTTTCTCTTCGTACTCGTAGGCCAGCCTCAGCTCCTTAATCTTCAAATCAAGATATCCCTGCGCTATCGATACCTGCAAAACGCCCCCCAGATTGTTAAGGGATTCGGCCGATTTTTGAATCCTCTCCTCCATTTTCAAGATATTGCTCCATGAAACGTTGGCGAGCGCCGCATCACATTCGCCATTGAATGCTCGGAGAACCAGCTTTTTGTTCTGTTTCGCCATTCGAGCGCCATCCTGCTTGCTCCCGCCGACGGTCCATTGAACGGAACATTTTGCAGCCTGATCGTTTCGAATAAGCATCCTTTCCTTATCTCGTAATGCATCCAAAGCAACCTTGTATGCCTCGGAAGTCTGAAAATCGAAGTGCGGCTTGTAGAGGCCGTATGAAATATCCTCGAGATTTTCCTCGAGCAACCCCACTTCCTTTTTTAACGCCTCATACGTAGCCCGACCTTTCTCGTATTCTTGTGCCAATTGCTCGCGTTGTTTCCGTGATTCAATCAAGAATCGCTGGAAATCAATTTTTGCCTTCGTGATTTCGCTCTGCAACCGCGCCAGTTCTGCGTTGCTTCCCTGAAAATCATCTTGGGTATTTACATGCGCACTCGAGCCTCCCGGCACAATCGAAGGCTGCGGTATGCCTGTCGCGGGGATGTCTATTGGGGAAGCGCACCTGGGGCATCTGCCTTGCCGGCCAGAAGCGCTCGCTGGCGCACTAAGATTCTGCCCGCACCGCCTGCATTGGACGATTATGGGACGGTGAATATCGTCGCTGGGCATTGCAGCCTCCTTATTCGGCCGGCCGTATGTCAATGACCGACAAAATGCCAGGTTTTAACACGGATATCTTGGCACCAAGACTTCGCAGGCACTGCAGTTTGTCGATCCGGGCAAGATTCAGGCCTATGAACTTTTCCCGCGTGGTCATAACCGAAACGATGCAGGGATTCGCATCGCTGCCCGTTGCCTTGTCTATTGTCTGGATGTAGCCATTGAAAGAAACGGACCGAATATGGCTTCCCTGATCTGCCTCAAGCACTTCATGGATCGTTCGCAAGGTGACGGAAGCGACGATGTCCACATAGAGCTCCTTCGCTTCCGATGGCTTTCTGGAAATTGCCTCGATTTCGTCCTTGCGCTCACGGTATCGATATCCCTTCTCCTTCGGGACTATGCCTTCATCCGGAAGTCCATAATGGATCGCGAGTTCCTTTGAAACCGGGTCATAATCAATTCGGAATTCCTGCGGAAACCCATCCGGATATGCTGACTGCTCGAGCACCATGGAGTTGTAATTGATAACGGCATCTCGGTCGCCTAATCGATACGCCGCAACAAATGTATCTACAGCCTGATCTCTTTGCCGGCGTTTTTCTATGTGGGCCATCCGTAGGACCTCGGCCTCTTCACGAAAGCACTGCAATTTTGCCTGCCGCTCGTTTTCGGAACGCTGCCAGGCAATCAACGCACGATTTGCATCAGCGTAGGCAGCCTTCATGTCTTGCTCGTAGCGACTTGGATTATTCATGATGTGCTCAAGCAGCGTCTGCGGCTTGACACGGGCGACGTAGTCCTTGGGATCGGGCGCTGGTATTGCACTCGTCAGTTCCTCAGGGATCGGAGGCGGCGTGAAGGGCTCGTGCTCCCTCAGCGCATTGAAATCGAGACGGTCGTCTACCGAGAGCGTGTGTTCGAGGATCCTACGAAGGGTATTCTCCCTCTCCTGGATGTTCTGGCATTCCTGCTCGGCTTCGCGCCGACGCTCCTCCTGACGCTGCAGCTTTGATTCCTTCTCCTTCGCACGCAACTCGCGCACCGTAGGCGGTCGGACCATAGCGCGCTGAGGGGCGCGGGGCATCGAACGCGCATAGAGTCCCTGGCGCTGAACGACCGCATGCCGTCGGGTGCGAGCGATCTCATGGATAATCGCACCGATGAAGCCCAGAAACGCGTTGCGGCTCAATGGCCCTCCAATCCGAGGGAAGGGATATTAGCGGTTGCCCGAAAAATGGGAACCCGTGACGGAGGCTATCGGCGACCTGTTCGTCAAGGAAGCGATCGGCTAAGGCTTGGGAGCAGGCTCAGGATTGGGAGGTGAGGCAGGTGCTTCCCCTCCCGCATTGTCAGAGCCTTCTTCCTCGTCCTGGGTCGCATCCGGATCATCCTCTCCGGATTCTCCGGGCAGTTCACCTTCCCCTTCCGGTTGCCCCGCAGTTCCACTTCGCCTCTTCCGCCGTCGCTTGCGGATCTTGATGTCGGCCAGATCGGCAAGGATCGTCTTGTCGAGGAGGTTCTTCAGGGCCTCCAGAATCTCTTCCGTCGGGATCATGATGCCCGTCTCGCGACGAACCTCCCGTCGGAGCTGGCTCAAGACGCTTTCCGAGAAGAGGGCGCGAATGAGCCCGCGCGGTCCCAGGGCACTGAACTTCTGCCAGAAACCTTCCAGCTCCCCGGCGGCAACGCTCTCCCGGTGAAGGATCCCGAGGTCCCTCGCCATGACTTCTTCGTCCGCTCCCTCAGCCAGTAGATCGACCGAAAGGACCCGAACGCGGGAGATCCCTTCCGAATCGTTGAAGGTCAGGTGATAAAGATGCCACTGGATCGCATTCGTCAGCACGACCCAGGGGATCCCGGAGCGGGATGCATAGTTTTCCGCCTGCTCGATGTGTTTCTCATGGAGAGCGGTCGTCACGTCTTTGGCCTCGATGAGGAACCGGACCTGCCCGTTGATCTTGATGGCGAGGTCGCAGTAGCGATCCCGGATCTGAAACTCCCGGCTCACGTCCCGGAGAAGATCGTAGCCGAACGCCTCCTCCAGGAACTTGCTGATGATCATCACCGTCTCCGCCTCGTTCTTGTTCGCCTCCCGAGATTCCTTGAGGATGGGAACGAACTTCTTGATTGTCCGGCGAATAGCCCTCAGATCAGCCTCTGGCATGTCTGGCTCCTTCGGTCCCCAACTCTTCAGATTGCACGAGTCGATCCAACCTTGAGTTCGGAAGGATACACCTGCCAATTGAGATTGTCTCCTGGAGATAGCCCAAGGCACGCCAGCGGGCCAACCTTGCACCTCCCCTTCGTTCCCTCCGCCCTGGCGAGATCGGCCCGGAACATCAGGCGTAGATCAGCGCCGACACCCGGGCGGCTCGCCGTCGGATGGTGCCCATCGTGACGCCGAAGAACTCCTCCGCCTCGCTGTTCAAGAGTTCGGGGATGCCCAAGGGTCTCCGCCGATCGTTCGCGGCCGCGTAGATGATTCCGCCAGCCCAGCCGGAGGGATTGCCCGCGGGGATCGCGATCTTCTTCTTCGCGGCGCGCAGGACTTGGAGTGCCTCGCTTCTCAAGACGAAGTTCGGATACAAAGCGAAGAATTTCTGCACCTTGTCGGCGATCTTCTGCCAAACGTCCTGGTTCTTTTCGGGCATGTCTCCTCCGGCAGCCCTACAGGCTGACTGTCACCTTCCGCTCGATCTTCACCGGCCGCCGCTCGTAGACCTCGACGCCTTCGAGGCTGTCTGCCTTCGCGAGGATCCGGGCGAGCCTGGCCTTCACGTCGGCCACGGACGCGGCCTTCGCGATCTTGCGGCCCTGGACGATGAGGAACCCGCTGACACCGACGGCCTTCGGCGGACGGCCACGGCGGCCCGTTCCCTTCGGACGACCTCGTTTTCCCTTCGGCCGGCCCGGACCCCGCTTGGACTTCTTCGGCACGGCAGCTTTCGCCGGGCGAACGCTCGCCAGCGCTTTGGCGATGGCGGGGAAACGGACGGGCTGGCCGGTAGCCTTCTTCACGGCGGCGGCGATGCGACCGTAGAGGCGGATGCCGGAGGCGTAGGCGTCCCGGATGGCCTTCTCGACGCTCTTCGGCCGCCCGCCGCGTTTCGCGTTCTTGCTTCCCTTGGGCCGGCCGCGCTTCTTGGGTGGGGAAGCCACGTCCCCCGGCTTCGGCGCTTCGGGGCTGGCTTCAGCGGCGTCCTTCTTCTCGTCCTGGAGCATCGTCGCGTTCTCCTTCGGTGGTCTATCCTCCACGCGAGCGGCATCGGGGACCATCCCCTGATCCGCCCAGGCGGGTCGGCCGGGAATAATAGCGTCTCGAAGGCCAGGAAGGATCGCGGCGTTGTCCCCTGCGGCCTTCACCGACTTCGCAACAGCGCCGGCCGAAGGAAAGGCCCTGTCGAGGCATGCATGCCACAACCTCGACAGGGCCGGGAAAGCCGAAGGGCCACGACTTCGACCTCCGAGGGGATTGTAGCCTGTGCCGGCCGTACGCGATCCAGTTGATGCCCAAGAGGTCGCCCCGGAGGATAGGTAGCGTGCCCCGCATCCTCGCGAGCTGGAAGACGCCCATCCTGCTCACCACACTCTGGCTCGGCACTTGGGCCGTCTACGAGGGCGGCCTCTTCGGTAGGGCAACGCCCCCGGCGCCCGCACCGCCGCCTGCGGCTCCCGCGCCCTTTGATGACGAGAGCTGACCCAGCCGTACGCATAAAGGAAGAGGCAGGCATACGTTCCTCAGTAGAAGGCCAGGCCTGGCGGCCGGCCAGACTTCACCGACTTCGCAACAGCGATGCCAGCCCGAATTGATATCGACTCAGGATCTCGGACCACGATTCCAACTACATAAACGCTGCAACATCTCGGCTTACAACAAGTTCTGGCGTATTTCATTGGAACAAAGAGAGATATGCGCGACTTGAATAATTATTTTTATGTTGTGTTGTATAATGTTTGACACAACATTCATGCCGTGCTATACCTCCCCATGAAAGGAGGCCCCACATGGCCTACATCCGGAAGCGCGGCAACCAGCTCGCACTCGTCCACGGCAGGAGAGAGGGAGAGACGGGGAAGGTCGAGCAGGTGAACCTCTTCACGCTCTACTCGCAGGAGGAGGCGAAAGCCGCCTTCGAGAACCCGGACGCGGATTCCGCGATCCAGTTCCGCTACCTCCTGGAGGATTCCTTCCCGCAGATCAAGTTCGAATGGGGGAAGTTGCGCGAGGAGGCGCTTAAAAACATTCCGGTCCTTCCGGAGAAGTACGAAAACCGTGAGGCCGCCCTCTTCGACAGGCTCCCAGCCGACTTCGCCGTCTTCGGCCGGCAGCTCTGCCTTGCCGATCCGACCGACGTTCCCGCCGCAGCCGAGCACCTCCAAAAGCACCAGACCGCGCTCCTTGGCCTCTGCGATCTGATCCGCCTGCAGCTCTCCCGCCTGAAGGCGCCACCAAAACAGAACTTCTCGGACGATCGGTTCCGCTGGGCGTTCCGCGCAAGCGCGCGAGAAGTCCCCATCGACATCCAGAACTACGCCGAGGAGATCTACGAGGAAGGCCAAGGCGACGAGGCCGAGCGGATCTTCTCGCTCCTGGTCGAATGCTTTCCTGGCCACGCCGAGGGCTACTACTACCTCGGGCACATCGCCATGGAGAGAGGTCGGTACGATGAGGCCGTCTCCTTCTTCCAGAAGACCATAGAGACGGGCCGCCGGCTGTTTCCAAAACGGCTGCCAAAAGGATTCTCCTGGAAGGACCTCCGATCCCGCCCCTACGTCCACGGACTCCACAGCCTCGCCTTCGCGCTCAACTGCGTCGGCAAGTATTCCGAAGCCCTCGCCATCTGCCGCCGCATGGAGAAGGAATGCGGAAGCGAGTTCGACGCCATCTCTCAGCGCGCACGGATCTTCTTGAACCGCCGCGATTGGAAGCTTGCAACCGAGGAAGCGCTGAAGGTGTGCCATAGCGATCCCGAGTTGAGTTTCGTCGCCGCTTTCGCACTCTTCGAGCTCAAAGAGAAGAAGGAGTCGCTCGCATGCTTCCTTCACGCCGCCTTGAACTTCCCCCAATCCTCGAGGGCATTTTCGGGTGTTTCGGATCCTACACCGATGGAACCGGGCGACTCCGACGGGTTCCGGGACAGAGAGGCGCGATTCGATCTGCAGCACGAGTTGCGTGACTATTTTACGGGGCGAAACCGGCATGCTCGGCCGTTCTTCCGGAAAATCCTCCGCCATCCGAAGGTGGAAGGGCTCATTGGCGAGGTGATCCGCCTTCGCCGGCCGGAGGCGAAAGGAAGCCACGAGAACAACGGCGCCTCGTCGAGACGGCAGCTCATCCAGATGCAGTCGCCGGAGTTCGCGAGGGGGAAGGCGGAGGAGTTGAAGGAGCTGGTCGAATAGCGGAATGAGTCCAGGGAATCGAAACACCGATTCCCTTTCCACCGCGTTCAACCGTTATGGATTCTTGAAGTCTTCCGGCAGAAGCGGCTTCTCATTCGGCGGCGGAGGTTTCGTGCGGATCTTGATGATGGCCGCATTCGCTGCCTTCACGAGCCTCGACTCCTGCGTCTTGTCGTCGGCGATCTTCAGAAGAACTTCTTCCGCCGCGTCAGCGTTCGGCCCAATCTCGCCCAGGACCGTGATGGCAACCACCCGATGGTCGTTGTTCTTGCCCTTGAGCACTTCAAGAAGGGAGGGCACAAGTGTTCGTTTCTCCTCGGCTTTCATCCCGGGAAGCGCCTTCGGGGCGAGCTGGCGCAGCGAGGACGCGGCGTTGCGTGCAACCGCCCCCTCGGAATCCTTCATGAGGCGAACGAGGATGGACAGCGTCCGTGCATCCCCGCCGATCGCTCCAATCGTCCGGATGGCCGTCGCCCGGGCGGCCGTGTCCTTGCCCTCGGCGATCTTCAGAAGCTGCGGCATCGCCTCCATCGCCTTCGGGCCGAAGCGCTCGAGTGCGCCGGCCGCGGCGGTCTTCACCATGGAGTCCTCGTCCTCCAAAACCTTGATGAGGTTCGGGAGGGCTTCGTCGGGAGGCGGGTCCATGCTGGCGAGGGCGCGCACGGCGGCCGCGCGGATGTCGCGTTTCTTGTCCTTCAAAGTCGCGATGAGCGCCGGCACCGCCTTCGGACCGATCCGCTGAAGGGCCGTGATGGCTTCCCCATACACGCCGGGGGATCTCTCGTAAGCGTTCAGCGCCTTGAGCACGTCCGGCACCGCCTTCTCGGCCTTTGGCCCCATGGCGCCGATCGCGCGCACGGCATCCACCCGAAGGGCATCGTCCTGAAGTGCAAAAACCAACTCCGGAAGGATCTTTTCCGATTCGCCTCGGAAGAGCGAAGCCATTCCCACTGCCGCCCTTCGCACCTGCGGCCGCTTATCCTTGATGGCCTTGCCGAGAGCCGGAATCGAGGCCTCGGGGCCGATCGTGATGAGGGCGGACGAAATCGCCCCTTGCAGCGGCTCGTCCTCGAGCGCATCAACGAGCGCCGGCACGGCCGCCTTCGCCTTCGGGCCGATCCTTCCCAGCGCGAAGACCGCCTGGGTGCGCACGTCTCGATCCGGATCCTTGATGCTGGCAATGAGCGCCGGCACGGCCGCTTCTGCCTTCTCACCCAGTTCCCGAAGTGCCTTCGCGGCGGCGAGGCGGACCTCGGGCTCGCTGCTCTTCAACCCCTCCGTGAACGGCCCGACCGAAACACCGCCAATCCGAACGAGGGATGACTGCGCCGCATCTCGGAGCGAGCGATCTTCGAGGCTCGCCTTCAAAACGGGGATCGCGGAAGCGGCGCCCGGGCCGATCTCGCCCAGGACCTGCACCGCTACGAGCTTCGCCTCCTTGTCCGGATCGTCCTTCGCAAGCCTGGAAATCTCGAGTACCGCGGGCGAGGCCGAAGGTCCGATGCGCCCAAGGATCCGAAGGGCGCGTTTGCGCGCGTCCGGGTCCTTGTCGTTCAAGACCTTCTGGACTTCCGCCACGGCGGAGCCGCCGATCTTAACCAGCGCGTCAGCCGCAACCGGATGGATCGTGGTTATCTTGCCGCTAAGGACCTTCGCCAGCTCCACGATGGCGGGAGCCGCATCTTTGCCGATAGCGCCCAGCGCGTAGACCGCCGCGGAGCGGGTCATGTCGTCCTTGTCGCCCGCGAGCTTCGCCAGCGCCGGCACCGCCGGCGCCCCGATTCGTGAGAGCGCCCAGGCGGCATCCATTCTCCTGGAGAAGTCGGCCTTCCGCACCTTGGTCGCCAGGCCTTCGACCCGCTCGGCGATGGTGGGGACCTTGAGGGAGTCGAAGAACCGCTTCGCGTCCCCTTGCAGAACGTCCTTCTTCGAGGCGAGGACCGCCGCCTCGGCGAAGAAACACCTGCGATCCACCAGGACCGCGCGCTGCGTGATGTTCCAGATTTTCGGGTTATTTTCGCGGTAGCCCTCGAAGGAAATCTCGCGGCCCATGTAATCCGAAATCTTGACCTTCGTCTCGGCGATCTTTCCCTTCGGACTTCGATCAAACGTGCGATCCATCGCCGCGGCCTGGATCGCCTCCGGAGTCGATCCTAGGCCCGGAAGCATTCCCCCCGGGAAATCGCAGTAGGCCACGAGGTACTGGGCGTCGTCCTTTTGAAACGTGAAGAGATAGCGCTCGATGCGGTAGGAAACGTCCTTGAAATCCCGGCTCGCCTTGGGCTCGCCTGGGAACTCCACTTTGAAGCTCCCGTCGCTCGACACGAACTCCTTCCATTCGACCTTTGCCGGGAGAGCCGACGCCTTGGGCGGCGCGGGCGCCTTTGGCGCGACCTTGGTCGGCGCGCCGGCCGCGAGGAGGTTGGAGGTTGAAAGAAAGAAGAGGACAGCAACCAAGCACGCCACGGTTCTTGTCATCATGGTCTCCATTCCCGAGGAGCGGTAGCCTACACACAAACAAACGGCTGTGGAAAGAGCGAACTGGACAGAAGGCCTTTCTCCTTGCATCCTGTAGGGATCGCAGGGCTACCCCCCGCACCGGCCATGGCCACGATCCGGCTTCTCGCTCGACCTCGAGTTCTCGCGCTGGGCATCCTGTTCTTGCTTCTTGTCTTCGGCGCGGTAAGGGGCGGCGGGAATCCTTCGGATGCTTTGGCCCCGGCTCCCCAACAGGCGGGGGTAAAGCCTCCGATTCCATCGCTTCCCGAAGGCCCGCCCCCGTGGGAAGCCGAAGACGCCTGGCGCGGCCTTACGGGCGACAGAGGCGAGATGAAGGGCTACCCCATCGAGGCCGGCATCTTGAACAACGAAGGCGTCTCGTTCGCGGAAACGGGGAAGAAGAAGGAGGCCGCGGAAAAGTTCAAGGAGGCATTGAAAAGGGCGCCGCTTTATCCCACGGCGCTCAAAAACCTCGTCATCACGCTCGCGGACCTCGGCGATCCGGACGGGATTAGAGATGCCATTCGGCCGCTTTTCTCCCCGCGCACTGACGAGGAATGGGCGGCGCAGAAGCGGCTATTGGATGCCGAGCCTACATATATAAGGAAGGCCGAGAAGGATTTTCGCCTCGCTCTCGTCTCCGCCTGCGAGAAGGCCGGCAAGCACAAGGAAGCCTATGAGGAGATGAAGAAACTCGATTCCACCAGTTATCCCGCGAAGACGCTCTATCGCGACCTCGCGATCCTGGCGGAAACTGCCGGGCTTCTCTCCGAAGCCCTCGACTGGGCGGAGAAGGCGATGAAGGAGTACTGGTATCAGCCGGATCTCCTTGCGCTCATCAAGCGTGTGGGCGAGAAGGACGCTTCCTTAAAGTCGCGCGCGCTTAAGATTGCGGCGCCCTACGAGATGATGATCCGGCTCGTGGAAAAGGGCCCGCTTTCGGCCGAGGATCTGGCCCCTCGCGTCCCGAAGGGCACGCCTCAGGTTCCCGGGATGCCAAAACCCCCTGGAGCCGGCGGGTCAAATATCCCAGGGTTCCCCCGGCATCTTCCCCGGCCCGGAGGTGGCCCCATGGTCCCAGGCAGACCCCCTTCGCCCTCGGGGCCGGGAGCGCCGCGGTAGGAGAGGCGTGTTCGGCACGCTTCTTGCGCTGAAAAAATCCTGATTGTTCTTCTTGTATTCCCCTTGACACGGTTTCATAGGAAGGGGATCCTTCTCGTCAACTCCTTCAGCCCAAGCGCCAACACGCCACAACGCTCGGCGCTTGAGCCGAAGGGGGAAGCGTCCTCAAACCCCTTTCATTACTCCACGGCTGTCAAGGAGATTCGGATTGGCTCCGGAACGTCGTTCCCCTGCGAAGGTGACGGCGAAGGCTGAATCCCGAAGGAGAGTACGCCCTATGCGCTCGGACTCTGTACACCGATTCCTCGCCATTTCCCTCATCGCGGCCTCGACCGTCCTGCTCCTCCCGAGCAGAACCGCCCTCGCCGCGGTCTCGGGGGACTTCCATGTCTCGACGGCCAATGGCAACGACACCACGGGCGATGGAAGCAGCGGAAGCCCCTGGAAGACGATCCAGAAAGGCGTCAACCACCTTCAGACGAATGGCGTTGATGGCGCAACAACGATCCATACGGATCAGGGCACATACGCCGAGACCGTAACGATCCCTGCGCTTCCGGGTGCATCCGCCACGAACACCATCACGATCAAGCCGGATGCCGGCGAAGCCGTGGCCGTCACCTCGAACGGTTTGGATAATGCGGAATGTTTCAAGGTGAACGGCGGCTCGTACGTCGTCATCCAAGGCTTTGAGCTTAAAAACTGCGATGGCCACGCCGTCACGGTAACGAACGGCGCGGCTCATGTGACGCTGGACCAGCTCTACATCCACGACGTCGGCGGATCGAAGGACGGCGTGTACGTGGATGCCGCTGGCAACGCGGACGTGAAGATCAAGCGCTCCCGGATCGCGGGGACGCGCTACGGCGTCTTTTTCTACGGCTCGGATGGCAACCGCCTAGAGAACTGCTGGCTGATGGGTAGCGCGGAACAGTGTCTCCGAATCGAGCACTGCGCGAATACCAAGGCCTACTTCTGCTCGTTTCTCAACACTTCTGAAAGCAATCCGGATTTTCTCATCTATTTTGACGCTCAAGACGCCGGCGACACGGGCACGGAGATCAAGAACTGCGCCTTCAAGCTCACCTCGTCCGCAGCGGGCGACTCTTGCATTCACATTTCAAACAACAACGCCCCCTTCACC
>CAYHQZ010000040.1:0-20406 GCA_964358555.1 uncultured Planctomycetia bacterium
AACCGGAGGAGCCGAGGGTGGAGGAACCGGAGATCCCGCCGCTCGAACTGCCGACCGACCCCGCCCCGGAAGAGAAGAAGGCCACGGAGCCGGAGATACCCGCCGGCCCCGAGGGAACCGGCACCGCGCCGCGAATCCTTCCCCGCAAGGCGCCCGTCCCCCGCGACGCGATCTGACAGCCCCCGTCGAAGGGCGTTCCCTCAAGGACGAGCGGGAGGATCCTTCGGAATCCGGCCGCCCGTCTCGCGAACCCAGAGCGCATAGGGCCACATCCGTTCGACGAGCCGGAACTCCCCGAGTCCCAACGTCGCCGGGGAATCCTCGAACCGGACCAGGAGAAACCGGATCCGGTATCGGTCCAGGAGCCTTTTCTTCCCGTCCGCGGGGGCCGGCTGGAACATAAGGAACTGGGCGTCCCGCATCCGTTCGGGCGCGTCCGCCGCCGCGGGCGAGGCGTAGCCTGCGTCGCAGGCGAGGATCGAAGCCCCGGCGAGGCCGGCCATCTGGAGGGATTCCGCGGGCGAGGCGAGCAGGACGCCCTCGTTCCGGCGGCCGCGCATGTGCGGCGCGAGGGCGCGCAGGGATTCCTCGTCGGCGGACATCTCGTCCCCGAACAGCGCGATCCGCGCGAACCGGCCCGTCCACCGGGCGCTCCACTCGAGACTGCGGACCAGGTTGAGGACCGGCCCCGGTTCGATGCGCCCGGCCGGAAGCACACCTATCGAGCGCAAGGCCCGGATGGAGAGCCTCTCGTCGGGGAGGCGTTCCAGCGTCCCGAAGGCTTCCCGGATCGTTCCGGGAAGGAACGTCGCCCCGGCCGCGAGCGCCCCGCACACCGCAAGCCCCACGAAGGAAAGGCGGACCGGCGGACGGCGTCTCGTCCAGGTGTCGGCGAGGAGGGAGAAGACATCCGCGAGGATCGGGACGGCCAGGAGGAGCATCGGGATCCGCCAGGCGTAGACCGGCCCGACGCCCGGGATGCCGAGCCGCGGGAGCCCCTCCTGGAACAGGGTGAACAGGGGCGGGCACAGGGCGAACGCGAGGACCCCAATCGTGGTCGAGGCGACGAGGAGGCCCGCGGGATCGCGCCGCCGGCCGAGCCGCAAGAGCGCGAAGACCGGGACGAGCAGCGCCGGGATGTGCCAGCCGTCCCAGAACCCGATCTCGCCGAAAGACGCTGGCTTCAGCATCCACAACCCATGCGCCCAGCCGAGGGCGGCGGGGTCGAGCCCCGGAATCGAGCCGATCGGAAGAAGCCGCCGGAGGAACCGGGGATTCGATCCGAGGATGTCGCGGAAGTAGGGATTCACCACGTCGAGCGTGCCGGCGCGCAGGACCAGGGGAATCGCCGCGCCCGCGATCAGCATCGCCAGAAAGGGCAGGAGCGAAAGCCTCCCGACCCCGAACCTGGGGCCCGCGAGCGCCGCGCCGGTCGCGAGGAAAAAAGCCGCCGCGAGCGGGAGAGCGCCCCCGTAGAAGGGATTCGTCGAGGCCGTCGCGAAGAGGACGGCCGCGCCGAGCAGGCGGTTCTTCGCCGAAGGATTCGAGGCTTCCCGGAGCGCAAGCACGGCCAGGAGCGGGAACGAAACGTAGAAGGCCGGAAACTGGTAGTAGCCGGCGAGCCGGACCGCGGGATGCCCCGCGATCCCGAATACGAACGCCCCCACGGCGAGCGCAATCCCCCCGACGGATCCCCGCAATGCCCGATCGAGAACGGCCCAGGCGAGGACCGGCATCAAAAAGATCAGGCACGGCGCGGCGAGCCACGCCGCCAGGGGATCCGCGAGCGCGACGGAGGCGGTTCCGGCCAGGATCACGTGCCACGTCGAGAACGCGTAGCGCGGGTCGAGGGGCTCGCCCGGATAGAAGATTTCGCGCGGGAGCCCGACGTCGGGCGCGCCCAGCAGGTTCCGGATGACCGCGAGATGCCCGGCCGAGTCGTCGGCAATCGGCACGCCGGCGCGCAGGCAGACGGCGACGCCTGCCAGCAGGAACACAAGCAGGAGCGCGAAGGCAGTCCCCGACATTCCGGGCGGCCGCCACGACGCCGGCGCCGTCCCCTCCCGCCGCGGCGCGAACAGGATCGCAGCCGGCGGCAGCAGGATCAGGACCCACCCGAACGCGCCCCAGGAGATGCGCGCGAGGATCGCCAGCGTCGAGAGCGCCGTCAGGAGCGAGAGCCCCCAGAGGAACGCCCAGGGAAGCCGCAGCAGCCTTCCGTCGCGCGCAGCGCCTTCCGGATCGAGGCGGGCGTCGAGAACGGCGCCGGGGACGAAGAACACCGCCGACAGCGCGAGGAGGAACCGGGCGCCGTCCGGCAGGATCCGCTCGAGGCCCGGGATCGCGGAGGCCGCAACGCCGAGCGAAAGCAGCGAAAGCAGGGGCCGGCGCGCGGCGGGGAAAAGGGCCATGGAGGGGCGACATTGTAATCCGCCCCCCGACACTCTATCTTCGCGACCGATGTCGAACGCTCCGGAAGCGCAGGGGGCGATCGACGGCGGCCTTCGGCGCATTCTTCCGATCGCGATCATCGTCGCCATCTCGGCCTTCGCGGCCTACCGCGGCCTCGCGTTCGAAACGGCGGCCCCCGGGAGCCGGGTCCTGACGCACTGGGACGAGGCCTCGTTCCTCGTGAGGATCCAGCACTCCGTTCTCCTGGAAACCCCGCTGCCAGGGGGCTACCGCTACCCCTCCGCAATGCATCAGGTCGGTCTCGCCTGCCTCCTGCCCGACATCCTGAAGACCGGGCCGGGGACCGTCGAAAAGGGCCGTCTCGTCCGCAGCGTCTTTCGGGACCTCTCCTATCGCCACCGCGTCCGCGCCGTCCTGATCGGCCTCGCCCTTCTGGCCATCCCCTGGACGTACGCATTCGCCCTCCAGCGGGGCGCAAGCCGCGCCGAGGCCCTTCTGGCCGCCGCCCTCCTCGGCTTCTCGTTCGAGCTGGGCTACCACATCCGATGGATCGCCTCGGACCCCCTCCTGATGCAGTTCGGGATCCTCTCCGCGCTGTGCCTGGCCCGCGCCCGGGGGAGCTCCTCGCCGGACGGATGGCTCGGGCTGGCGGCGGCGGCAGCGGGCTTCGGCTGCGGCTCGAAATACCCCGGCGGACTGCTGCTGCTCCCGGTCCTGGCCGCCGCGATCCTCCCCCGCCCCGGGGAAACCCGCTCCCTGCGCCGCCGCCTCGCCTTTGCCGCGGCCGCCGCGACGATCTTCGCGCTCGCCTTCGCGGCCGCGACCCCCGGCTGCCTGTGGGAAACGGACACCTTCGTGCGCGACGTCGAATTCGAGCGGAATCTCTACGGGAATCGCGGGTTCTTCGGCTACACGGTCGAACCCGGGATCGAACCCCTCGGGCGGATCCTGATATGGATCGCGCTCTCCGTCTTTTCCCCCTGGGCCGTTCCGGCGGCCGGGATTGCGATCCTCGTCCTGATCGGCCTCGTCGCGACCATCCGCCGCGACCGGGGGCAGAGCCTCTTCCTGCTGGGATTCCCCGCCGTCTACATCGCCTTCTTCTGCCTGCAGAAGGTGCTCGTCGTCCGGAACTTCATGATCGTGCTTCCCTTCCTCGCCATCCTCGCCGCCCGGGGCGCCCAAGACCTCGCCGAAACCCTGCCCCGCCGGGGCCGGTGCCTCCTGGCAATCGCGCTGGCCGCGATTCTTGCGGCGAATGCCGCGTTCCTCGTCCAGGCCGGGGAGTCCATCCGGCAGCGGAACCCGTCGGGCCTCCCCGCCGCCCTCTCCCGCCGCATCGACCGCTCGCCGGGCGTCCGCTTCCTCGTCACGCCGCGCCTCGAATCCGACCTGGCGGCCGAAGGCCGCGCCCCCCGGGCGAACGTCGGCTCCGATCCCCTCCGCCCGGCGGACGTCGCGGCGTTCTACGCTTCCGACGTCCCCTCCCTCTGGCTCTGGACCGCCAACCGCTACGGCTATGTCCTCGATCAAATCGGCCCGGACGACGTCAACCTGGACTACTACCCGTCGTGGTTCGCATCCGAGCGGATTTTCCTGCTGGGCGTTCGGGACGCCCTCGCGCTCGGCGTGTTCGTCCTGCCCATCGAGGCGCTAGAGAAGCCCTGACCGGGGCGGTTCGGCCGGAGGCGGCGGCCCGCTCTCCTCGAGCACCCGGTAGACCGGACGGCGCCCGGTCCGGGCGTAGACGCGGGCGACGAGATCCGCGACCAGCCCGATCGCGAGGATCTGGATCCCCGTGAGCATCAGGAAGACCGACAGGAGCAGCAGCCCCGGATGCTCCCGGATCGTGAAGGGGCCGTCGATGAAGTCCCACGCCGCGAGCGCCGCGCCGAGCAGGAAGCCGGCGGCGAGAGAGAGAACGCCGGGAAGCCCGAACGCGCGGAGCGGCTTCTGGAGCCACCGGGTAAAAAGGGCGAGGGCGAGCACGTCGAGGGCGACCGCGTAGACGCGCCCGAGGCCGTATTTCGAGCGCCCGAACCTCCGGGGCTGCGCCTCGACGGGGATCTCGGCGACCCGGAACCCGGCCTGGGCGGCCAGGACCGGAATAAACCGGTGGCTCTCCCCGAACATCTCGACCTCGGAGAGGACCTCGCGGCGGTAGGCCTTGAACGTGGTCCCGAAGTCGTGGAGGGGAAGCCCCGAGATCCGCCGAAGGAGCGCGTTCGCCGCGGCGGAGGGAAGCCGCCGCAACAGCCACCCCTCCTTGCGATGCCTTCGCCACGCGGAGACGAGGTCGAAGCCCTCCCGGATCTTCTCGAGCAGCCGCGGGATCTCGTCCGGCGGGTCCTGGAGATCCCCGTCGAGCGTCACGACGATTTCTCCGCGCGCCCGGTCGAACCCCGCCGCGAGCGCCGCGGTCTGGCCGAAGTTCCGCCGCAGGCGGATGGTCCGCAGCCTCGGCTCTTTCGCGGCCGCGGCCTGCAGCCGCGCCCAGGTCGCGTCCGTGGATCCGTCGTCCACGGCGAGGATCTCGGCGCGCAGATTCGCGGGGATCGCCTTCCCGATGGCCTCGATCAGCGGATCGACGTTGCCTTCCTCGTCGCGCAGGGGAACAAGGATCGAGAGATCCATGGCGGCAGACGGGACGCTCGGGTCCATGCGGCCCCCCATCATACCGGCCAAGCCCGGACCGCCGGAGGACGGACGCCGATTCTCACACGCCCGCGGCCGCGCGGGCCTGGAGGCGCGCCCAGTTGTCGTCCACTTCCTTCTGCATCGCCGCGAGGGTCGCGGCATGATCCCCGCGGAAGAGGTGCTTGAACCGGACCTGGGGCTTCAAGAACTCCTGGATCGGGAGCTTCTCCTTCGGGACGTAGTTGATCTTGTACTTCCCGTCCTCCACCTCGAAGAGCGGCCAGAAGCAGGTCTCGACGGCGAGCTTGGAAATCTGGACGGCGTCCTCGGGCTCGTAGCCCCAGCCGACCGTGCAGGGGGCGAGAACCACCAGGAACTTCGGGCCCCGGATCGAGAAGGCCTTCTCGGCCTTCTGGTTCAGATCCCGCCAGTTCGTCGCGGTCGCCTGGGCGACGTAGGGGATCCCGTGGGCGACCATGATTTCCGCGAGGTTCTTCCGGCGCTGGGTTTTGCCCTCGGAGACCTTGCCGGCGGGCGCGGTCGTCGTGTGGGCCCCCATCGGAGTGGCGCCCGAGCGCTGGATCCCCGTGTTCATGTAGGCCTCGTTGTCGTAGCAGACGTAGAGCATGTCGTGCCCGCGCTCCATCGCGCCGGAGAGCGACTGCAATCCGATGTCGTAGGTCCCGCCGTCGCCGCCGAAGGCGACGAACCGGACCTCCTTCGTCATCTTCCCCTGCCGCTTGAACGACTGGTAGGCGGCCTCGGCACCCGAAACCGTCGCCGCGACGTTCTCGAAGGCGTTGTGGATGAAGGGGACGTTCCAGGACGTGTAGGGATAGATCGAGGTCGTGACCTCGAGACATCCCGTCGCGACGCCGACGACGACCGGGTCCTTGGTGGCCATGAGGACCTGGCGCACGACGAGGGGCGCCGTGCATCCCGCGCACGTCCGGTGTCCGGGGGCCAACGGGTTGGGCCGAGCCGCGAGTTCCTTCAGGGTTGCCATGGGTTCACTCCTTGACCGGCCATTCGCGAACGCCCCAGTAGCCGGAGGTCGAACGCGGGGAGGCGCCGGTTTCCACGTGGCGGAAGAGATTCTCGAAAATCTGCCGGATTTCCTCCGGCTGGATCTCGCGGCCCCCGAGGCCGTAGATCAGGTTCATCATCGGCGGGCGGAACGGGGCGTCGTAGAGGGCCGCGCGGAGGTGCTGGGCGACGGGCCCGCCGAAGTCGGCGAGGCTGTCGGAGCGGTCCATCGCGACGATCCCCTTCTTCCCCGAGAGGGCGTTGGCCCAGTCGGCCGCCGGGAACGGCCTAAAAAGCCGCGGCCGCAAGAGCCCCACCTTCCGTCCCTGGGCGCGGAGCGCATCCACGACGGGCCGGGCGGTCCCGGCGGTCGAGCCGATGACGACCATCGCGTATTCGGCGTCGTCGAGGCGGTAGGCGTCGAAGAGGCCGTAGTCCTTGCGCCCGAAGTCCTGCGCGAACGCCTTCTGGGCCTCGAGCACGATGGGCTTCGACGCCCCCATCGCGAGCGACTGCTGCTCCTTGTGCTCCATGTACCAGTCCGGGAGATCGATCGGACCCACGCTGATCGGATGGTCCAGGTCGAACAGGGAGTATCTCGGCTTGAACTCCCCGACGAAGGCCCGCACGGCCTCGTCCGGGTAGAGGGCCATGTCCGTCATGCAGTGGCTGATGATGAAGCCGTCGGTCATGACCATCACGGGCAGCCGCGCGCGCTCGGCGATCCGAACGGCCATGATCATCGAGTCGTAGGCCTCCTGCGCGTCCTCGCAGTAGATCTGGATCCAGCCCGCGTCCCGCGCGCCCATCGTGTCCGAGTGGTCGCAGTGGATGTTGATGTTCCCGGAGAGCGTCCGGTTGATCACGGGCATCACGACGGGCAGCCGCAGGGAGGACGCGATGTAGAGGATCTCCCACATGTAGGCCAGCCCATTCGAGGACGTCGCCGTCATCGCCCGCGCGCCCGACGCGGCCGCGCCGACCACGGCGGACAGCGCGCTGTGCTCGGACTCCACCTGGACGAACTGCGTCTTCACCTTCCCGTTGGCGGCGAAGTCCGCGAAGATCTGGACGATTTCCGTCTGCGGGGTGATGGGATAGGCGGCCACGACGTCCGGGTTGATCTGCCGCATCGCCTCCGCCATCGCCTCGTTGCCGGTCAGGGCCGCCGGTTTGGTCTGGACCATGCGCTAGACTCCTTCCTCGGGCCATTTGAGGGCCTGGACCTTCGGGGGGCAGTTCTTCACGCAGATCCCGCAGCCCTTGCAATATTCGTAGTCGATCCCGACGACCTTCTGGTTCTCGACCCGGATCGCCGCCTCCGGGCAGCAGACCCAGCAAAGAAAGCAGGAGATGCACTTCTTGGCGTCGTGCGTCGGCTGCTTCGAGGCCCAGCCGCCGGTCTTGTAGTGGGCCGACGTGCCCGCGTCCGGAATGTGCCCGCCTTCCGAAAGCGGCGGCGGAAACGCCTTCTTCTCGCTCATGCGGTCTCCTTCGCCATGGCCTGGTAGGCCTTCTCGATGGCCTTGATGTTGCCTTCGATGACCTCCGGCTTGGACGCGAACTTCTTCTCGAGGCGCTTCTTCGTGTCCCGGAGCAGCTCGTCGATCTTCAGAAGGCCGCTCGCGGCCATCAGCGCGCCGAGCATCGGGGTGTTGGGGATGTCCTTTCCGATCGTCTCGACGGCGATGCCGGAGGCGTCCAGGCAGGATACGCGAACGCCCGCGGGGGCCTTCATCCTGGCGCGGATCGCGTCGGCCGGAACCTTCGTATTCACGATCACGACCCCGCCGTCCAGGACGCCCGCCGCGCAGTCCACGGCCTCGAGCAGCGTGTCGTCGAGGACGACGACGATCTTCGGGTTCGAGACGTTGCAGTGCAGGGTGATGGGCTGATCGCTGATCCGGTTGAAGGTCTGAACGGGGGCGCCGCGCCGTTCCGGGCCGTATTCTGGAAACGCCTGGACGTGGAAGCCCGTGCTCATCATGGCCTCCCCGGTCAAGAGCGCCGCCGTCTTGGCCCCCTGGCCGCCGCGGCCGTGCCAACGAATCTCCGTCATGACAGCCATCGCGTGGTCTCCTCTCTGTGGGAAAGGTCGAATCCTAGCGTTGCGGCGGATCGCGGGCAATGGGGAACGACATTCCCGCGATTGGGGCGCCGATGCCCGATTCGCTCGATCCGGCGGCTATCATCTCCCCCGGATGGACCCGAACGGACCGCAGGAACCCGCCCATGCGACGGACCCAGGAATTCCAACCCTGACCGAAGCCCCCCCTCCCCGAAGGCGCCCGCCCGCGAATCGGCGCCGGGACGGATCTCGAATCCGGCTTCGGGACATCGATTCTTTCTGGCGCATGGCGTTCCTCTCCGCGATCGCGGTCGCGGGGCTGCTCGCCTCTTCCTGCGGGGTCGCAAACCCGCTGGCCCCCGACCTCTCGGCCGACGAGGCTGCCTTCGTCGTCCCCGAGAAGAACCGCACCTTCGTCGTCTTCGGGGACCCGCAGCAGCTCCCGGTCATCGAGTGGGTGACCTCCGGGGGGCCGAAGGATCGCGCCGCGGTGCGGGAAAAGATCGCCGAGATGGAACCGGACTTCATCGTCCTCGCGGGCGACGCCGTCGGGGCGGGCTTCTTCCGCGCCTTCTGGACGCAGTTCCAGCGCGAGTACAAGGACCTTCCGATCTTTCCCGCCCCCGGCAACCACGACCTCTTCGGCCCCAACGAGCGCGCCCTCACCGACTACTTCCGGACGTTCCCGCGGATCGAGCGGAGGCGCTGGTACGAGATCCGCTACGGCCCCGTCGCCCTCCTCCTGCTCGACTCGAACCGCTCCCAGATGACGCCCGCGCAGTGGGAGGCCCAGCGGGCGTGGCTCCGCGCCCGCCTGGAATCGACGAGCGCCGACCCGGCCGTGCGCGCCGTCCTGCTCGTCACCCACCACCCGCCCCTCTCCGCGAGCATGGGCGGCGGATCCCGCGTCGTCGACCGCGACCTCTACCTGCCCGCGGCCGGCCATCCCAAATTCCGGGCCGTCTTCAGCGGCCATCACCACGACTACCAGCACATCGAGGACGGCCCGCGCCAGGCGTTCGTGACCGGCGGCGGCGGGGCGATAAAATTCCTGTGGCGGATCGGCCGCCTCCCGTCCGGGGCTCGCCTCGTGGACTCCACCCGCGACCACCACGTCCTCCTCGTCCGCCTCCTCGACGCCGGCCTCCGCATCGAGATGCACGACCACCGAAAGAGCGAGTGGACCGTCCGCGAGCGGATCGAAATCCCGTTCTGACGCCCCGGCCGCGGGTACGCCGGGCAGGACTCGAACCTGCGACCCCCTGCTTAGAAGGCAGGCGCTCTGGCCGACTGAGCTACCGGCGCGTCTCGACAACCCTTGATGATACCATTCGGGGGCACCCCGCCGCCAATGACGCCCTTCCAGACGATCGCGCTCCTGGCCCTCTTCTCGTTCATGCTCTTTGCGATCGTATTCTGGCGGCTCGCGCTGCTCCTGCTGCGGCAGGTCGAGGGACTGATCGGGGGGAAGGTCGGGGGGGCGACGGCGGCGAAATCGGGGGCCACACCGCTTCTGTCCGTCTCCGAGGCCGCGATCGCGGAGAAGACGGGGATGGTCGAGAAGATGGTCCTCGGGATGCTCCAGCGGCTCGGATTCCTGGGGCGGATCGCCGGCGGCGTGATGCGGCGGCGGAAGGAACAGATGCTCGCCGGCGTCCGGGCGCGTTGCGAAGGACGGGGGCTCCGGGAGATTTCCGAGCACGATCTCTTCGCGATGGCCCTCCAGGTCGTCCTCTCGACGGTCGTCCGCGGGATCCGGAGGCGCTGCCACCTGCTGCTCGCGATCGCGGAGGTCGTCCTCGCGGCCGGCCTCGCCGCGGTCCTGCTGTGGGCGAAATAGCCGAAGCCCCTCGCAAGCGGCGATCCGCTATTTCTTCTTTTTCTTCTTCGCCGGGGGCTTCGCGGGGACGGGGGCGGCGGGGGCGTCGATGTTGCGGACGGGCGGGTTGAGAGCGGCGGGCTGGGGCACGGGGGCCACGGGATCGGCCACGATGACGCCGGGGGTTGGCGGAAGCGCGACCGGGTCCTCCTCGACGGGCCGGACGCCGCCTAAGTCGGAGCGGCCCATCTCGGGCGGCCGGTCCATCCGGGAGCCACAGCCGACGGACAGCCCCAACAGCGCCGCGAACAAGGCCAGCCGGAGGTTTGTCATCGATTCGCCCTCGGAATCATGGGAACCGTCCTCGCCCCCCGTGTCAACCATGCCTCCCCACAAATCCCTTGATCGAAGCGCCCCCCCTGCCTACCATCACGTTCCAACCGAAAGGCTACGAGACCGCGCGTGAGCGTACTCACCCGACTCCTAATCCCGCTGATTCCGATATCGGCGGCGCTTTACTTTCTGGCCCTCCATACCTCATGGGCCTACCGGCCGATCTTCCGCGATCAGTTCCGGCTGGAGCAGTCCGCCCGCAAGCAGGACGTCGAGATCCGGGACAAGAAGATCACGGAATACGCCGCCCAGATCGACCGGATCCTCGAGGAGATCGAGCAGCGCAAGAACCAGATCATCGACCGCAACCACGAGATCGAGGTGAAAACCCAGCAGAAGACCGACATCCTCGTGGACATCGAGCGGATCAAGAAGGACACCATCCAGATCAAGGCCGACGTCGACAACCTTCGCGAGAACGTCTACAAGCGCCAGGAGACCCTGGTGAAGATGCTGATGGCGGAATGCGACGTCATCCGCCAGGAGCTCGACGAGGTCATCGCCGACAAGGCCCACGCCGAGTCGAGGCTCGCCCAGATCCAGGACCAGGTCGTGAAGATCCAGGCCGACAAGCGCCAGGGGCGCGACCTGACGTACGAAGCCGAGAAGGAAGCCCGCCGGAAGGGCTGGCTGCTCGCGGTCCTGGAGCGCCGGAACGTCCCCATCGCCAAGATCGTCCAGGAAATCCCGCTGCGGATGGACATCCACGCCCGGGTCGTGGCCTCCGACCCCCAGGGCGGCGTCTACCTCATCGACAAGGGCGAAGAGTTCGGGGTGAAGGCCGGGATGCGCTTCTACGTCTTCCGCGGGGAGAACTACGTGGGCGAGATCGTCGTGAAGCGCGTCTTCCCGAAGGAGTCGGCCGCCGAGGAGGTCGCCGAGAAAAAGCCGATGAAGACGGACGTCCACGTCGGCGACTCGGCGACGACGATCCTCTACAACACGAAGGCCAAGTAGCGACCCATGATCCCGCACCATCCCGTCTCGCCGGCCGCGCGGGTCTTCATCGTCGTGAACCTGATCATCTCGGTCGCCCTGTGCGCGTTTGCCTGGTCGTTCGCCCCCTACCAGCGCGACTTCCGGCCCGACCTGATGGTTTCCAAGGCCGCCCGCCAGATCGACATCGCCGCGCGGGAACGCAAGATGCGCGAGCAGGAGCAGCGGATCCAGGCCCTCCAGCAGGCCCTCCGCTCCGAGGAAAACCAGCTCTCCACGAAGACCCAGGACGTCGCGACCCTGGACACCGAGATCAAGTCCAACATGGACACCCGGGAGGTCGAGCGGAAGCGGTTCGAGGAGCAGAAGGTCGAACTGACCCGCGTCCGCCGGGACATCGAGAAGGAGGCCGAGGACTACGAGGTCCTCGTCGGCAAGCGCGAGGAGCTGCAGGACGAGTTGCGCCGCGCCAAGCTCGACAAGGTCGCCGCCGACGACGCCGTCATCGCGTGGGCGGCCAACAAGGAAATCGAGGAGCGGGACCTGCGCGACATCGAGACGTCCCTCAACCGGGCCCGGCGGGCCGTCCGCGATCGGGACGTCATCCTCGCGCTCATCGTGGACCGGGTCGCGGGGGTCAAGGATCTCTTCCTCCGCGGCGGCCTGCGCATGACCGGCCCCGCCCTCTACGCGAAGGTCCTGCAATCGAAGCCCGATCAGAACGTCTACATTTTGAGCATCGGCTCGGACGACGGGGCGAAGGCGGGCTACACGTTCATCGCCTACCGGCTCGATCCGAAGCGGCCGGGCAACTACTACCTGGCGGATCTGATCGTGGACAAGGTTTTCCCGGACTATTGCTCGGCCCGAATCGTCGAGAAGTTCCAGAAAGGCGAGGTCCTGCCCGGCGACGACGTGGCGACCTGGCCGGGCTCGGGCGTCGTCAAGGATGAGGGATTGCCCTGATGTGGCCCTTTGGACGGAAGAAACCCCCGGAAGGCGAGGCCGCCCCGGCCGCCGCCGCCCCGGGCCAGCCGGGGGTCCCGGCCGGCGTCGTCCCCGAGGCCCCGCCGAAAAAAAAGACCTGGCGGGAGCGGCGCAACGAGTGGCGCCAGAAGATCGAGGCGTTCCGGAGCCGCCAGCAGGTCAAGCGCGGCCTGCCCCCGGAACCCGTCGCCGAACTGAAGATCCGGCTCGGAACCCCTTCGACCATCTACACGGTCCTCGTCGCCCTCACGATCGTCTTCTACTGCCTCGGGGCCTACCCCTGGATCCGGCAGGCGGACGACTTCTACGGGATCGTGCGCGACCCCTACGCCCCGAAACTGGACCCGGTCGTCCAGGAGACGCAGGGCGATGGCGCCGCGAATACGCCCGCCCCCGGCACGAACATCGACGCGCAAGTTCCGACGACGCAGCCGGGCCCCGCGAGCCGCGAAGGCGTCGGCGGCGGCCCGGTGCCGCCTCCCCCGCCGGGACCGACGCCGCCCGCCCCGCCGGCACCGAGATAGAGTGGCGCCAGAGACGAGGGAGGGAGAGCCGAAGGCGGATTCCTTGGCGCCGGAAGCCTTCAAACCCGCCCGGCAAATCCCGCGGTTCGTGTCGGCCTTCGAGATGCTCCTCCTGCTGCTGATCTTCAGCCTGTTCGCCGGCTACATCCCGCTGCGGCTGGGCGGGATCGCCCGGATCTTCGTCGGCGCCGGACTCGCGGCCGCTCTCGTCGCCTCCGGCGCCCTTCACGACGACTCCCCCGCCCGGATGGGATTCTCCTGGCCCGGAACCGGCTGGGTTCTCCGGCTCTCCGGCGCGCTCGCCTGCTGGGCGTTCGTCCTCATCGGACTGCCCCCCGCCGTGGCCGGGAGGATGGCGGAGGGCAGCGGGTGGGCCGCCTACGAAATGCTGGTGCAGTTTCCGCTTCTGGCCGCCGTCCTCTGCTTCGCCGCGTTCGCCGTCGCGGCCAACCGCATGGAGGAGGTCTTCCGGCGGCCCGCCCTCGTCGCCCTCGGAACGGGCCTGCTGCTCGGCTTCGCCTTCGCCCGGAGCCTGCCTTCGGCGATCGTATTCGCCGGATTCGGTTTCGCCGCGGCCCCCGTGTTCCGCCGCTCCCGCTGCCTGCTGCCCCCCATGGCCGCGCTCTGGGCCGCGATGATCCTCGCGAGGATCCTCTGGCCGGAGGCCTGGCACGCCCACTTCCGGATCGGCGGCTGACGTCCGGCCGCGGGTTGCATCCGAAACGAGATCGCGTACACTGGCGCCCGAAGGTAGGCGAAAGAACACAGGGATGCGGATTCTCGACCGCTTTTTGAATCTCTTTTCCAAGGACATCGCCATCGATCTGGGCACGGCGAACACCCTGGTCGCCGTCCGGGGCCAGGGCGTCGTGCTCTCCGAGCCCTCGGTCGTCGCCGTCCGGAAGGGCACCAGCACGGTCATCGCCGGCGGGACCGCGGTCGGCTACGCCGCCAAGGAGATGATCGGAAAGACCCCGGGGAACATCCAGGCGGTCCGCCCGATGAAGGACGGCGTGATCGCGGACTTCGAGATCACCCAGGCGATGCTCACCTACTTCATCCGGAAGGTCCACCAGAACCGCTTCGTCCGCCCCCGGGTCGCCATCGCGATCCCGACGGGCATCACCGCGGTCGAAAAGCGGGCCGTCCGGGAATCCGCGATGCGGGCGGGCGCGCGGGAGGTCTTCCTGATCGAGGAGCCGCTCGCGGCCGCCCTCGGCGCGGGGCTGCCCATCATGGAGCCCGTCGGAAGCATGATCGCCGACATCGGCGGCGGGACGACCGAGGTCGCGGTCATCTCGCTGGCCGACATGGTCGTGGCCCGGTCCGTGCGGGTCGCAGGCGACGAGATGGACGATGCAATCATCGATTTCATCAAGCGGACCTACAGCATGCTGATCGGAGAAACGACGGCCGAGAAGATCAAGGTCAAGATCGGTTCCGCGGTGCCGCTGGAGCCCGAGCTCTCCATGGAGGTCCGCGGCCGGGATCTCGTCGCGGGCCTGCCGCGCAGCATCACCGTCACGTCGCAGGAAATCCGGGAGGCCCTCTCGGAGCCGTTGCGTGCGATCCTGGAGACGATCAAGAGCGCCCTCGAGAACACCCCGCCCGAGATCGCGGGCGACCTCTACGACCGCGGGATCGTGCTCGCGGGCGGCGGGGCGCTCCTGAACGGCATCGACAAGCTCATCATGAGGGAAACGGGTCTCAAGGTGAAGGTGGCCGAGGACCCGCTGACGTGCGTCGCGCGGGGCTGCGCGCTCTACCTCGAGAACTTAGACCAGATCTCCAAGGAAAAGGCCGACTCGGAGGCCTGATGCCGTGCGGTCTCCGCGCGCGCTCCGGACGTTCGCCGTCTGGGCGGCGATCCTTCTGGGGCTCTTGCTGCTGCCCGCGGGCCTGACGGGCCGGCGCGGGGTCCTGGGGCTTCCGTTCCGGCCGCTGCAGTCCCTGCTCGCCCCCGCGGGGACGTCGCTTCAGGAATTCTCGATGGGCGAGGAAGGCCTGCCCCCAGCCGTCGAGGACCGCTTCCGGCGCCTGGAGGCGGCCGTCGCGGATCAGCGGATCGCGAACGCCGCCCTCCACGCGGAGATCCGGCGCCTCGGCGAGATCCGCGAGACGTTCGGCGCCCCGCCGGAGCGGATCCTGCTGGCGAACGTCGCCGCGGTCGCCTCCGACGCCAATCCCCTGCGCCGCTCGATCCTGCTCGCGGCGGGGACGGAATCGGGCGTCCGCCCGGGCCAGCCGGCGCTCTGGGGGCGATCGCTCGCGGGCGTCGTCGCCGAGGCCTCTCCGCGCTCGAGCCGGATCCGGCTGCTGACGGACGCCGGCGTCCGGATCCGGGCGAGGTCGCTCCGGGCGGGCCGCCCGGTCTCGGAGGGCGTCGAGGGGCTGCTCGAGGGGACGGGCGGGCCGCAGCTGATGCTTCGCTTCGTTCCCATGGACGCGGACGTCCGCAAGAATGACGTCCTCGTCTCCGCGGCACCCTTCTCCGGCCTGCCGGCCGGGGCGGTGCTGGCGCGGGTTTTCTCGTCGCAGCCCGACCCGGCCTCCCCGCACCTGCGAATCCTCGCCGAGCCCGTCGCCCCCTTCGGGCGGATGGATCGCCTCGCCATCCTCCGCCTGCCCCTCCCATGAGCCCCCGCGCCATCTTCGTCCCCGACGCCCCCGTTCCGGCGAAGGAAGCGCCGCCCATCCGGCCCGCCCCGCTGGTGCTCGCGGTCCTCGTCTGGATCCTGCTGCCCGTCCAGACATCGCTCCTGCCGCCGCTGCTGCCGCCGCCGCTGCGGCCGGATCTGATGCTGGCGATCGCCCTTTCGCTCGCGTGGCTCGCCCCCGCCCCGGCCGCGCTCTCGGCCGCCGCGATCCTCGGCCTCGTCCGGGACACCCAGACGATCGGCCCCTTCGGGATGACGGCGCTCGCGACGCTGGGCGCGGCGGCGATCGTGCTGCCCGCGGCCGTCCGGACGCTGCCCCGCGCGCTGCCCCGGTTCCTGATCGGCGCGAGCGCGGGGGCGATCTACCTTTCCCTTCTCTGGCTTCTCGATCGTTCCGCGGCCGAAGCGTTCCCGCTGGACAGCCTCCTGCCGTTCGCACTCGCCCAGGGCGCCGGCGTCCTGCTCCTCTTCCCCCTCGTCCGCGCCACCCGGGCGGCGACGTAACGACGGGCTACTCCTTGTACACCGGCAGATACCGGTAATAGACCTCCAGGCAGAGGGCGTTGAGGGCCGTCGCGAGGACGCGGCCGGCGTCCTTCCATTCCCCCGACGGATCCCACGAGCCTGCCTCGTCCCCTTCCGTCCGCTGGCGGATCCTGAAGCGCTGGCGGAGGGATGCATTCCACTCGTTGAATCCGCCGGCGCCGAAGACGTAGAACGCAGACAGCGTCGCAAAGTAGTTGAACACGGCGTCGGAATCCGCCTCGCCCGCCGTCGGAGTGCCGTAGCCGTCGAGGGCGTTTTCCATCAGGGACAGGAGGGCGTCGCGGTTGGCGCCCAGCATCACGATGCAGAAGCAGCCCGCTGTCGTGGCGCGAGGGGACGTCGAAAGCCCGTCCGCAAGGCGAAACTCGCCTAAGTCCGGATCCCGGAGTTCCTCCACGAGGCGCTTGATTCCCTGGAAGGCCTCGGGATCCACCCGCAGGTCCGCGATCCTCGCGGATGTTAGGTGCATGAGGAAGAAGGCGGTGGTCAGCAAGTCGGGCGTCTCCGAATTCGGCGCGCGGCCGTAGCCGCGGTGCCGGCCCATCCGGTCCTTCGAGAGATGGACCCGGACGGAGTAATCCACGGCGATCTGGGCGCTCGATTTCCAGTGATCCCGCCCCGACATTCCGAAGGCCTCCGCCATCGAAAGGGCGGCGAGCGCGTGCGACAGACCGTCGGGCGCCCGTTCGCCCGGCTCGACGAACGCGCCGTCCGCGCGCTGGATGTTCCGGAGCCACACGAGGCCCTTGCGGACCGTGATCTGGTGCACGCCCGTCTCGTCGGTGTGGCCCGCCCCGAGGAAGGCGAGCAGCGAGAGCGCCGTCTGGGCGACGTCCGAGCGGGAACGCGCACCGTACCGCACGGAGTCGAAGCGTCCGTCCGGCTCCTGGTGGGCGGCGAGCCAGTCGAGCGAGGGGCTGCCGTCCGACGCGGGACGGGCGCTCGCGGGGGCGGCGGGACGGGCGGCAGCGGGCGCGGCGGGACGCGCCGCGGGGGGCATTTCCGGAACGGAGGCCCCGAGAAGCGGCGAAAGGTTCTTCTTCAGCCAAGCCCGCTCGCTTTCGCGGCGCCGCTCGACGGCCCGGGCGGCCATGTCCTGCCGGATGAAGGCGACCAGTTCCTCCGCGCGGCTCCGGATCTCGGGATCGGCCGAGGCCTTGGCCTTTTCGAGAGGCGGGAGCGCGCCTTCCCCGAGCCCGCGCAAGGCCCGGCCGGCCGCCTCGCGCGCGTGGAAGTCGTTGTCCCCGAGAAGCCGGACGAGCCCCTCGATCTCTTCCGGCCCGGGCGCGGGCGGGGAAGGCGCCGCCCCGCCGGAAAGCGCGACCCATGCCGAGAGAACGATCGCGAGACGGACGATGCGCCGCATGGCTTTCCTTCCGGATCAAACGAAACCGGGTTCAAGGCTGGCGGGAGTTGTTTAAGCGGCGGGAGGCGAACTGCAGGAACGCCTTCTCCTTGCGCGTCAAAGAATCCATCCCGTGCCGGCGGAGTTTATCGAGAAGCCCGTCGAGCCGGAGGCGCAGGCCTTGCTCCTCCTCGAATTCCCGCTCCTGGATGCGAATCGAGATCCGGAGCAAAAGCCGGCTCATCCAGTCGTCCGCGCGGATGTAGACCCAGGCGATGGGCATCCCGACGAGGGTGGTCATGACCGCGGGGTCGCGGCCCATCGCGAAATAGGCCGAGACGTAGGCCGCGAACCAGGCCGCCCCGTAGACGAAGATCCGACGGAAGGGAAGGACGGGGCCGGAAAGCCAGAGGCCCTCGGGGAAGAGGATCCCGAAGGCAAACAGGGCCCCGGAGAGGGCGCCGAGGCATCCGAAGGCCCGAGGGAACGCGCGCGCGGCGGGCGGGACGACACCGAGGGAGGACGAAATCCCCTGGGCGATGGCACCCCCCGCGGCACAGAGAAGGAACAGGCCGAGGAACTTGCCGGTCCCGAGGGTCCGCTCGACCTCCGGGGCGATGAGCAGGAGCGCCAGGGCCGAAAGCAGGAACGCGACGAGGCTCGGGTGCAGGAAAATCGATGTGACGGGCTGCCAGGCCTTCGTCTCGAGGACGGGGCGCCCGGAGGCGAACGGGAAGGCGGCCTTCGGATCCAGGGCGAACGTCCGGCTGAACGTCGTGCGCTGGATGCTGGGCAGGGGCCCGGGAGGTCCCATGCGAGGCCGCTCCGCCTCGGCCTGCCAGATCTGAAAAAGAACCGCGATGGCGGACGCGAACACGATCCACCGGACGGCCCGGGCGCGTCCCCCGAAGGAGGAAGGGACGTAGGACTCGGAATCCATGGGGTTGCGCCCTCGCAAAGGCGGCAATCTCGACCTTTTCACTCTATCTCATGAAAACGGCCCGGGGTAGGCGGATGTTCAAAACGGCGAATCCGCGAAAGGAAAGGGACCCGCAAGGTCACTTCGGGGCGGGAGCGGCGATCTTGAACGCCTTCTCCAGCTCGTCCAGCCTCTTCCGGATTTCCTCAATCGCTTTTGAGCCAACGGTTTCCGTGTCCTTGTGCAGCTGGACGTGCTTCGCGACGATGTCCTTGAAACGGGCGTCGAATTCATCGAGACGCGCCTGGTATGCGCCGAAGCGTTCCTGCTCCAGAACGGCCAGATGCCGGTCGATGCGCTCGGCGCGTGCGCGGGTCTCCTTGAACAGCGCCAGGACTTCCTCCTGCCCTTTCTTGATTTTCTCGAAATCGGCAAGGACCTCCCGCATGCGCCCCGCGGAAGCCTCCAGCCCGCGGCGGTTGGCCAGCCCCAACGATTCCCCGAAATTCGCCACGACGGCGACGGCGAGGCCGGCGCCGAGAACCGCCCCGACAAGGCCGGCCGCAAAAACGGAAGTCTTTCCCATGAACGCGAACTCTAGCGGGCCGCCCCAGCCCCCGTCAAAGGACGCCCTCCCGGCGCTGCCGCCGGGCGCTAGAATGCGCGCGGGGCCCGGTCGCTCAAACCGATGACCTTTCTCGCTCAATGGCTCCTCGCGGGCGCGGCGGCCGTCGTCATCCCGATCGCCATCCATCTGATCAGCCGCCGGCGCCACCGGACGGTCGAGTGGGCGGCGATGGACTTCCTGCTGGCCGCCGCCGCCACCGCCCGGCGCCGGGCGCGGCTGGAGGCCTGGCTTTTGCTGCTGCTGCGCTGCGCGGCCATCGCGCTCCTCGCGTTCGCCCTCGCACGCCCTGCCCTGTCGGCCCCCGGATCCTCGTCCGTGGAAATCGCCATCCTCCTCGACGGCTCTCTCTCGACGACCGTCCGGGAGGGTCCCGGGACCCGCTTCGAACGCGCGAAGGAGATGGCCGGGGCCTACCTCTCCGCCCTCCCCGAAACGGCGAGGGTTTCCCTCTTCCTGGCGACGGACGCGGCTGATCCGCTCGCGCTCCGGGCGCCGGCCGCACTCGCGCGCAAGGCCCTCCGCCAGGCCGAGCCGACGGATCGCGCGACGGATCTCGCGGCGGCGCTGCGAGGGGCGAGGCGGGCGCTGGCGGGAACGGCCCCCTCGGAGTGGATCGTCCTGACCGACGCCCATCGGACGGCCCTCGGGCCCTCCGGCGCGGCGGGGCTCGCAACGGAAGCGGCCGGAATCCGCCGGGAGGGCGGGCGGATCCGGTGGGTGGAAACGGCGCGGGGCGCGCCGGAGAACGCGAGCGTCCTCGGGCTCTCCGTCCCCGCCGGCGCGCGAGCGAGCGAGCCGTTCCTGGCGCGCGTCTCGATCCGGGTCCTCCCGGTGCGGCCCGGAACGCGGCCGGTCCACCTCCGGATCGACGGCGAGCGGCGCGCGAGCGCCATGGCCGCCCCGCGCCCCGACGGCGCGATGGAGGCCTCCTTTCCCGTCTCGATCAGTTCGCCCGGATTCCACGTCCTCTCCGCCGAGCTCGAGCCGGACGCCTTCCCGGCCGACGACCGCGCCGATCGGGTCTTTTTCGCGCGCGACCGGATCCGAGTCCTCGTGGTGGACGGCTCGCCGCGCCCCGGCGCGTTCGCCTCCGCGGCGTCGTGCCTGGCGGCGGCGCTCGCACCTGCGCCCGGCGCGGGCCCGTTCGCCGTCGAGGCCGTCCGGGCGGACGCGTTCCGCGCACGGCCGCCTCCGCCGGGGATGGCCGACGTCTGGGCGCTCGCGGGCGTCGACCGGATCTCCCCGGCGGATTCGAAGCTCCTCGAGGCGCACCTGCGCCGGGGCAAGGGCCTGCTGGTGTTTCTCGGAGCCAACGCGGACGCGCGGGCGTGGAGCGAGGCGGGGGCAAACGTCCTCGGGTGCGCCATCGAGCCGTGGGCAGCGTTCCCCGGAACCGGCCGGGGGATCGAGACCGCGCGAGGCTCGGGATTCCTCGAGGACTTCCGGACCCGCCCGGACCTGTCGCTCTCGGCCGTCCGGCTCAAGGGGCTGGCGGCGGTGCGGCCCGCC
>CAYHQZ010000041.1:0-19947 GCA_964358555.1 uncultured Planctomycetia bacterium
GACCATCTGTCCATGGCCGAGGCCCTCCCGGCGAGCGGCGCCTACCCGGAGGCCATCGAGGCCATCCCGACCGGGACGCATCCCGCCGTCCAGGCGCCCCCGGCCCGCCGGCGAAAGTTCCGGACCTCCGCGGGCGCGACCCCCGTCCCCGCCGCCGCGCCCTCCTCCAGCAAGGCCCCCCTTCTCGTCCTGGGCGGCGCGATCGCGGCCGGCGTCATCGCGGCCATCCTCCTCCTGAAGCCCTCTCCCACGACGCCCACGGGCGGCGGGACGTCGACCACCCCCCCGACGGAATCGCCCGTCCAGACGCCGACGGCCGCAGGCGACGCCCTGAAGGCCTTCGAGGAAGCCTCGTTCTTCGCGGCCGACAACCCCCTCAAGCCAAGGGAGGCTGTCTTGAAGCTGCGCGACATCGCAGCCCGGTTTGCCTCCGACCCGGTCGCGGCGCGCGCGACGGAGAAGGCCGCCGACATCGAGAAGTCCGCGCTCCTCCGCGCGAAGTCCGCCCTCTCCGATCGCAAGGGCGAATTCGACGAGTCCGTAAAGCGCCGGGATTTCTCGGCGGCCCGGAAGGCCTTCGCCGATTTCCCGCAGGGCCTCGACCTCGACGGAAACAGCGGGAAGGAAATCGCAGGCGCCCTCGCCCTCCTGGACGGCCTCGAGACCGCCGACTGGCAGACGGAATCGGCCAAGGCCGCCGGGTTCGCCAGGGCCGGCTCCCTCGACAAGGCCCTCGCCATCTACCAGGCCGCGCCCGCCCGCTACACGCGCCCCGAGATCCTCCAGGCCGCCCGAACCTCCCGTTCGGACCTGGAGACGCGGCTCTCGGCGGGCGATCGGGCGAAATCGGCGCGGGAAACCGAAGCCCTCGAGAAGGCGGCCCGGATCCGGGACGGCGTCGGGACCCGCCCCTGGCGGGATCTGCACAAGGAGTTGGAGGCCTTCTACGCGGCCTACCCGGACACCGAATTCTTCCGACAGAAGAAGGCGACCTTCGACCAGCTCCGGACGCAGATCGCCGACAAGATACTGAAAGAGGAATACCCCGCCGAGCAGGCGCTCGTGAACGGCCGGGCCCAGTTCGCAGGGAAGCGATGGGCCGAACTGCAGGACACCCTCTCGAAGATCGACGCGATGCCCTCCACGTTTGCCGCCCGGGCGGCCGCGCCGGAAGCCGACGGCTGGCGGCGCGGCCTCGAACAGCAGGGCCGCGAGCGCGAGCAGAAGGCGGAACGGCTCTACACGCAGATGCTGCAGGCCTACCAGGGCCGGAGCGCTACCCAGTTCCAGACCGCCTACGCGGAGTGGTACCGGGACTGCCAGGGCACCCTCTCCGCCCGCTCGCGCCAAAGCGCGATCCTCCAGATGCGCACCTACCTCGAGAACACGGCGACGGCGCCGCCCGCCTACACCCCGCCCGCCTACAATCCGCCCTCGCGCCCCGCGCCAGCACCGCGGCGGGTCGATCCCGTCCGCGACGTGAAGAGGGTCGGACGCGACATCGAGCGGACGATCCGCGGCATCTTCGACTGACGCGCGCCAGCGAACCGATTTCCCGATGCCCGAGCCGCTCGACCGCCTGGTCCGGCCGTTCATGGACTACCTCGTCTCCGAGCGGGGCCTGTCCCTGAACACCCGGTTGGCCTATGCAAGCGACCTCCGGGCGTTCTCGGCCTTCCTGAAGGCGCGCAAGGTTTCGGGGATGCCCGGCGCCCCCGAGGTCCTGGGATTCCTCGAGCACGCCCGCCGGAAAGGCGAAGCCGACGCCTCGATGGCGCGGCGGATCACGACGCTGCGCCTCCTGTTCCGGTTCGCGCGGAACGAAGGATTGATCCCCCGCGATCCGCTCGAGGCCCTCGATGCCCGGCTTTCCCGGCGGCGCCTGCCGTTCTACCTCTCCGAAAAGGAGGTGGAGCGCCTTCTCGCCGCCCCGTCGGGCCGCGACCCGCTCGCGATCCGGGACCGCGCGATCCTCGAGACGTTCTACGCGACCGGGGCCCGCGCGTCGGAAGTCGCAACGCTCCGGCTGGACGATCTGCACCTCGAGGCGGGATTTTTGCGATGCCGCGGGAAGGGATCGAAGGAGCGGATCGTCCCGATCGCCAAGGCCTCCGCGAAAACGATCGAGGACTACCTAGGCCGCGCCAGATCCCAGCTCGATCGGGGGCGGGGAAGCCCCGTGCTCTTTCTCACCCGAACGGGATCGCCCATCCGGCGCGAGGACCTGTGGCGGCGGGTCAAGCGCTTCGGGGCGCTCGCGGGCATCTCCGCCGACCGGGTGTTCCCGCACGTTCTCCGGCACTCGTTCGCGACCCACCTGCTCTCCAACGGGGCGCCCATCCGCGCCGTCCAGGAAATGCTGGGGCATGCCTCCGTCGGCACGACCCAGATCTACACCCATGTGGACGCGAAAAGGCTTCACGCCGTGCACCGGCAGTTCCACCCGCGCGCCTGACAAAGGCTTGGGACGGATCCCGGGGACGGACCACGGGGCGAACGAGGGGATCGCGGACTTCACGAAGCGATACGCCCCCGCCCATTGGATCCCGAGAAGGACCGAGACGGCCGCGAGGAAAGCCGAAAGGAAGAAGAGGGTCTGCCCCCGCTCGCACGAAGGCCTCGGAAGGGAATCCGAGTCGAGGGCGATGGCCTTCAGGATTCGGGCGTAGGCGGCGAACGAGAGGACCGTATGGATCGACCCGGCGGCGACGAGCCCCCAGGCCCCGACGCTCGCAAGCTCGCGGAAGATCAGGAACTTCCCGACAAAACCCGCGGCGACGGGGAACCCGGCCAAGCCCAGCAGGCAGATCGACAGGACGACCGCGAGAAACGGCCGCGCCTTCGAAAGCCCCCGGAGGCTCTCGAGATCGCAGCGGCCGCCGCGAGGTTCCGCCGCGGCGAGCGCAAGATACGCCCCGAGGTTCAGGCACGAGAACGCAACGAGCGAGAAGAGCACGGCGGCATAGGCCCCGCGCGACGGAAACGCACAGACCCCCAGCAGGATCGCGCCCATCTGGGCGACACCCGCGTCGGCCAGGATCCTTTTCGCGCCGTCCCGGCGCAAGGCGAGAAGGTTCCCCGCCATCATCGTCACGACGGCAATCCCGCCAACGACCGGAAAGACGGGGGTTTGCTCCAGGACGCTGCGTGCGGCGCGGAAGGCCGCGGCAAATTCCGCGGGAAAGGTCTCGACCGGCGAGACGGCCGGAACGACCGCCCCCAACAGGCGCAGGAGGGCCGTCATCCCCGCGATCTTCGGGACGACGGAGATGAAGCCCGCCGCGACCGAAGGCGCACCCGCCTCCGCGACGGTTCCGGCCGAAAACGGGACCGCCGAAATCCGGAACAGGAGCCCCGCGAAGACAAGCAGCAGGGGCAGCCATGCGGCGGACCCCGAGATCGAGAGCGCGCGGCCAACGTCCTCGAACCGGCTCGACCCCGCGATGCCGTAGAGAAAGGCGGCCCCGAGCAGCGTCGCCACCGAGGCGGACGCGGCGGCGGCGAACGTCCGCAAGCCCGCCTCCCGGAAGATCGGATCCCCGCGCCCGAAGAGCGCGAGGGCCGCAGCCGGAACGGCCACGAGTTCGAGGGCAATCCAGAGGACGAGGAGGTCCGTCGCGGAGACCAGAAGGCAGGCGCCGAGGGCGGACAGGAGCAAAAGAACCGAGAACTCTCCGGACCCCGCCGCGAGGATGGCGCGGGAACCGGTGGCCCCCCAGAGGCAGACGACCGTTCCGAGGAGGATCAGGATCTTCGCGAAAATGGCAAGCCCGTCGACCCGGGCGGCGCCGAGGAACAGCCCAACGCCGGGGCCGCGCACGCCAATCGTGAGGTCCGCGAGGAAAGCGGCCGCGACACCGGCTAGGCAGGCGAGGACGGCGAGATACGGCACATAACGCTCCCGCGGACCGCGGAAAGCGAACGAGGCGCCGAACGACGAGAGCGCCCCGAGGGCCAAAACGATCTCGGGGCCGAAGCAGGAAAACCAATCCCCCGACTCGGCCAGGAGCGCGGAGAAGACGGAATCGGGCATCGTCCTATCCCCCTCCCCGCGCCGCCGCCTGCAGGATCGCGGCCAGGAGACCCGCCGCCGAACGGGTCGCGTCGAGAAGCAGCGAGGGCCAAATCCCGAGGGCCAAGGCGAACGCGCCGAGGATCGCGAGGGAGGCCGACTCGCAAAGATCGAGATCGGGCGGCGCCGGAGTGGCATCCGCGGCCGGCCCGGAACACGCGCCCCGCAACGCGCGGATCAGCGCGCAGGACGCGAGAACCCACCCGACCAGCGCAGCGAGCCCGAGAACCGCAAACCCTACGGCGGGCGTCGCCGGGGTCCGCGCGCCCGCCTGAAAGGCCGCGATCAGCACCGTGAGGCCGCCCCAGAAGCCCGCGAAGCCCGGAATCGAGACGGCGGCAAGAGTGGCAACGACCGCAAGGCGGGCGCCGCGGGGCATGCCTCCGCTATTCCCCCCGGAACCGCCGAGGCCGCACCCGCCGGCGCGGCCCTCCAGCGTCCCGATCGAGAGCAGCAGCATCGCGAACGCAAGACCCCCGCCCGAAGCCTGCAGCAGCGCGCCCTGGACCCCCGTCTCCGAGACCGTCGCGATCCCCAGGAGGCAGCCCCCCATCGACACCGCGGCGGCCCGCGCCGCGCGGGCCTTCCAGTCGCGCTCCAGGCGCGCGCAGAGGCCCCCGAGGAGCATCCCGGCGGCGGCAAGGATCGCCAACGGGAACGCGAAGTCGGCCGCGGCGCTGGGAAAGATCGGAACGGCGATCCGGAGAAGGCCGTAGACGCCGACCGGGGCGAGGACCCCCGCGAGAAGCGCGGAGGCCGGCGTGAAGGATCGGGAAAGCGTCCGGACCCAGCGCCCCTGGAACGGCAAAACCGCGATCGGCGCGGCCAGGGCGGCGAAGAGCAGGCCGAACAGCCACTGGTCGAAACGGGCCCGCCCGCCGAGCCATGGCGTCTCGCGGACGAAATCGCCGGCGCGGCGCGCGAGCTCGGGCAGGTTCAGTGTCCCCGCGGGCCGCACGTTCGTCGCGGTCGCGCCCTGCAACGCCAGGAGCACGATGACGATCAGGGCGAATCCCGCGACACCCGCCAGCGCGAGCGAAACCGCCGCCCGGGTCCGCTCCGCGCCGCCGCCTGATCCGGCCAGGAAGAGCAAGGGGATGAAGGCGCCTCCCCAGAAGACGGCGAACAGTAAAAAATCGAGCGAACAGACGATGCCGTTCGCCGCCGTGGAAAAGACGAGAAGGAGAGCCAGCGTCCCCCGGGAAGGCGGGGAGCGCCCCATCGCGGCGAGGAGGACGGCGAACGAAACGATCGCGACGAGGGGAAGCATCGGCGCGGAGAGGCCGTCCACGCCGAGGAAATAGCGGGCCGAAACCAGGCCCAGCACATCGATCCACTCCTCGTCCTCGACGAACTTCAGATCGGCGCCGCAGCGCGCCGCGGCCGCCGCACCGGGAGACGATCGGGCGGCAGCCGGCGCGGGAACGAGGGAGGCGGGCGGCGAGGCCGGAACCGAGGGGAGGGCGAAAAAGACGTAGGTTCCGGCGACCAGCGGGACGAGGGCGGCGGTCAGGGCGATCGCCTGGATCACCCGGGCTGCGCGAGCCGGAATCAGCATGAGCAGGACGGCCCCGGCGAGCGGGGCGAACACAAACAGGGTGATCAGGGGAATCGCCATGTCAGGATCCCGCCTTCGACGGCCCGGAAGGGGCGGCGTCCCGCCATCGGCGCTTCCACGCGAGCGCAAGAAGAACGACCAGGCCAACGAGTGCGCCCGCCATCCAGGTCGCGGCATCGGAGGCGAGCGCGAAAAGCAATCCGATCGACAGCGTGATCGCCCAGGAGACGCGAACGCCCTGGATCACCTGGAGGATCCCCCCCCCCACGACGGGCAGGATTCCGAAGGGAATGCCCAGAAGGATGCGGTCCTGCACGCCGTCGAGACGCCGGGCCGCGAGCGCGGAGAAATCTGCGGCGGCCGAGGGGACGGCGGCGAACGCGGTGCCGCATCGTCCGGCGCAACGGGCAAGGGCGTCGAGACGGCTCCCCGCGGACGGTCGCGCCAGCGCATGGGCGGCGGCGAGCCCCAGCAACAGCGCCATCCCGCCCCCGACCGCCGCCGCGACAGGCAATCCGAGGGGAACCTCGACAAGCATCGGCAGGATCCGGAAGGCGGCAAAGCCCCCCGCGGCGGACAAAGCGGCCGCGACGGCGAACCCCGACGGCCCGCCCGCCCCGGGCTCCTTTCGCAGCGCCCGCAGCACGAACGCGGCCGCCTTCGCCGCCATCCCCAGCAGGATGGAAAAAAACGCGGCCGCGACAAGCGGGCGCCCGGAAAGCGAAAGGCCGAACGCATCCAGGCGGCTGCGATCGAAGGCCGCCGTCCGAATCGCCTCGAGCACCGCGGAGAACTCGAACGGATCGCGCCCGAGGACGGGACGGACCGCAATGGCGCTCGCCATGCCCGCATAGAGCACGGCAAGGCCGGCCAGGAAGGCGGCGTCCCCGATCCACCCCGCCACCGGCAGGCCGGGGCGGCCGGTCCCGTCCCCGGACGAGGCGGCCGATGCGGAGCACCCCGCCATCCAGAATGCGGCGAGCCCGGAGAGCGACCAGGCCATGAAAAGAACGAGGAGGTTGCCGGCGAACGCGACGCCGAAGAGCGAGACGCAGAACAGCATCCGGAGGGCGAAGACCGGCGCGGAGCGGGCGGACTCCGCCCCGCGGATGGAGGCCGCGAACACAATCAGGCCGAGGATTCCGACGGACGCGGCGAACGCGGACCCGGGCCCATCGAGGAGGATCGCGAGCGCGAACGTCGTCCGACCGCCTTCCAGATCGGCGAAGCGGAAGACATGCCAGAAGGCGCGGGCATTCCCTTCCGCCGAGAGCGCCGAAAGCCCCGCGCCAACGGCCAGGACCGCGGAGGCCGCGAGGGCCAGGAGCGCGAGGATCGCCGCCCCGCGGCCGGATCGCCGCCCAAGGCATCCGATCAGGACGGCCGCGCCCAGCGTCACGAGCAGGATCGCGGCAGGGACGGGAAGGGGCATGTCAGTTCTCCAGGGAATCGAGGCGATCCAGATCGCACTCCCCGGACGGCCGGCGGAGGATGGCCAGGAGGGCCGCGGCCATGATCGCAGCGGAAATCGCAAGGAAAAGCGCCAGGAGACAGGCGACCGACCCCTCGCCGGCGGCGTGCGGGGCGCGGGCGGAGCGGGCGAAGGAAGCAAACGCGGCAAACGCGAGACACCCGCCGAAGAGCGCGAGGGCAAGCCCCGCAAGCAGCCCCGCGGCGTCTCGCCGCGACATCGCCGCAAAGAGTCCCAGGGAGAACAGGGCCGTCGCGACGACCAGGAAGGAGCGGGGATCGCCGGCCCCCCGCTGCAGGATTTCGCCGATGGCGGCGAGGCGGACGAAGATCTCGTTCATCGTCCCTCCCCCGGGGCATCCGCCGCGCGCCGGATCGCGCGCGCGCCGACGGCCGCGGCAAAAAGAAGCGCGAGCGCGACGCCGAGCGCGAGCAGGTGCCGGGACAGGAGAAGCCGGATGCCGTCGATCGGCCATCCCGAGGCGCCCGAATCGGACGGGGCGGCCGGCGTGGGCAACGACACGATCGTGAGCAGGAGGGTCAGGAACACGACGCTCGCCACCGCGGCGGCCACCGCCCGGTTCGCCCCCCGGACCGCACCGCCGGAGCCGGTCGCAGCGGCCCTCGAGCGGGCCAGGAACACCACGACCGTCAGCATGATTAGGACCGCCGCGAGGTTCCCGGCGCCGAGGAGCGCGAGCAGGCCGGCCCCGCCCAGCAGCAAAACCTCGGCCGAGAGGATCAACGCGCGATTGCGAGAAAAGAGAGCCACGCCGACCCCCCCCGACAGTGCGAGAACGGAAGCGGCGGCGAACAGCAGGTTCTCGAGGCTCGGAGTCATGTCACGCGCGTTGGCGGACTGTAGGCAGGAGCCCCGATGCGGTCAAGGCGCGAGGGGGCGGAGGATGCATCCCTCAACAGCGAAACGAGGGAGGGGGCGGGGGGCGGCCCCCGCCCCCCCCCCCCCCCCCCCCCCCCCCGCCCCCGACCCGCACATTCCAAAGGTAGTGATGCACCCGGGGCGCCTTGACCCCTCGCAATCGGACGCGCGATGATGGGCCCATGCGCTTATCGTCCGCGCTTCTCGCAGCCCTCGCCCTTCTCGCGGCCGCGTCCCCGGCGCCTCCCGCCGGAGACGGCGCCGCCGCGCCCCCGGAAGCCCCGCGGCCCGTCCCGCCCGCGTCGGGCGGCGGGGACTGGGATTTCGGGGACGTCGACGAGGACGCCGTTCTCACGCGCGATTTCGAGATCCCGAACGCGCGGGCACTCCCCCTCCGGCTCCTCGGCCTTCACCCCTCCTGCGGTTGCCTCTCGCTCCGCACAAGCGCCCGCGAGATTTCTCCGGGCGGGAAGGCGACCGTCACGGCAACCTACTCCGCCGCCGGCATGGAGGGCGGCCAGGCCCACTCGATCTCCGTCGCGACCGACGACCCCGATCGGCGATCGATCCGCTGGGCCGTCCGCGGGCGCGTCCGCGACCTCGTCCGCGTCACCCCGGGCCGGTCGATCTTCATGGGCCGGATGCGGCCCTCGGAAAGCCGGCGCAAGGAAATCCTCGTCCAGCCCGGCGCCGACGCCCCAAAGGACGGCTTCGACGAGGCAAAAATCGTCGCGCGCGACCCCGACCTCGAAGTCGCCGCCACCCCGCTGGAACCCGGGGGCCGCCGGGGGCTCCGCCTCGCGGTCGGACCCGGACCCGACCACCCCCCCGGCGTCTTCGGGCACGACCTGACCGTCCTCGTCCGGATTGGAAAGAAGGAGCTCCGGATCCGGATCTCCGTCAGCGGGGCCATCGAGGGAAGCGTTGTCGCGCTGCCCGCGCGGGTCGACCTCGGGGCCTTCCGCCGCTCCGAGTTCCGGGCGCCGAAGATCCTCGTCGGCTCCCCCGCCCGGGAGAAGTTCAAGGTCCTCGCCGTCGCCGCGCAGGATCGGATCGAGCCGGTCCCAGGCCCCTCGGACCTGCCCGGCGCCGTCGTCCTCGAGTTGCGCCTCCGCGACAACGTTTCCCCCGGATCGTTCGGCGAGGACGTCCGGATCGCGACCGATCATCCGAAGGCCCCGCTGCTCGTCGTGCCCGTGACGGGGACGCTGCTGCCCGACTGGACGATCGAGCCCGCGGAGGCGCTGCTGCGCCTTTCGGCGCGGGACGGGACCGCTTCGATCTCGCTCGTCTTCGCCGGCCCCGACCCGCCCCGCGCCCTGCGGCCCGACATCCCGGCCTCGCTTCCCGTCCTCGCGGAAGCCGTCCCGCGCGACGGGACCGACGTCCCCGCCGCCGCCTGGCGCGTCCGGATCCGCCTCGCCCCCGCCGCGAAGGAGTCCGCCTCGGGCGTCCTCGTCCTGAAAGCGGACGCGAAAACCCCCTTCTCCGTCCCCCTTTCCGTCCGGATCCTGCCATAGCGATTTCATGGCGCCGCCCCTTCCCGGTGACCTCGCGGCGAAGGCCGATCGCCTCCGCGGCATCCTCCGTTCCATGGGCCGGGTCGCCGTCGCCTTCTCGGGCGGCGTGGACTCGACGCTGCTGCTCGCGATCGCGCGCGAGGTCCTCGGCGAGAACGTCCTCGCCGTCACGGCAAAAAGCCCCGCGTTCCCGGCGCGCTCCCTCGCGGAGGCCCGCTCCCTCGCGGCCTCCCTCGGCGCGCGCCACCTCGTCCTCGAGACACGCGAGGTGGACCTCCCCGACTACCGGCGCAATCCCCCGGACCGCTGCTATTTCTGCAAGCAGGCCCTCCTCGATGAGGTTTTGCCGCTGGCCGCGCAGGAGGGCTTCCCGGCCGTCGTCTACGGCGAGGTCCTCGACGACGCCTCCGACTTCCGCCCGGGCCGCCGGGCCGCCGTCGAGCGCGGCATCCGCTGGCCGCTGGCCGAGGCGGGCTTCGCGAAGGCCGACGTCCGCGCCCTTTCGCGCGCGATGAATCTTCCCACCTGGGACAAGCCCGCCTCCCCCTGCCTCGCCTCGCGCTTCCCCTACGGCACCCCCATCACCCGCGAGGACCTGGCGAAAGTCGAGGCCGCCGAGGAGGCCGTCCGCGCCCTCGGCATCCGCGAGTTCCGCGTCCGCCACCACGGCCCCGTCGCGCGGATCGAGATCCTTCCCGCCGACTTCGAGAAGGTCCTCGCCCCCTCCGCCCGCGAGTCCCTCGTCCGCGACGTGAAGCGCGCCGGCTACCTCTACGTCGCCCTCGATCTCCAGGGCTTCCGCTCCGGCAGCCTCAACGAGGGGCTGAAGCGCCCCGCCGCGCCGTCCGGATAGATCGAAATCGAGGGCCGTGGGCGCTCATTCGTCTCCAAACGAGGCCGATCTTGCCCGCTCATCCAGCGCGAATCGGATCACGCCGCTCGAATCCACGAAAAAGTTCCTGTTTCCCGTCTTCCCCCTCACGATCGGATTCGCCTCGGCATACCAGTTCGAATCCGCGGGCGTTCCGACCACGAGGACGAAGCAGTAGCCGCGCTTTTTCCCGGAGCCGAGGTCTCGATCGATATAGGGAATGGAGGCCCCGGACAGCCGCGACAGGGGCGCATAGCAGGCGTCGCCGCCCGTGGACTTGTATTGCTCCTGGGCGGTGACGAGGGTCTTGAGCGATGCGATGGCGCTCGACTCGTTCGCCGTGATCCGGGAGCGGAAAAGCGAGGGAACGAGGACGATGCCGATGGCGACAGCCGAAACGAACCAGAACGCCGCCTCGACGAGGGTCAGCCCCTTCTTGGGGTTCGGCTCATCCATGTCGCTTCCTTTCCGAACCCATCTAGAACGCCCGCAGCACCAGGGATCGCCACATCTTCTGTATCTCCTCGGCCGTCCGGCCGTAGGCGGATTCCAGGGCGCGGGGGGCGTCCTCGCCTTTCTTCACGCGCTGGACGTAGTCGCGAAAGCGGGCGGAATCGCCCTTCGCGAGGACGTGGACGTAGGACCAGGAGATCGCCCGGCTCGTGTGGTCGAGGTTTTTCAGCGTCCGGATCTGGAGTTCGCCCAGGGGCAGGAATTCGCCGCGGATGACCGCGGCCTTCACGAGCTCCGGCCAGCGCTCCCCGCGCGCGAACTCCACCTCGCTCTTCGCCCACTCGCCGCGGTAGTCCTTGCGCACCTCGAAGCAATACGTGTAGGAGGCGTGCAGGCGCTCGTATTCCATGAAGTAGGCGTAGCCCTCCTCCAGCCACGTCGGCAGGTCCCGGGGCGTGTAGGTCACGTCCAGCAGGACGTGGGCGAACATGTGGACGAGGAAGGACTGATCGCCCCGCAGTTCGGACACGTCGGGCGACAGCCGCGCGGCCATGAAGGGCTCCTGAACGTAGGAAATCCGGAATCCCCTCGCCTCGTCCCGCGTCGCCTTCACGACAGGCTCCTCCCATCCCTCGGCCTTCGCGTATTGATCGACGAACGCCTTGTAGAGGGCCGGGTCCCGGAACATGAGGACGTGGAACGGTCGTTTCGGATCCGGATTCCACTGGAACAGCGCGCTGTGCTGGCGGAACGTGGTCTCGAGCGGCTCGAGGAGCGCGGAAATCTGGCTCTCGGGGATGTCGCCCGTGCCCTCCAGGAACCCGCGGCGGGCCGAGCGGAGTTCCTTGCCGAGCGCCTTCGAGAGGGAGGCCCGGTCGATCGGAATCGCCGGGGGCCGGGGCTCGAGGACCTTCGGCTTCGGCGGGTCGACGGGCTTCACCGGCATCGGAGGCTCCGGCGGCGGCTCCGGGGGAGGCTCCGGATCCTTCGCGACGGGCGGTTCCTTCGAGGATTCCTTCCGGGCCGCATCCAGATCGGCCCGCGCCTTGGCCAGATCGCGCTCGAGCGCTCCCGCCTTCGTCCGAAGGGCGTCCCGATCCGCGTCGGCGGCGGTCAGGCGCTTCGCCGTCTGGTCCCGCTCGTCCTGCAGGGAGGCGACCCGATCCGCGTCGATCCTCGAGGCGATCTCGAGGTCCTGCCGGAGGGTCCGCATCTCGCCCGAGACCCGCTGGCCCTCTTCCTGCGCCTTTGAAAGTTCCTGGCGGAGGAGGTCCTGGGCCTTGAGGAGCTCCGTCTTCGTGAGGTCCGCCTCGGTTTTCGCGGTCCCCAGGGATTTCCGATCGGTCTCGATCTGATTCTGCAGATCGTGCGCCCGGCCGGAGATGCGTTCGAGATCGGAACGCAGGCTTCCCGAATGGAGCCACCAGCCGGCGCCGAGGCCCGCCGCGAGGAACAGCGCGGAAGCGGCAAGGAAGGGCACCAGTCGCGATGCTCGCCGATCGGATTCCGACGCCGGCTCCGGTTCGAACTGGGCCTCGTCCTCGTCGGCCGGACGGGGCGGCAGGACGGACCAGGAGACCGGCTCGACCGGGGGCGGCGGAGGCGTTGCGGGGATCGGCGGCGGCGAGCCGGGCGGGGGCGCGGGTTCGGGGGCGGGCGGCGACGGGGCGGCGGGCGCCGGCGGAGGCGCCGGAATCGAAGCGCCCAGGGCGGCCTTGAGGGCTTCGCCCGCCTGCGGCCGGATCTTCACATTGCAGAACGGACACATCCCCTTGCGTCCGAGATCCTGCCGGCGAATCCGCAGGCTCTTGGCGCAGGACGGACACGAGAACTGGATGGCTTCGGCGTCCATTACGGCACCAGGGCCTTCGGTTCCGCGCCGGATGCGGCGGCGGCGGCGCAGGCGCGGACCCAGCGCGCGAGGCTCCGGATGGCGGCCTCCCGGGCATCCGGACTCAATCGGAGGAACCTCACCCGGATGCTGCCGCTGCGTTTCGCATCGGCCCACGAGATGGCGAGATCGGGCCCATCGGAGCCCGCCGGAGAGGATTCGATATCGGAAACGGCGGCGTAGGAAATCGCCTCCTGCCGGCCGTCCGCGTCGAGATGGATCGCCACGGACGTGACCAGGAAGCTCCCGGCAACGGGCGGATCGTTTCCGAACTGGATGGCGTGGTTCTTCCGGAAGCCGGAGCGCCGAGGAACAAGGAAAAGGGAGCGCTCCACGAGTTCGAGGGATGCGCGGCCGGCCCAGGAGCCGGGATAGGGCGTGGCGTCCGAACCGAAAACCCCGGAAAGATCCCGAAGGAATTCCGCCTCGGGATAGGAGTCCTGGGCGCGCGGCAGCGCGGGCGCGGGCGCGAAGACGGGCGGCGGGACGGCCGCGGGCGGAGGTGCGGGCAGTGGCGGCGGCGCAGCGACGGGCGCGGATGCAGTCGCGGGAGCCGTCGCGGGCACGGAGACGAGCGGCGGGGCCGGCACGCCGGACAGCTCCGCCGGGAGGGTCGCGGGCTCCTTCGGGCGCACGTCCTTCTCCGCCCGATCGCGCCTGGCAGCCACCTGCTCCTCGAGGATTTCCCACTCCGCTTCGACGGCCTCCCGCGCAGCCTCGCTCGCCCGGGCGGACAATTGCTGATGGAAGGCGCGCATCTGCTCGTCCATCTTTTGCGCGAACTCGCCGCCCTGCGTTTCCGCAACCTCCCGGGCGATCCGTCTCGCGTCTTCCAGTATCTCCTTGCGCGCCGCTGTCCCGAAGACGCGGACGGATTCCTCGGCCTTCCGGACCGCCTCCGAAACGGCCTTCGAGACCGCCTCGTTCGCGATGGTCCCGGAAATTCTCGCCGCGGCCTCGGAGGCGGCCTTTTCCGCGACTTCGCGCGCGACCTTCTGGACCTTCTCCGCGCGGTCCAGAATGTCCCGGCCGAGCCGTTCCGCCGCCTCCGCGGCGGCCTTCTCGGAAACATCCTTCGCGAAGGTCTCTCCCTTCTCGGCCCGAGCCAGAATCTCGCGGCCGATCCGTTCGGTCGCCTCCCCCGCGGCGGCACGGGCGATCTCGAGGGACTGTTCCCCGATCCCCTTGGAAACCGCGCGGATCCGCTCCGCCGAATCCCGGACAACGGCCGCACCGGCTTCCTTCGCGATTTCAAGGGCGGCCTTCCGTGCCGCGTCCTCGGCCTTCCGGAGGGTTTCCTGCGCGGCATCCCCCGAAGCCTTCGAGGCCGCGACGGCGGCCTTCCCCGTAATCTCGGAAACTTCCGCCACGCCCTTCCTCACGGCCTCGGCCGCCTGCGCGGAAGCCCTCTCGGCGACGGCAGCCGCCTGGGCGACGGCCTTGTCCGCGATCCCGGCGGCCTGCGCCAGGGCCTTTTCCGAAATCTTCGTCGCGATCGAGGAGGCGTCGGCAACGGCCCTCTTCGCCGCCTCGGCCGCGTCCGCCACGGACTTCTTCGCCGTTTCGGTCGCCTGCGCAAGCGCCTTCTCGACGGCGACGGCCCCGTGGGCGGCGGCTTTGTCCGCAACCGCGGCCGCCTGCACGGCAGCCTTCTCCGCAATTCTCGTCGCAACGGCCGAGGCGGATGCTTCGGCCTTCGCCGCATCCGCCCGGGATGCCTCCGACACCTTCGCGATCATCGCGGCCGCATCGGAGAGCGCATTGGCCGCCATCGCCCGGAACCGCTCGTCGGCGGCGAGAACGGCGGCCGCCGCGGATTCCTCGGCCGCCTGCCGGGCGACGACGGTCGCAGCCTCGATGAGCTCCGCGCGGACCGCCCGGCCGGCCTCCTCCAGGATCCCGGCCGCGGCGGTCTGCACGGAGGAAAGCGCCCGCGCGCACATCGAATCGGCAAGCCGCCGGAAGCGCTCCTCCGCTTCCTGCACGGTCGCTTCCCGCGCCTTGTCGGAGGCCTCTCGGGCAGCCTTCAGGGCGGCGTCGAGAAGCTCCGCGCGGATGGCCTTCCCGACCGCCCGGGCGGATTCCTCGGCGCCACGCACGGCGTCCTCCGCGGCCTTTCCCGCAGTCTCACGCGCGGCCTTCACGGCCTCCTCGCGAGCGGCCTGGGCTATCTCCCGGGCGGCCTGCAGGGTCGTCTCACGGGCCGCCTCGGCGCCCTCCCGCGCCGACGAGGCCGCAATCTCGCGGGCGGTCCGGACGATCTCCTCGCGAGCGTCCTGCGAAACAGCCCGGACCACGCGGACGGCCTCCTCGCCGCTCTGGCGGGCCACCTCCTGCACGATCCGGACCCCCTCGAGGCTTGCCTCCTCGCGGGCCTTCCGAACGTCCGCAAGAACCGATTCCCGCATCTCGATCGAGGCGCTCTCAGCCACCTTCTGGGCGACCCGTTGCGCCACTTCCTTCGCCGCCGCCCGGGCCTCTCCCTGTGACGCCTGCCCGGCGGCCGTCACGGCCGCCACGGCCTCCTCGCGGGCCTTCCGGGTCGCCTCGAAGACCTCCTCGCCCACCCGCCGGACGGCCTCCGTCCCCTCGATGCGCGCGGCCTCCTGGGCGGTCTCCCGGGCAATCCGGATGGATTCGTCCCGGGCCGCCTGGACGGTGGACTGGATCGCCGAAACGGCCTCCTCCCGCGCGCCGCGAAGGTTCTCGAGGACCGTGCGGCCGAGCTCGAGGACGGTTTCCGATCCGATCCGCTCGGAGATTTCCTTGGCCGCGTCCCGGGCCGCCTCCGCCGCCGCAGCCGCCGCCGCCTTCTCGGAATCGCGGACGGCCTTCAGGGCGGCGTTCTGCGCCTCCCGGATGCCGGCGAGAATCTTCTTGCCCGCCGAGAGGACCGCCTCGAGGGCGGCCTTCCGCGCCGTCTCCCCCGCCGCCTGGCGGGCGGCCTGGATGACCTCGGAACGAACGCCGCCGGCGACCTGGCGGGCAACGCGCGCGGTGGCCTTCTCCGCGGATTTCGCCGCGGCATCCGCGGATCGGCGCGCCATCTCGGAGAGGCGATCCGCGATGACACGGGAAACCTCGTCGAAGACGGGGACCGGATGGGCCTTGGCCGAGGAGGGCTTTTGCTTCTTTCTGGATTTGGCCATGGTCATTCCTTCGGCGCCGACCCGGCGGCCCGCTCCACGACGGTCCAGGTCTGGCGGAGCTTCACGACGCGCCCCGGCGCGAGGACGCCGCGGAAGGAAACCCCGGGATAGAGCATGCACCGAGGGCCGAGCATCGTGCCGGGATTGAGGACGGCGTTGCAGCCGACCTCGCTCAAGTCCCCGACGATGGCCCCGAACTTCCGAAGCCCCGTATCGATCCGCTCGTTTCCGATCTCCACGCGAACGTTCCCGCGGACGAGTTTTACATTGGAAACCTTGACCCCCGCCCCGAGATGGGCGCGATGCCCGAGGATCGAATCCCCGACGTAGGCGAGGTGCGGAACCGTTCCCTCGCCGAGGAACGCGACGTTCTTGAATTCGCAGGCGTTTCCGAGGACCGAGCCGTCCCCGACGAGCACCGCCCCTCGCAGATAGGCCCCCCGGCGGATCTGGCAGTTCTTCCCGATCCAGACCGGGCCGCGCACGTAGGCGCCCGTCTCGACGACCGTCCCCTTCCCCACGTAGACGTCGCCTTCCAGGGTGGCGCCCCCCATCACGGTCCCGTCGATCCCGGGCTTGAGGCGCCGGCGAATGTAGGCCTCGATCTTCGGGATGGCCTGCCAGACGGACTCGCAACCGTCGAAGAGATCGGCGAACTCCGTCTTCGAGAGGTCGAAATAATCGGAAGGACGGTTCATGGCACGGGGGGCGGGGCGGCTCCAAGCCACTTTGAAACCTGCTGCAATGCCAAGTATCCCCCGAGACCGGCCAGAAACAAGGCCGTCATGAACCATTCCAGGTATTTTTCCAGGAGCCACTTGACCCGATCCCGCTGGAAATAGATGAGGGTGGCCTCCGCGAAGAAGCGCGCCCCGCGGGACAGCACCGAGGCGACGATGAAAACCGGGAAGAAATTGATCGAGCAGACGCCCGCCATGATGGTAAAGACCTTGTAGGGGATCGGGGTAAGGCCCGCGATGGCGACCCAGAGGAAGGCATGCTCGTTGTATTTCCCCTGAAGCCAGTCGAAATACTTCATGTATCCGAGTGCCGTGAAAATCTTGTGGCCGACAGCTTCCCAAAAGAACGTCCCGATGAGATATCCAAGGCACCCCCCGAGGACGGACGCAATGGTGCAATTCGTCGCAAACCTGAACGCTTTCTTCGGCGCCCCGAGGCACATCGGGATGAGGAGGACGTCGGGGGGGATCGGGAAGAACGAGGACTCCGCGAACGAAATCCAGAAGAGCGCCCAGGAGGCATAGGCGGATTCCGCCCAGGCGAGCGTCCAGCGAAGGAGCCGCTTCGGCCATCCGAGCGGCCCTTTGCGGATCGGGGCCTCGGCGGCGGGAGGCGGGGAAGGCGAAGGGGCAACGATGGCCGCGGGCGCAGGCCCGGCGGCCGGCGGGTTCGGCGCCCCGGGGGGAAGTTCGGACATCCGCTGGATTCTACTTTGAAGGCCCGGCGCCGGAAGGCGATTCCGAAGGCTTCGTCCCGGCGGGCGAAGGCTTCGCGGCGCCCGGCCCCGGCGGATTCGTCCCCGGCGCGGGCGCAGGCGTTGGCGTCTTCGGCGGCGCCGCGCGCGCGCGGAAGTCCGAGGCCCGGGACTTCTCCCCCAGGGCCTCGTAGATCTCCGCGGCCGATTCCATGACCTGGCGGCCCGCCGGCCCCATCGGCGCGCGGCCCGCCTCGAAAGCCCGCAGCGACCGATCGATCGTCGCGCGCGCCCGGGCCCTGTCGCCGGCCGCGAGCTGGGCCTTCGCGAGGACCGCGAGGATCTCGTAGGACCCCGGATCCTTCGCGTCCGCGCGGGCAGCCGAGGCCGCCGCCATCGGGGCGTTGCCGTCCTCCAAGGCCCACTGGGCGCGGCACAGGTCGGGATCGGCGGCGGCGCGATTGGCGGCCGACGCCTTCTCCAGCGCCCCCATCGCCTCGGGATTCCGCCCGAGGGCGCGAAGCGAGCGCGCCAGGAGGAGCCACAGCGGAACGGACCCCGGGGTCTTGCGGAGGGCTTCCAGCGCCAGCTTCCGGGCGTCGTCGCTCCGCCCGAGCCGGTGCAGCAGCCGACCGAGGGCCTCCGCGTGCGTGTCCGTCCGCATGGCGAGCGGCTCGAGAATTTTCGCGGCCTCCCCCGCCTTCCCCGCCGCCCCGGCCGCCGTCGCGAGCCATCGGGCCGCGGACGCGTCGTCGGGGCGCACGGCAAGGCTTGCGGCGAAATCCGAGGCGGCCGCGTCCCACTGCCCGAGGAACACCCGCGCCAGCCCGCGGTTGTAAAGAGCGTCCGGATCGGACGAGCCTTGGAGCGCCGCGTCGAGCAGGCGAATGGCCTCCTCCGCCCGCCCCGCGCGCACGAGGGCGGCCCCGGCCTCCGACGCCCGCGCCCGATCCGCCGGGCTCGCGAGCGCGTCCGCCGACAAAAGGTCCGCCAGCCGCGCCCGCGCCTCGCCGCGGACGGCCGGAATCGCGTCGGCCGCCCGCAAAGCCTCCCGGGCGAGCGCGTGGTCCCCGCGACGCTCGCAGAGCCTCGCGAGGACGAGCCGATCCCGGCCGTCGGCGGGATTGCGCTCGCGGATCTCCTCCAGTTCCCGCGCGGCCTCCTCGTCGCGGCCGAGAGCGGCCAGCAGGTTCGCACGGCCGAGCCGCGTGTCCGGATCGCCCGGATCCGCGCCGAGGGACTTCGCGTAGGCTTCCAGCGCGCCCTCCGGATCGGAGCCGGCCCCGCGCAGATTCCCGTCGGTTCCCCGCTCCAGCGCGAAAGCCAGCGTCCGGAGCATCACGGGGTCGCCATCAAGCCTCCGGATCCCTTCCCCGGCCGCCCGCCGCGCCTCGCCGGCGTCCTTCTTCGCGAGGGCTTCAAAGACCCACGCCTCGTAGGCCTCCGCCCAGGGCGGGTCCGCCTCCGCGGCCTTCCGATATGCCTCCAAGGCGGCCGCGCGATCCCCGAGGCGGGAGAGCCGGTGCCCGCGCGCCATCGCCGCACGCCGGTTCGCCGGATCCGCGGCGAGGATCCGCTCGAGGATGTCGAGCGCCTCGCGATCATCGGGAAGAATCCGCGCGAAAAGATATTTCACCGAAGGCGTTGCCGAGGCGTCGGCGAGGCTCCGATATTCCTCCACGACGAGGTTCCGGACGCCCGGGTCCGTCTGGATCCGGATGTCCTGATAGGCCCGGTGCGCCTCCATCGAGATCGGGAACGCCCGCCGAAGGGGCTCGAGGATCCGGAGGGCCTCGTCGGCCTTGCCCTGCCGGCCAAGGACGCGCGCCCGAATCAGGGGATCGTCCGGCGCGGAAGCCGCCAGCGCCAGCAGCGCCAACGCGCCCGGCAGCACTCGACGTCCTCGCATGGCGCTCCGGACCTAGAAATGCGACGAATAGTGTTCGCGCACGGCTTCCGCCGGATGCGGATCGCGGACGGCCTCCGCCGGATGCGGATCGCGGACGGCCTCCGCCGGATGCGGGTCGCGCACGGCTTCCGCCGGATGCGGGTCGCGCACGGCTTCCGCCGGATGCGGGTCGCGCACGGCCTCCGCCGGATGCGGGTCGCGCACCGCCTCCTGGACGTCGAGATCCCGAACAGCTTCCTGGACGTCAAGATCCCGGACGGCTTTGGCGGGATGGGGATCCCGAACGGCTTCCTGCGGATGCGGGTCGCGCACGGCCTCCTGCGGATGGGGATCGCGAACCGCCTCCGCCGGATGCGGGTCGCGCACCGCGGGCGTCGGATGCGGGTCGCGGACGGCCTCCGCCGGATGCGGGTCGCGCACCGCAGGCGCGGGATGCGGGTCGCGCACCGCGGGCGCCGGATTCGGATCCCGCACGGCGGGCGCCGGATTCGGATCGCGCACGGCGGGCGCCGGATGCGGGTCGCGGCCGTTCATCCGATCGGCCGGGGCTGCCGTCGCAAAGAGGAGCGCGCCGCACGCGAACGCCAACGCATGGGAGAGGAAGACGCGGAGATTACACATCGCAGAGGGGGCTTCCGGGCGGAATGATGAGGGGGCTGCCCGGCGGCGTCACGAGGGGACTCGCCGGCGGCGTCACCAGCGGCGAGCCCGGCGGCGTCACCAGCGGCGAGCCCGGCGG
>CAYHQZ010000042.1:0-19907 GCA_964358555.1 uncultured Planctomycetia bacterium
AGACCGCTCTTCGACAGGTCGCTTCGGTGCGCGCCCCGCCCCCTCCCAAGGTCTGCGATGGCACGGGGAAGCCTTCCGCTCCAACACGGAGCGGCTGGAGGAGATCCCAAGTCAAACCCCCATCGGAGAAACCCAAGGACGAGAGGCGAGGATCGAATCGCCACCCCCTGCCGGAGAAAGTCGAGGGCGCGGGGAGGGGGCTCGGATCGCAGCGACCTGTCGAGGAGTGGTCAACGCCATGAATTCGTATACCGGCCGTGGACCGCGACGCCCTTGGGCCTGTGCGAAGCGCACAGGCCCATGACTCGGACCGAAGGTCCGGAACCGGGAGCGCGAGCCGAGCCCCCGCCCCGCGCCCGGGCACCTTCCGCCGTGTTCCCACACACGTAGGGGCGGACCTATGTGTCCGCCCGGCGCGGCGAGGGCGAACACGCAGGTTCGCCCCTACACGATTGCATTTCCCGTATAACCGCCTTCCAAGGACCCCCCATGCCCCGTAGAAAATCCACCCCCCAGCCTTCCGGCCTCTTCGATTCCCCCCTCGCCAAAAAATCCCCCGCGCCCGCCACCCCCGCACCCACCACCGCCCAGGCGCTGGGTTCGTTAATCAAATCCGCCCGCGACATCATGCGGAAAGACAAGGGCCTCAACGGCGACCTCGATCGCCTCCCGATGCTCACCTGGGTCATGTTCCTGAAATTCCTCGACGACTTGGAGCGCGCCCGCGAAAGCGAATCGAAACTCGCCGGCAAGAAATTCCGCCCCGCCATCGAGCCCCCCTACCGCTGGCGCGACTGGGCCGCCGATCCCCAAGGCGTCACCGGCGACGAACTGTTGGCCTTCATCAACCAGGATGAATGCCCCCGCCCCGACGGCAAGCGCGGCCCCGGCCTCTTCGCGTACCTGCGCCGCCTCTCCGCCGCCAACGGCGACGACCGCCGCGACGTCATCGCGACGGTATTCAAAGGCGTCCAAAACCGGATGGTCAGCGGCTACCTCCTGCGCGACGTAGTGAACAAGCTAGCCGCCATCCACTTCTCGTCCAGCGACGAACTCCACACCCTAGGCGCCCTCTACGAAACCATGCTGCGAGAAATGCGCGACGCCGCCGGCGACTCCGGCGAGTTCTACACCCCGCGCCCCGTAGTCCGCTTCATGGTGGAAGTCAGCGACCCCCGCCTAGGCGAATCCGTCCTAGACCCCGCCTGCGGCACCGGCGGCTTCCTAGTCGAATCCTTCACCCACCTGCAAAAGCAGGTAAAAACCGTCCCCGACCGAGAAACCCTCCAGACCCGCACCCTTTTCGGCTGCGAGCCCAAATCGCTGCCGTACCTCCTCTGCCAAATGAATCTGCTGTTGCACGGCCTAGACTCCCCAAAAATCGACCCCGGCAACGCGCTCCGTTTCAAACTGACCGAACTCGGCGAAAAAGACCGCGTAGACGTAATCCTGACGAACCCCCCCTTCGGCGGCGAGGAAGAAAAAGGCATCCAATCCAACTTCCCCGAAGACCGCCAAACCGCCGAAACCGCGCTTTTGTTCCTCCAACTCCTAATGCGCAAACTCCGCAAGTCCCCCAAACCCAACCACGCCCCCGCCAGAGCCGCCGTAGTAGTCCCCAACGGCACCCTTTTCGGCGACGGCGTCTGCGCCAGAATCAAAGAAGAATTGCTGAAAGAATTCAACCTCCACACCGTCGTCCGCCTGCCGAACGGCGTTTTCGCGCCGTATACAGGAATCCCAACGAACTTGCTTTTCTTCGACCGTACCGGCCCCACAAAAGACGTCTGGTACTACGAGCATCCGTTGCCCGAGGGACGGAAGAACTACACCAAGACCGCGCCGATACAATTCGAGGAATTCGCCGACTGCCTTGCGTGGTGGAAAAAGCGGGAGGAAACCGCCCGAGCCTGGAAAGTCCCCGCCGCCGAAATCCTCAAGAACAATTGCAACCTGGACAGAAAAAATCCCAGCGCCAAAGAGGACATCACCCACCTACCGCCGGAGGAGATTGCCGAGAGCATTCTCAAAAAGGAGAAGCGGATTGGGGAGATTGTGGAGGGGATTAAGGCGATGCTGGCGAAGAAGGACGAATGAGTCAGAATTATTCCGTCTGGATGGAAATCCAGCGCCCGGGTGCGGGCCGGGGGCTCGGCCCGCTGCGTCCGGTCTGCGCGCGGGCCACGGAAGGTAGACAACTCCATGGCGTTGGCCCGCGCTCCGACAGGCCGCCTCGGTCCGACCCCCGGCCCCCACCCTTGGGAAAAGAAACGAGTCCATAATGGGCTGGAAAACGGCCAAATTGGGGGAGGTCGCCAAGCCTGTTGAACGCGCCGAAGCCCCCATCCCCGGCACGACGTATCGCCAAATTGGCGTGAAACTCTGGGGCGTAGGCGCCTACGAGCGCGAGCCGATGGACGGCGCCCAGACGAAATACAAGCAACTATTCCGCGCCGAAGCCGGCGATATTATCGTAAATAAAATCTGGGCTCGTAACGGCAGCGTCGCAGTTGTCCAGAATCCCCTTGCCGGCTGTTATGGCTCCGGCGAATTCCCGATGTTCGCCCCGATTCGAGAATTGCTCGAACCGCGCTGGTTCCATTGGATTACGAAAACCCCGCATTTTTGGGAACAATGCGACGAGAAATCCCAAGGCACAAGCGGAAAAAACCGCATTCGCCCCGAGCTTTTTCTGGAAATCGAAATCCCCCTCCCCCCCCTCCCGGAACAGCGGCGGATTGTCGGGCGGATTGAGGAACTGGCCGGCCGAATCCAGGAGGCCCGCAACCTCCGACAGCAAGCCGGCGAGGAGGCGGAGGGACTTGTAAGTCGAGCCACAGAATCCGTCTTCACCGAAACTGCCAAGTCGCACTCTAGCGAGCCGTTGGGAAACCACGTAAAGATCCAGGGTGGTTACGCTTTCAAGAGCGATGATTACCTTGAAAACGGCTTACCGATTGTTCGCATCTCCAATTTGGAGAATGAAATCGTCCATATTGACGGTTCGCCATGCATGCACGAAAGTCGTCTTCCGGAATTTAGCCGCTTCGTTCTCAACCCTGGTGACATCCTTGTTGCAATGACCGGAGCGACCACTGGGAAACTCGGAATTGTCCCAACGAGTTGTCGTAACTGGCTGTTAAATCAACGCGTTGGGCGTTTTCTACCGAAATCACTTGAATCTCTTGATCCAAAGTATGTCTATTGGCTCGCAAGAGGCGTTCAAAAACACATTTTCGAAACTGCTTACGGTGGAGCACAGCCAAACATCAGCCCAAATGACATTGAGGCGATGCAATTCCCGTTTCCACCTAAGCCCAAACAGCGCCGGATCGTGGCCGAGCTGGACGCGTTGCAAGCGGAGGTGGACGCGCTGAAGCGCCTGCAGGCCGAGACCGCTACCGAACTCGAAGCCTTGCTACCCACCATCCTCGATCGAGCGTTTAGCGGAATGCTGTAACTTGTAAATTCTATATATCATATTTATGGCGTGCGAGTGATTTGCATGGTCGTTCTTGGCCGGTAAACGGGCGCTCCCCTTCAAGACCATCCTCCGGAAGATACTGCGCAATATTCAGCAGATGCCTGCCAAGCATATCATCCATATGGTTCACATAGTCGATTTTAGCCCTCACGCTTTGAAGCTGATATCTGTACACATTGCGTTGTTCTAGTAGCCCAAGGATTTCATCATGCAAGGCTGTGAACTTATCGCCTGTAATCGTTATGCGCTTATTGACGGCATGCCCGAGAACCTTTTGTGGTTCCCCGGAATGCATCTTGTGAATCTTCTTTCGGGGAGCATGGTAACCATACCTTTGAATGACACGGATTACTCGCTCGAGGTTTTCGCGCGCCTTCGGACCTGAAATAATAATATCGTCCACGAAAAAGGAACAACGCAGTCCATTCTCTTTTGCAATGCGTACGATTTCCGCGTGAATCGGAAGAAGGACGAGATTGGCAATGGCGCTGCTTGTCGGCGCGCCTTGCGGAAGAAGACGCCGAATAGTCGTCAGCTTTGTAAGAATGGAAGATACGTCATTAGAGCAACAAAATGCTGACCGGATCGTTGCGTAGACCTTTTTGTTGTTCGTTGACGGGAAGAAATTTTTTATGTCCAGGGTCACAACGTCTGGCTGCCTTTGATGTGGCTTTGCGGCATCCTGCAGGGAACGACCACGAACACCGCCAACGATTTCAATAGGGAAGGAAATATCCCTGAATAGAACTCGTTGAATTTGTTTCTGGATAGTCTTTAGGGGGTCGATTGGGTTCTCGATATGGCGCCACTTGCCTTCTCCATACTTTTTTCGACGGTCGAAGGGACGATAATAGTGTGGTGCTGTCTCTGAGATCCTCAACAATGCATCCCTTGGAACGGAAAGAATACGAGCAAGGGATTTAACTGATTTAAGATTATATAGCGGAGATGCTGAAGGGTCGAAGCCGTTGCTCATGCAATTACAGGTCCTGATTGCGTAAGCAGGGAGAGAAGCCTTGCACCGGCGAACCGCATCTCTGATTCGGAAAGCCTGTTTGAATCTTTTTCGTCAGCCGCCAGGAGCGTAAGGAGAGGAAGCGGAATACGTAGTGCATTAGCAATTGATTCCAAGGTGTCCAAACTGGGCTTCCTTTCGCCAGACTCGATTAGGGAAATATAGCTGGCTGCCTTCCCTATCTTTTTCGCAAGACCCCTCTGCGTAAGATCCCTTGAGGCACGCCCAGTACGCACCGCCTTTCCATAGTTCACCTTTATCCTCCTTGATCGTGCAGAACCTTCTTTGTTTTCATCCTGTCTTGGAAGGTCTTCTAAATGAAGGCCCAACAAGACAAGGCAGAGGATTGGATCGGTTCTGTTCCTACTTCCCTTCGTTGACCTCAATAACCAGCCTCGCCAATCGGCCCACGATCGTATCGACTTTCGACTGATCGTGCCTTCGCTTGGCTTGGTCCAATTCAAAGGCCAACTTCAGGCCTCGTCCCAGTTCTTCCGGCTTCATTGCCCCAACAACACCCTTACCCAAACATCGAATAAGGGCGCGCTTTCTTCTGAATATACCTCTCATTGGAGGCATCCTTCTCGCGCGACGTTGTTTAAGGCAGCTTGATTGCTGCCTTTCTACGCGCGCGTGCGCCTTGCACGCGGTAGGCTTTTATGGGGCATGAAACCTCCTCTGCATTGTTTTGCGCCTAATATGCCTCTAACGCCGTATCCAGTAGCCCGATGAAATGCTCCTGAATCCTTGAGACACTTTCAACGCTTCTCCTTGGTCATCGACTAGGCTGGCCTCCACGAGGGAGACGCCAGTCTCTGGCCGCCGAGGTCGCGACCCAATCGGATTGGGCCACGTGGCATCGCAACACGCGATACCGTAATGCCGGACCTCCTTTCGGAGGGAGCCGTCTAGGACCTGCGGTCCTCTTTCTACCGCTGCAAGGCTATCCTGTAGGTCAAAGAGCACACCCTCGCGGGTGATGACAGATATAGATTACTCCACGAAACCAGAAAGTCAAGTATAATTACACGCAGTAAGCGTTGAATGCCTTATCTCATTACGACATATAGAGATGTGATTTCTTGGATTCTTGGTATATGGGGCGCAGTAAAAATGGTCATTAATTTTTCCCTGTGCCGCGACTGGGAACCCATCGGGTCGGGGCCGGGGCACGCCCCTCCCTCCCGGTCTCGTCGCGTCCACGGCCGGTAGACGACTCCATGGCGTTGGACCGCTCCTCAACAGGTCGTTTCGGTGCGCGCCCCGCCCCCTCCCGTAGTCCGCGATAGCACCGGGAAGGCATCCGCTACAGAACGGACCGGCCAGAGCGACCGCTCTCAAACCCCCGTCGGAACAATTCGAGGGCGAGGGGCGGGGGTCGGATCGCGCCGACCTGTCGGCCCTCGGGCGAAAGAAAACTACGAGTGCCCGAGACTCGGACCCGCAATAGAGAGGCCCGGGTCCGGAACTCGGGCGAACGCCATGGAGTCGTCTACCTCCCGTCGCCCGTGCGCAGACCGGGAGGAAGAGCCGAGCCCCCGCACCACGCCCGGGCAACTCCCGTCGTGTTTCCACCACCGCTACGAACCCACACCATGCCATCTTCTTGGAATATCGAATCTTCAATGAAATCAATGTCGCGAGTTGATATGTAGAGTATGTACTCCTTTTATAAATTCCATAACTTTCTAACTTAAGATTGGTCGAAGGTTAAATCGACCGTGGTCTGGATTAAATTTGACAATTACCCCGCGTATTATATCACCTGTGTCGTAATCGGACAATAAAAGACTCGCTGGCCTTATAGCGCTGTGAAACTCGTTTATACTTATGTATCCTGCAGCATTTAAACCAAATTCCACGAAAAGACCGTATTTCTTTATAGCTGTTATCTGGCACTCGACCTCTGTACCTGGAGGATACTTCGATTCCAACTCTTTGAACTTAGTTTTCGGATCGTTTTTCTCTTTTATTGTTCGAACATGTGCGATGCAATCGTCAAGATTTGTCATGTTCGCCAATATGCTATCTGCTAAATATGCATTTGGATTTGACAAGTATTTCGCTCTATAGCCTGTAATGTATGTTAGCAGGTCCTCTGCATTTCCAACGGATGATAGCATCGACATATGGCCAGTCCCTTCTTTCCCAATAATTCTTTCTGCAATGTGTTTCGCCGTGTCTGCCTCTGAAAACCAGACATCCTCCGCACAAGTTGCCAGATAATCTAGGTTGGTGAGTAAGTTCAAATGAACGTGGCCAGATGGTGAAATACAAATAAGGTCTTCGCTTGTTATTGATTCCGTTTCCTGTGACTCGGCCGCAATGCAACCAGCCCTAATAAGTTGTTCGACCTCTTTCGACAATCGTCGTTCGTCATGTCCGTACGGTACTAATTCATTCACCAATCTCGATATTTTATGATAACCAATGATTCCATTTGGACCCTTCATTCGATAATTGCTTATTAACCATCTCAATATTGCGATTCTGGCTAATGGATCAGGCAAAACGTCCTCTACGTATGATGCGAATAGGTTTTTTACGAGAGAGTGCGTGTCATGGTAATACCTTCGATTTCCACGGAAGAGAACACGCGTAACAATATGTCCGGGAAGGACATATTCTCCCCTCGACTGCCTTATTTTGAATATTTCATCTTCCTGTATATGGCCACTTTTGCAGAAATCCATAAATATTTCTAGGCCCCGTCGAATATCCGTGCCTGCAATTCCAGAGACTATCCTTCTGAACAACTCATCATTCTGAAAAAGTGAACGAAGCATGCAAGCCAGATAATAACCTTGTTCAGATTGTGGATATTCAACGCGGATTCCATTCGGAAGTGTGTAGCATAGCTTTTCACGGCCATCTTTCTCCATTTGTCGTAGTGCGAAATCAACCCGCTTATATAGGACATCCATAAATAGCGGAGCATCGATCCTAAAGACAAGGTCTTTTATGACTGTGTCTAAAGGAGGCTGAAGTCTGTGATGGTCATAGGTTGTGTCTCGAATAGGTAGAAATACAAGACATCTGCACGCTCTCTGCAACCACTTAGCAACGTCAAACAACAATAGCTGGTCATCTCGGCCACGCTTATCACAGTTATCAAGCAGCACTATTAGAAGTTTTCCTCTCTCGACGCATAGATAGCGTACAAAGGCATTTAACGTGGCATCCCAGTCCTTTTGTAGTACGGACAACTCTTTCGATAGAAGCTCTTTGTATTGGATACTATTTTCATCGAAATAAGAGGCGGGGCCCTTTCTAACCTTGTTCAGTTCGACACCATAGAGCTTTTCCAGGTTTGTTAATTCATCAAAGTCGATGCTCTCGTGCAGCGTTCTGAGTTCGCTTATGATCTCCTTCTTTAGCCAGGGATAAATTGCCTCTCTTGAGAGGGGGGCGTTATTCAAGTCAAGGGACACCCAAACCGTTGAGCCTTTTATATCATCAGGAAGAGCAACGTGCCTTAGATAGTCGACGAAAGTCGACTTTCCACTGCCAACGCCGCCGATTAAGATGAGAAGTTCGTTCTTTATGTGCTCATGATCTCGCAATTTATCGAAGAGTTCTTGCGGTTTGTCAGATTCCTCTATTTCGTGAGCATCGGTTACGCTTGGCGGTTTAGCAGCCCTGATTATTCTGTCAATCGGATCGACATGGCGAAGGCGCCTTTTTGAAGCAACATATGCATTCTGAACGATTAATTTCCGTTCTATAGGGGTAACTGGATTGAAAAGATGTCTGTATTCAAGCGCGAGAGTATTGCCAAATGTGTTTAGATTAAGCTCTTCGTACCTGACCGAATAGCCTCCAAGAAGACTAGTGGGCTTATCAAATTTGAGAGCGCCACACTTTCTTCGTTGTAATGCATCTGCAAAATCCTGCAACTCAGTCTTAGCGGCAAAAGTCACAAGCTTAGCGAGATTCGGATGCATCGCATCAATATCCTCATACTTGATGTCCACGACTGGCTGACTAGAATCCCAATGCGTGCAAATTGTACGAGCGCCGTTTGACACAATTATCTTTTGGCAAGGATTAAAATCTACTGGAAATAGTGCATTTATCTCGTGTGCATAGAGTCGCGCCTCCCTAAGAGCGCTATCGAGATCGCTGTCTTGTGGGCTTTTAGCCTCGATAACCAAGACAGGGATGCCATGCAACACTATGATGTAGTCTGGATAATACAGTTTTTTCGAAGTTCCCTTATCGAGCTCTATCTGACGGAGATCTGGCTTTGTCCTGAAATCGCAATAAGAGTAGCCAAGTCCGGTCGGAAGAGGCCTAGTAAGGAGGGGCTGGAGAAACTTTTGTTCAACGTCACTCTCATTCGCGATATTTTCGATATCAAATGAGTTCATGATCTCTCCGGGGCGTTTGTTGACGAGGAGCCGTTGGGGGACGTAGATTGCATTGTCAGATTATCCTCGCTGGCCGGTGGGGGACGTACTTTGCATTATAAGATTCTCCCGCTGTACCGCCGCTGCCCGAACCTTCGTAGGGCGTACGCCAGGGCGCGGGAACCGCGCCCCTACACGCTGCCGGGATCGTCATGCCGCCCCTCCCTTCCCCTCTACCCTCCACACCGCCTCCTGGATCGCCGCCTTCCTAAGCCTTGTCAGTTCCGCCGTCCCGAGGATTTCGCGCAGGTGCTCGATGATCTTGGAAGCGGCGATGGCTTGTTCTTCTGGCTTTTCTGATTTTGAGCTGTTCGTCAGAACTAAGAATCGATCGTATATCTCGTTGACGATGCTTTTTCTTTCCTCGCCAGCCGGCAAGTCACCCATCTTCAGAATTTCTACTTGCGCACCCAATCTGCGAAGTGCCTGCTCGAAAGGAGCAAGACTAGCGTCTTCTTCCTCGGAAAGCCAGGGAACATACTTCAGGCGGATTTTCGTCAGAGCGTTAGCAAGATCGATAGCGTATGCGATGGAACCAGTCATCCCTGTGGCGATCTGTGTGGTCGCTTTGGGGCCGGCAACCTCAAGCCGTTGTATTCCCTCGTTCATCTTCTCGAAATACGCCTCCACGAACTCCACATGCTTGTCAAAAACCCGATTCGCCATGTGCGTCGCAGCGGCCAGGGTGAAGTTTTGCTCCCGTCCCTGGGTTTCGGCCTGCTGCTGGTGCGCACGTTCTTCCTTCAGGATGTTGAGGAACGCGAGAAAGATCGACAAAACCGCCGGGAGACCTACCAGCCCCTTGTAGAAGGCCGGAATCGAGAGCAGGATCACGAGGACAATTGAGGCGATCGGGAGTAGAACCAAAATTGGGAAACGCCAGAATTTCCAGTGCCTCATGCTTGAAACCTTCCCGATCCTGCCGTCCGGGTTATGGAAAGGCAAGCGGGAAAAAACTCACCTCCTTCCAGAAAGCCTGCCGCCGGCGCTGGGCCCAGCTCATCAAACAGGTCTGGAACGCGGACCCCCTGCTTTGCCCGAGCTGCGGCGGCCGGATGAAGATCATTGTTTTCCTCCAGGACCCGGACGCCCTCCGGTCCGGGCCCGCCGGACGAACCCGGCGACGATCCCAACGCCCCGGACGATCCGGCACCGGCCGCCGATGAGTGGGACGCCTTCGACCCGCCCTGGCAGGACGAGGTGCCGGAGTTCAAGAAAGGGGCGTAGGGGAGAGGCGGGGGCGGGGCGGTCGGCGGCGGCTGACGACTGATTTTGCGGAGGTTGCTTGACGCGAGGGGGGATTCCCTGTCTGATCTTGCTCGTGGCCGGATTTGAAGGCGGGCGAAACCCGAGGAAGGGGGGTAGGAATGCGCGGTCGGGAGGGGTTCGTGGCGGGAGGCGACGGGGGGCAGGGCCCTGGGGTCCCACCGTGGGCCCCCAGGGCTGTCCCTCGACGCCCTCGGTGCCTCTTCCTGCCTATGGGCGCTCCGATGAACTCACATGCACGAAATCCACTTTCCTATCTATCGCCGGTTGTCGATGATGGATTATCGTCCGCTGCCGCAACGAATGACTGCGAGTCCGCCTTCAGAAAGTTATGTCGCCGGAAAGGTTGTGTCGACAGAAACATTACCTATAGAATATGGCTCAGACGAACGATGTAGTAAGAAAACGGAACAGTTTATGAACCAGAACGAACCAATTCACCCAACCAAACTCGAACTGACCGGCGGTGCTGGGAGATTCTCCGTGCAAGTCTGGCGGCCTGAAGCCAAATCAGCGGAGCCGATTTTCGTGCTCCCAAACGGTTACGGGTTGCTGCCTTATGCCCAGTCCGTCTGCGAAGAATTCGCCGCGCGTGGTCACACGGTCTATTCCCTCAACGTGCGCGGCCAGGGCGACAGTGCCGGCGAGTGTTCGGTTCCAGGTGCCGCCGAAGACATCTCGATCGCGATGTCGGCAATCTCCGAGCAAGAAAAATCAGTTCGACTGCTCGTGCATTGCACCGCCGCGTTGCCTCTGATTCTGCTCGGGAAAAACTCTCCCTTTTGGCAGTCCGTAAAGTCTGTCCTGCTGTATTGCTACCTCGCCGACCCGCAGTCGCATCTCGATCGGTTTCGCCTCAAGTGCGCCCGATACGGAGTGCGTTTTGTGGTAGATGGGGGCCGACTTGATTGCTTCGGCCCGGATGCCTATCGCGCCATCCCGGTGCCGCTGGCGATTGTTCATCCGCTAATGCCGGACAACCTGCGCCGGGCCAGCCTGCCGCAAGTCCGCGAATTGGCGAAACTGACCGGGGCGACGCATCTCGAGACTCCTGCTTCCGGCTACAACATCAGTGTTGACCCGCAGAAGCAAGTCATTCGGGAAACCATCGAGCAATGCTTCGCGCCGCTGCTTTCGGAACCAGGCAGCTAAACCTCCGCCTCCGCTCCACTTAATGCCCACGATTGACATCCTTCTCATTCTCGTCTTCCTCGCGGCACTTGTCGCCGTTGGTCTCTGGCGGGGCAAGATTCGCGGGCGCGAAGCCTTCCTGATTTCCGACCGCAAGCTCGATGGCTATCGAACGGGCTTCAGCATTGCGGCGGGCAAGATAGGCGGCGGACTTCTAGTCACTTACAGCACGCTCGTCTTTGCTTTCGGCTATCAGGCGCTCTGGCTTTTTGTGGGCTACGTCATCGGCTACACGCTGTTTTACATTTTCGCGCGCAGTCTTCAGGCGGAAGCCCACGCCAAACGCTACTACACGATGGCGGATTTTTTTCAGACGCGATACGGCAGGTCCGCCGGAGTGATTGTCGGCGCGGGCTGCGCGATTTCTCTGACTGGCTGGATTTTCACAAACTTGATTGCGGGCGGCGACCTCATTGCCGCGCTCACGAAAGTCAGTCCGGCCACGGCAACGACGTTGATGGCAGTCACGATGGCCATCTATCTGGTGAGCGGTGGATTCCACTCGGTGGTGAAGACTGACATGCTTCAATACATCGCCTTGATGGTCATCCTTGTCATGATCACGATGGCGATGGGGAATTTGGACAGCACCAAGACCGCCGCCGTCGCGACCAAACCGCTGGATGTCGGGCGCATCCTGAGCTTCGTCCTTTTTGGTGTTCTGTTCCCAATGGGTTCGGCGGAACTGTGGCAGCGCGCCTATGCCGCACGCGACCGGAAGGGCTTGCTCATCGGCATCAGCATCGCATCTGTTTCGTTCGTCGTGCTGGGGTTGGCCTTGTCGTTCATTTGCCTCCGCCTGCGCGAATTCGCACTCAACGATGGCAACACGGCGGCCCAACTTGGATTGGTGCAGGGCGTGGCAAGCGTTCTTCGACCTGGCCTAACCGGGCTGTGGGTGATTGCGTTTCTCTCGGCCATCATCTCCTCAGCAGACACCTTCATATTCACTACCGCCTCCGCGTTGGTGCAGGACGTGTTCGAACGGGCGGGCATTCTGCGGGCGGAACAACGTATCACGGCCTTGCGCGTCACCATCGCCCTGCTGTGTATTGTGGGCATCGTTGGTGCCGTCGCCTTCAAGAGCGTCGTCACTGTGACGTTCTTCTATGCGGGCGTGACCATGAGCTTGGGCGTTGTCGCCCTTTTCGCGTGGGGCACCCGCCGCCTGAACGGCCTCGCAATTTCCGCCGCGCTGCTCGCCGGACTCATAGCTTCGACTGCCGAGGCGTTCATCGCTGGGGTCACCACGCGGACGGCAGCGGTCAACACGGGCATGACCGCACTGGTGACACTGATTGCCTTGGCGATCCTCTCACTCTCAGAGAAGGCGAAAGCTGTGAAGTAACAGCGAAGGGAATCCACGGACATGCCCACCCAGAATTTACAGCAAGAGGTTCAAGAGAAAATTCGCAACGGCTTGACGACCTTGAGGCAGGTCCTTGCTGTGCCGCTAATTTTCGGGCATCTCTGCAAAGGCGATTTGGAAAAACCCGGTGTGTTGCGCGTCTCCGATGTCGTAGGAGCGACCGCGACTTGGGCTGACGTCCCCAACTCGTGCAACCACAACACCGCCTTCCTGCGTCACGTTCAGCGGTTTGGCCGTGAGAAGACCCTGCTCAACTGGCTGGTCTGCTGGACACGTGCGGCCTTGGCGAATCACGACCGAACGAACTCAAACGTATTCGTCACGGCCTCGTTCTTGGTTCATGCGGATGCTGGCCCACTCGTGAAGGTGAATGTGGGTAAGGACGGGCTGTCGGTTCAGACGACGCTATCCAAAGACTTGCTTCGGTCACTCGTCCCGAAAGATGTGGCGAAAAACTATCTGACTACCCTTTACGGTGACGCTACGAAACGGGACGCAGAACTAAATAAGTTTTGCGGTCGGAGCATCCTCGAATTGGAACTGCTCAGCGCGAAGATGCAAACCCTTCGGATGCTGAAGCAGTGCCCGGACGGAACGAAGAATTTCAGCGAACTTTGTCGGGCCTACGGTGCAGAACCAAACGGTGGCGCAAGCACGCCTCCCACGGACGCGCAAATGCTCCAACTTCTCAGCGCTCTGCAAATCGCCTTCGCTTATGGCGAGCTATTCCCGGCGGACTGGGATGAAGCAGGCGGTTTTGTCTCCGTCAGCCGGCCACACAGCGACACTTTCGGGAAACCGGGCCAGCCGCTGGCACTCGTGCCGATCTTCGCCGCTTCCACCGGGGTAAAGGACCCCGATGGAGTGGCTGCATGTCAGAAGGAGCTGAGCAATGCGGCGACACAGGAGCCGTTGTCGGCGGCGCTTCACAATCTTTCTGATGTGCAAGGAGCAGCTTTCGCCAGAGGCGAGAAGATTTGCTTTCATACCAAGTTCTCATCAGATTCCGCAGAGCAGTTGACTGAGATATTGGAGAAGCATGTGCCCAATCTGCCCTTCAAGGACTGGTCGCAACATGCTGCGACATGGATTGCTCATCTCGTCAGTTTCCTACGTGGAGCCAAGCACGAGGGTGGCCCGCTGGAGTTCACCTTCGCCATGGGCGATATGGCTCAAATCGAAGACTCGTCAGCCTTCGAGCGATTGTCGCTCATTGATGCCGGGTTCGAATTTCCGCTCTTACGGGACGAGACGAATGAGGTCAAGATGACTGAATCGTTGCGCAAGGCGAAGGATGCCATTCAGAAAGAGAACTATTTCTGGTTTCAAGGAGGGCGCTACGCGTTACTTTGGGATTTCACTTTTCCAGAATCACAGCCGCGCTTCTTGCTCGGCCTCAAGGATAGTTCGTGGCATGTCTTCATCGCCAATGCCCGCAATAGCCGCCCGTCAGAGACCGCAAAGGCCGCACTGGTCGTCGGCTATCTCGATGACCGTGGCGGCGGTGGCATCATCGTCAACGGAGTCCACGAGTTCTCGCTTTCGAAAGCTGGCAAATGGATTCATCGCGGCGACGAACTATCCAAACGCATTGGCGACTATCTGAAATTCGCTGGCAAGGACATCTTGAACGAGGAAGAACGCAAGGCTCTCGTTATGGCACTGGTCGCCGTTTCCAATGACCCCGACACCGGTTGCATGTTGGTGCTGGCGAATTGCCCGGATATTCCAGACTTCGAGACGATGGGAGAGCCGTGGAAAATTGACCGGCCCGCCTCGGTGCCGAATGGTGCCGCTAAGGGCGACCCGGTTTCAAAGTTGCCCGTTCAGGAACTGGTCGCCCTGCTCGGCATGGACGGCGCGGCGTGTGTTTGGAAGCAGGACAACAAATGCCGCATCGCGTTCCGCCGTCTGGCCCGCCCCGACGATCTCTCCAAAAGTTATCTGTCCACTGACGAAGTTCGGAAGCTACTCTCGGGCGAAGGTTCGCGCAAATGGAGCGCCCTCCTCGCCGCCTGCCGGAAAGACGTGAACCTCATTATCGCCGTCTCCCAAGACGGCCCGGTTTACTTCTATTGTCAGGCCAAGATTGCCAAAAAGGTTCACCAGAACTTGGCAGACGAAGAACTGAAAAAGAAATTTGGCGTCACGCAGGCCGAGAAAGTCGGTTACGAGAGATACGATGGTAAAGAAGAATCCAAGTAGCAGCGCGAAATTATGAGCATGACGTAGGGGACGTTGTAAAACAGTCAAATAACGTTGTTGGGACGTTGGGGGACGTAGTTAGGAAGTAAGGTTGTGAAGGGCGTAAAGGGGACGTAGTCAAACAACTTCCGTCTCCCCCGTCCCCCGCTCCCGTTCCCGTCGGTCCGAGGCCGGGATCGGCGCGGGGCGGGAGGCGGCGCAATCCGGGGGGCGCGGCATTCGGCTTGGCTCACAGCCAGGGGGCCGGCTCCGTCTTGCCCGGCCGGGTTTGTCCGCATGGGTAGCTCCGTAGGTGCGTGCATCGTAGCGCACAAAGCGGACAAAGCAACGGGGGATCGGGGCGGGACTTGTAAAGAGCTGACGTGCGGGTGGCGCTTGCGGGTTGTTTCCGGCCGGGGCGGGGGATACCATCGGGCCGTGATTTTCGAGCGTCAGAAGCGCCTGCTCGCTCTCTTGGACGTCTTGGGCGGTCGGATTGGGAATCTGGATTTCCAGAAGCTGCTCTTCCTCTACTGCCAAGAGGCGGGGGAAGCGCCTGCCTACGAGTTCGTGCCCTACCGCTACGGCGGGTTCTCGTTCACCTCCTACGAGGACAAGCGGCATTTGTCCGAACGTGGGCTGCTCGAGGACGAGGAGAAGTCCTGGCGACTCACGGACGCGGGCCGTGCGGCGGCGACAGTTCTGGGGCCGGTGCGAGCAGGGATGGAGACGTTTTCCCGGCGGTTCGCCGGGTTGCGGGGCGACGCCTTGGTGGCGGAGGCCTACCGGAGGCATCCCTACCATGCGATCCGGAGCGAGGTGGCGGAACGCGTGCTGGCTGGCGACACGGCGGCAAAAGCCGCGATCGCGTCGGCTAGGCCTGCGCCTTCCCGGCCCGGTGTCTGCACGCTCGGCTACGAGGGGCGAAGCCTGGAAGCCTACCTGAACTGCCTGATCCGGCGCGGGGTGACGGCGCTTTGCGACGTGCGCCGGAATCCCTTGAGCCGGAAATACGGATTCTCGAAAGGAACGCTTTCCAAGGCAAGCCAAGGCGTTGGCATCCGCTACGAGCACCTGCCGGAACTCGGCATCGCCTCCGAGGAGCGGCGAGGGCTGAAGACCCAGGCCGACTATGAAGCGCTCTTCGAGAAATACGAGCGGGACTGGCTGCCCCGTCAGACGGCGGCACTCGCGCGGATCCGGGGCTTTGTGGATTCGGGGGATCGCGTCGCCCTGACCTGTTTTGAACGCCTGCCGGAGCAATGCCACCGGAAAATCGTGGCGGCGGCGCTCGAAAAATCCTTCGGCCGGGCGTTCGCGCCGGAACATATCTGAACCACCCGGCCCATGACCCGCGAACGCGTCCTTGTCACGGTCAAGACCTATCCCACGCTGTCGCGGAAATACGGCGAGACCGTCTGCACCGCCGGCGTGCGAGCGGACGGCTCCTGGGTCCGGATCTATCCGGTGCCGTTCCGGCGGCTGGAAGAAAAACAGCAATTCAAGAAATTCGACTGGCTGGAATGCGATCTCGTCCGGAATACGAAGGACCCTCGCCCGGAAACGTACCGACCTACGAATCCGGAGCAGTTCGTTCCCATCGCGCACATGGACGCCTCCGACAACTGGCGCGAGCGGCGCCGGTTGTTGCTGAAAACAGCCAAGGTGTTCAGGGATCTTCAGCCGCTGATCGACGGCGCCAAAGCGAACAAGCTGTCCCTCGCCGTTTTCAAGCCTGCCAAAATCAAGGATTTCATCTGGGAGCCGGACGAAAGGGAATGGAACAAGGCGAGATTGGAGGAAATGCGGAGCCGCTCCCAGCAAGGCGCCCTGTTCGAGGAAAAAGCCTGGCGCGAGACGTTCGAAATCGTCCGCAAGTTGCCTTACAGCTTTTCCTATCGCTTCGTGGATGCCGCCGGCAAGGCCAGCGAGATGCAGATATTGGACTGGGAAATAGGCGCGCTGTATTGGAATTGCCTGTCAAAGGCCGGAGGGAACGAAAAAACCGCCCTCGCGAAAGTAAAAGAGAAATACATCGACGAGTTCAGCCGGAAAGACCTGCATTTCTTCCTCGGTACGACCCAGCAATTTCACTTCGTCGCTCCCAATCCATGGGTCATCGTCGGCGTATTCCCCATTCCAAGCGAAGGGCAGAGACGGCTTTTTCAGGACGCTTGATTAGAACGAATAGGGGACGGAACGAATAGGAACGAATAGGGGACGTAGTAAAATAGTCAAACAACTTCCGTCTCCCCCGCCCCCCGCTCCCGTTCCCATCGATCCGAGGCCGGGAGCGGCGCGGGGCGGGAGGCGGCGCAAACCGGGGCGCGCGGCATTCGGCTTGGCTTGTGGCCAGGGGGCCGGCTCCGTCTTGCCCGGCCGGGTTCGTCCGCATGGTTAATCTTTTTCCCCTCAAGCGCGGGACGGGCGGGCGGTCAGGCGTCTTGTCTTCTCGGATACGTCCAGAAGGGAGCGCAGCGCATCGTTTACGGCCGCGGAATTTCGGAACATGTGCGCGATATCGGGCTCGAGGACGACGACGTTCGCGCCTTCCCGCATGAGCCGCCGGCAATATTTCCCGCGGACGGCCTTGGAATAGTCGAATTTATATTCGGGCTGGAGATCGAAATCGTGGATGGTTTTTCTATTCTTCATGGCGTTTCCTTTCGACGGGCGTGGCTTTTCGCGCCGAAATGATTCGAACGGCGTCCTTCCGATCCGTATGGGCGACGATCAGGAGGTGGTTGCGGGACGAATATCCGATCGTAATGAATCTTTGCTCCTCGTCCGAGTGACGCACGTCCTCGAACGTGGCGGAAAGCGGGTCGTAGAACACGGAGATGGCCGCATCGAACGAAACGCCGTGCTTCCGTTCGTTCTCCTGCGCCTTCTTTCGGTCCCATTCAAACCTCATGTGCCTATCTTACCGCGGCTGCGGGGCGGCGGGAATCCGGGGCGCGGGACGTTGGGGGACGTACGAAGGATTGCAGGATTCTCGCGAAAACATTTGGACGATAGGGAATGCCGTTGAATAATTTCCGTCTCCCCCGCTCCCGTTCCCATCGGTCCGAGGCCGGGAGCGGCGCGGGGCGGGAGGCGGCGCAATCCGGGGCGCGCGGCATTCGGCTTCGCCCATGGCCAGGGGGCCGGCTCCGTCTCGCACGGCCGGGTTCGTCCGCATGGGATTCGATTTTCTATCTGTGCGCTTCCGCTTTTGCGAAGGCGGGCAAGTGGCGCTCGATTTTCCGCATGGCGTCGCGGTCGTAGATTTTCTCGCGGCAATTCGGGCATTCGTAGAAAGCGAGCGACGGGACGGTGAATCTCTCGTCGCGGGAGACGAGGGAAACGTTCTTTTTCTCGAGGCGGATTTTCCCGCTTCCGCAGGATGGGCATTTGCGAATCGCTAGCATGATAATTCCCCCTATAAGGCTTTCTTCGAGGAAACGAGGAAGTAATAGGTTTCCTCGCCCGCCTCGTCCACGAGTTTTCCCTTCGTGTAAATGGCCAGTCCTTCCAGGTTCGTGCTTTCGATGATGTACAGCTTTTCCCTGGTCTGCCGGCGGAACGGGCTCGTCGAACGGATGGTTTTATAAATCGCTACCGCGTTGAGAATGGACTCGGCGACATCGAGCTCCGTGAGGCTGTCCGCTTCCATTTCCAATCGGGCCTTTTCGCTGAAAGCGTAGTGCCCAGCAAGAATCGCCCTTTTGATCCGGATTAGAATGTCGCTCATGGCTCAAGCATCTGAATTATACCGTCGCGGGACATAGGGTACGTAGTCAAATAACTTCCGTCTCCCCCGTCCCCCGCTTCCGTTCCCATCGGTCCGAGGCCGGGATCGGCGCGGGGCGGGAGGCGGCGCAATCCGTGGCGCGCGGCATTCGGCTTGGCTCACAGCCAAGGGGCCGGCTCCGTCTCGCCCGGCCGGGTTTGTCCGCATGGGTGGCTCCGTAGGTGCGTGCATCGTAGCGCACAAAACGGACAGTGCAACCCCCTGCCGGAAACCTGGATCGGAGGAGGATTTCTCCCGGGCAAAACCAAGGTTGCTTCCATTCGCTTGACATCGCGCGACGGGCTCTGTACCTTATGGTTAATCATCCCCGGGAGATCGAAAGGTCTTCCGGCCGCCTCCGGGTTGCGACCCGGAGGCTTTTTCTTTTGGAGATTCTTTGAACCGTACCACCTTCCTCGTCGACGGCTTCAACCTCTATCACTCCGTTCGAGAGGCGAGCCTTCTCACGGGCGGAATCGGCACCCGCTGGCTGAATATCCGCGCCCTTTGCGAATCGCAACTCCACGTCGTCGGTGGAGGTGCGCAAATCGAGGCCGTTTATTATTTCTCCGCCCTTGCGACACACCTGGAGGCTGGAAAACCCGGAATCACCCAAAGACATGCCGATTTCATCGAATGCCTGGAAGCGACGGGAGTCATCGTCGAACTCGGACGGTTCAAGGCGAAAACACTTCGTTGTGAATTCTGCTCCGCCCGCCTGACACGCCACGAGGAAAAGGAGACGGATGTCGCGATCGCGGTTCGTTTGTTCGATCTGTTCCATCGCAATGCCTGCGATACGGCCGTCATCGTGAGCGGGGATACCGATCTCGCGCCCGCAACCCGTATCGTTCAAAAGGCGTTTCCGTCCGCCAATATTCTTTTTGCGTTTCCCTATGGCAGGAAAAATCGGGAACTGGCGCAATTGGCGCCTCGCTCCTTCCAGTTTTCAAAGGAGAGCTACCGGCGCCATCAGTTCCCGGACCCGTTTATCACCTCGGCAGGCAAGAAAATCTCCAAGCCGAGCAAGTGGTAGGATCGCCGGGGGCGGTCGTCCGGAGGTAATTACTGAACTTTTGCGTCGGGGGTACAAACCGGGCACGGGCGAGGGGTGGGGGCTCGGCTCGCGCTCCCGGTCTCCGCACGGTCCACGGAAGGTAGACGAATTCATGGCGTTGGACCGTGCTCCGACAGGTCGCTTCGATCCGAGCCCCCGC
>CAYHQZ010000043.1:0-3648 GCA_964358555.1 uncultured Planctomycetia bacterium
CCTGGTGAACGGCGCGGGCCTGGCGATGGCCACGATGGACACGATCAAGCATTTCGGCGGGGCGCCGGCCAACTTCCTCGACGTCGGCGGCAGCTCCAGCCCCGAGAAGACCGCGACGGCGCTGCGACTCATCCGGCGAAACCCGCGCCTCAAGGCGATTCTTATCAACATCTTCGGCGGGATCACGCGCTGCGATGACGTGGCGCGGGGGCTTTTGGCCGCCTTCGCGGAGGAGCGGCCCCCGGTGCCCATCGTGATCCGGCTTACCGGCACGAACGAGGACGCGGGGCGGGCGTTGCTTTCAGGGCAGAATCTCACGGTCGCGCGCACGCTGGAGGAGGGGGCCGAGACCGCCGTGGCCCTCGCAAGGATTTCATGAGCATCCTTGTCGACGCGAGCACGAAGGTCATCGTCCAGGGCATCACCGGCCGCGACGGATCCTTCCACACCGCGAAAATGCTCGAATACGGCACGAAGGTGGTCGGCGGCGTCACGCCGGGCAAGGGCGGGCAAAGAGTCCACGACCTTCCGGTGTTCAATTCGGTCGCGGAGGCCGTCGCCGCCACGGGCGCCGACGCGTCCGTCGTCTACGTTCCCGCCGCGCACGCCAAAAAGGCCATCGTGGAGGCGGCCGCCGCCGGGATCCGGCTCGTCGTCTGCATCACCGAGGGCATCCCGACGCTCGACGTCCTCGACGCCAAGGAGGCCTGCGCCGCTTCCGGCGCCCGCCTCGTTGGCCCGAACTGCCCGGGCGTCATCAGCCCCGGTGAGTGCAAGATTGGGATCATGCCCGGCTCCATCCACAAGAAAGGAAGGATCGGCGTCATCTCCCGCAGCGGGACGCTGACCTACGAGGTCGTCGCCGCCCTTGGCGAAGCCGGCCTCGGCCAGTCCACCTGCATCGGGATCGGCGGAGATCCCGTCATCGGGTCCACCTTCATGGATCTGCTGCCCCTCTTCGAATCCGACCCCGGCACCGATTCGATCGTCCTCGTTGGCGAAATCGGCGGCCGCGACGAGGTCGTCGCCGCCGAGTACCACCGCGGTCGCATGAAAAAGCCGCTGGTCGCCTACATCGCCGGCCTCACCGCCCCCCCCGGCCGGAGGATGGGCCACGCCGGCGCCCTGGTCGGCGGCGCGGAGGAATCGGCCGCGGCGAAAATCGAGAAGCTCCGGTCGCTCGGCGTTCCCGTCGCCGCCCTCGTCCGCGACGTGCCGGGCCTGATTTCAAAGGCGTGACGGGCGCTAAGAACGCCCCCCATTCCGTTTCGTAGGAGAAAGACCGACTACGGCTCGGCGGCCGGCGCCTTCTTCTTCGCGGGCGGCTTGGCGGGGGCTTCGCCGGGGCTCTTGCCGGGCCCCTTCTTTTTCGCCTTCCCCGTGACGATCTCGACGGAGGGGCCGCTGGTTGTCTTGTCCGCGTCGGCGGGGATGCCCTCCTTGCGAGGGCCGGTCCGCTTGGGGGGCGGTTTCGCGGCCTCCTCCTCTTCCTCTGCCGGGGCTTCCTCGCCGCTCTCCTCGCCGGCGGCCGCTTCCTTGCCGGCCTCCTTGTCGGGCTTCTCGGCGGCCGGCGCCTCCTCGCCGCCTTCCTCGGGGGCCGGCGCTTCCTTCTTCTTCGCCTGGACGGGCGGGGCGGCTTTCGCCTTCCTCTCGCCCTTCAGGAGGGAGACGGGCGAGCCGTCGTCGTTCGAGGCGAGCCGTACGTTGTCGATGTAGATGTCCTCCAGGCCTCCGCCCGGGTGGATGGAGAGCCACTCGATGCCCGACATCTTCAGCTTCCCGGCGAACGCCGAGAGGGGGATCTTCGCCTTCACGACCTTTCCGGGCGGGAGAGGCAGTTCCACGCTTGCGGGATTGATCTTGTCGGAGGCGACGATCCGGATCTCGCCTTTCTCCGCGCCCACGTTGAGGACGTCCATCTGGAGGAACTGGAACGCGCCCCAGTCCTTGGCCTTGGCCGCGGACGTCTCGATCCGCAGGACCGAGGTCCCGGCGGGCGACGGGAAGATCACGTGGGCCGCCTTGGCGCCGTGGGACGCGTGCGTCGCCGTGGGGGTCATCTGCGCCCCGTCCCAGGCCATGACGTGCTTCTCCGGGCCCTCGAAGTCCGCGAGGATCGTCGCCTCGGGGGGCGCCTCCGGCGACTCGGCGGCCTCGCCGTCGGAAGGCTCCAAGCCGGCCTCGGGCTCGACCGAAGCCGTTTCGCCTTCCTCCTCCTCGGCGGGCGGCTTCTTCTCCTCGGCGGCCTTGCCCGCCACCTTCTTCGCCTCCTTCTTCTCCGGCTTCTCCTCGGGCTCGGCCTTGGCCGTCGGCGCCGGCGCCTTCTTCGCGGCGGGCGCGACGGGAGGCGGCGTCTTGGTCAGGGGCACCGTTTTCGTCGGCGGCCCCGCCTGGGCCGGAGGGGCGGTCGCCGCCGGCGCGGAGGCGGCCGCCGCCGAGGGACGGACCTTCAGGTCCGAGATGCTCAGCTTGGTCACGGCCGAAGCCCTGAGCAGAATCTGGATCGGGCCTTTCTCCGCCGGCGTCCCCGCCGTCTTCACCTGCTCGCCCGCGTCGGCGCCGTCGATGGTGCCCGTCGCCTTTCCGCCCAGGACCTTCAGCGTGACGACGCTGGCCTTGCCGTTCGTCGGCTTGACGGTCAACTCGTAGCCGGTCGAGGGATCGCCCTTCGTGAAACACAGGAAGAAATTCAGCGTTCCGGTCCCCTCGAAGTGGACGCTCGCCGACAGCTCGACCTCCCCGAACGGCTCCTTCGAGGTGGCGTAGGCGGTGACCTTGCCGGAAGCGCCGCTCTTGTAGGTGAGCGCTCCGCCCGAGACGCTCCAGGCGCCCTTCTTGTCGAAAGCGGACATCGCCTCGTCCAGGACGATGGACTTCCATCCCGAGGCGTCCGTCGCGACGGGCGCGGCGATTGGGGACGTTTCGGCGGGCGGCTCCTCCTCGGACGGGGTTTCCGCCGTCGGCTTCTTCTTCCCCGTCCCCTTCTTCTTGCCCGTGGGCGGCTTTTTCTCGCCCCCTCCGCCCTCGGCGGCCTCCAAGGAACCCGCCGCGAGGAAGACGAAGGCCAGGAACCACCCGAACGCCGCGAGGATCTTCTTGCTCCGCATTCTCTCTCCCCGGGAGACAGCGCGTGCCTCCCGTCGAATCATGGCCCTTGGGGGCGGAATTGCCCCATCTTTTCCCGTTTTCCCGCCAGACCCGATTCGCTCGCTCAAGAAGACTCGTCGGATGGAGGACGGACCGGCGCGCTATCATCCCGCCTGGCAGGCAACCCCATGGGATCACTGAAAGGCAAGCGCGCGCTCGTCACCGGCGGCGGGCAGGGGCTGGGGGCGGCGATCGCGCTGGAGCTGGCGGCCCGCGGCGCGGACATCGCGGTGCATTTCCACTCCAGCGGCGCCGGCGCGAAGGGCGTGGCGGACGCGGCGAGGCGCCTCGGCGTCCGCGCGGAGATTTTCTCCGCGGACCTCTCCCGCGAGGACGAGGCTTCGCGCCTCGTCGCCGGCGTGGCGGCTTTCCTCGGCGGGCTCGACGTGGATGGTGACCACGCTGCCGGGAAGCTCCTTCTCGATGTCCGCCTCGATGGCGTCACAAAGGCGGTGCACTTCATCCACAGTGCATCGCGGCTCCACGATGAGGTTGAGGTCG
>CAYHQZ010000043.1:3658-19480 GCA_964358555.1 uncultured Planctomycetia bacterium
CGGCGACCTTGTCGGCCGCAAGATGCTTTCGGAAATCGACGCGGCGTTCTGGCGGACCGTCATGGACGTCAACGTCGACTCGATGCTCTACGTGACGCGCGCCGCCGTCCCGCACCTCGCGCGCGCCCGCGGCGCCAGCATCGTCAACCTCTCGTCGCTCGCCGGGCGCAAGGGCGGCCATCCGGGCTCGCTCGCCTACTCGACGGCCAAGGGCGCGGTGCTCGCCTGGACGCGGGCGCTGGCGGCCGAACTCGGCCCCCAGGGGATCCGGGTCAACGCGCTGGCGCCGGGGCTCATCCTCGGCACGCGTTTCCACGCCACGCACACCACGCCCGAGTCCGCCGAACGGACCGTCGCCGGCATCCCGCTCGGCCGCGCCGGCCAGCCGGAGGACGTGGCGCGCGCGGCGGCGTTCCTTGCCGGCGAGTACGACGGCTTCATCACCGGCGCCACTCTCGACATCAACGGCGGCGCGTACTGCGCCTGATTGGTAGAAATCGGGACGCTCCGGTCGTTGGGCGTCCCCGCGCCGCGCCCCGTTTTCGCTCCTCCTCAACCCCCAAACCCCAAACCTCAAACCTTTCTTCTCCCCTGTCGCGGCCCTTCCTTGCCCCGGGGCGGATTCCTTGCCACAATGCCACGCGTGATGGGCTTGGAATACGCGCGAAACCCTGGAGAGGGGTGCGGGAATGCGCGGAACCGGGGGGGGCGCGGCGGGGCGCAAGCGATGACGGATCCTTGACAGCGATGAAGACAACCGAAGCGAAGGTCGAGATCGACATCCTCCTGTGCAAGGGATGCGGCCTGTGCGTCCTCGCGTGCCCGCAATCGCACCTTGGCATCGGCTCCCAATCGACCGCGCAGGGCTATTTCCCTGCCGTCGTCAAGGAAGGCGGCGCCTGCAATGCCTGCGCGGCATGCGGCACGATCTGCCCTGATGCCGCCATCACTGTAACTCTCACCAGGGGCGCGCCGCAGGCTTCGGAGGGCGTACCGCCCGCGCCGGAGGCCTCGCCATGAGCGATCGCACGCTCATGTGCGGAAACGAGGCCATCGCCGAGGCGGCCATCCGGCACGGGCTCGACGCATACTTCGGCTACCCCATCACGCCGCAGAACGAAATCGCGGCCCACATGTCGCGCCGCATGCCCGAAGAGGGGCGGGTATTCCTGCAGAGCGAGAGCGAACTCGCCGCCATCAACATGGTCTTCGGCGCAGCGGCCACGGGCGATCTCGCCATGACCACGTCCTCGAGCCCGGGCGTCAGCCTCATGCAGGAAGGCTTGAGCTACCTGGCCGGCGCGGATCTGCCGGCCGTGATCGTCAACGTCATGCGCGGCGGGCCGGGGCTTGGCAATATCGCGCCCGCGCAGGGAGACTACTTCCAGGCCGTGCGCGGCGGCGGCCACGGCGACTACCGAACGCCGACCCTTGCGCCCGCGAGCGTTCAGGAGATGGCCGATGCGGTTCCGATCGCCTTCGACATCGCGTGGCGCTACCGCACGCCGGTCATGATCATCGCGGACGGCATCCTCGGCCAGATGATGGAGCCCCTCGTCCTGCCCGAGATGTCCGGGCGCAGGCGCGAACGCCCGCTCTGGGCCCTCACCGGAGCCGAGGGGCGGCAGCGCCGCATCGTCCGCTCTCTCTACCTCGGAGATGGAGAACTCGAACGCGTCGTGCGCGAACGATTCGCGCGGTATGCGGAGATCGAGCGGACGGAGGTCCGCGCGGAGACCCGGGGCATCCCGGACGCAGAGGTGGTCTGCGTGGCCTACGGCATCTGCGCCCGCATCGTGCGCGCCGCCTGCGCGCGCGCCCGCACGGAGGGCATCCGCGCCGGCTGGATCCGCCCCATCACCCTGTGGCCCTTCCCGGCGGACGCCATCCGCGGCGCCTCCGGAAAGGGCCGCGTATTCCTGGCGGTCGAGATGAGCATGGGACAGATGGTCGACGACGTGAGGCTTTCGCTCCTGGGCCGCGCACCGGTCCGCCTGCTCGGCCGCCCCGGCGGCGGCATTCCGACCGAGGACGAGGTTCTCCGCGAGATCCGCGCCGCCTCGGATGCCGCGCGCGCCGGAAAGGCGGGTGAGCCGTGAAAATCGTCTGCCAAAGGCCCCCGGTCCTCTTCGACGCATCCACCCACTACTGTCCCGGGTGCGGCCACGGCATCGCGCACCGGCTCGTGGCCGAGGCCATCGGCGATCTCGGCCTTCGCGGGAAAACGATAGGCATCGCTCCGGTGGGCTGCGCGGTTCTCGCCTATTTCTACTTCGACATCGACATGGTCGAGGTCGCTCACGGCAGGGCCCCGGCGGTCGCAACCGCCATGAAGCGGCTGCACCCCGACAAGATCATCTTTTCCTACCAGGGCGACGGCGACCTTGCCTCGATCGGCGCGGCCGAGATCCTCCACGCGGCGCAGCGGGGCGAGCCGTTCACCGTCATCTTCGTGAACAACGCTGTCTTCGGCATGACCGGCGGGCAGATGGCGCCCACAACCATGGACGCGCAGGTCACGGCCACGACGCCGCTGGGCCGGAAGCACAAAGAGCACGGGCACCCGTTGCGAGTCGCGGAGCTTCTCGCAACGCTGCCCGGCACGGGCTACGTCGAGCGCTGCTCGCTACATTCGGTCGCGCAGGTGCGCCGAGCCGCGCGCGCCGTGCGCCACGCCTTCGAGCGCCAGGCGCAGGGCGCGGACGGCCTCTCCCTCGTCGAGCTCCTCTCGCCCTGCCCGACCTACTGGCGGATGTCGCCCGTCGATGCCATGAAGTGGATCGAGACCGACATGACGAAGATGTATCCCCTGGGGCGATTGAAGGGATAACGGCCGATGAATACCACCGGAATCCTCATCGCCGGCTTCGGAGGCCAGGGCGTGATGCTGGCCGGAAAGCTTTTGGCGGCCGCCGGCATGCGGGCCGGTCTCGAGGTCACCTACATGCCGAGCTACGGCGCCGAGGTGCGCGGCGGCACGGCCAACTGCATGGTCATCCTTTCGCCCGATCCGATAGCCCTTCCGCTGGTGTTCCAGCCCGACATCCTCATCGCGATGAACCGCCTGTCCTACGACCGCTTCGGACCCCGCGTCCGCCCGGGCGGCATCGTGATCCGCAACATCTCCCGCACCGAAGGAGCGCCGGCGGGCAGCCCGGGCCGCACCCTCGACGTGCCCGCGGACGACATCGCGCGGGATATCGGCGCGCCGAAATCGGCCAACCTCGTGGCCCTCGGCGCGGCCATTCAGGCCGGACGCCTGTTTCCCATCGCGACCGCCATCGAGAGCATTCCCGAGATGCTCTCCGCGCGGTACAGCCACCTGCTCAAGGTCAATGCAAAGGCCCTGGCGCTCGGCGCCGAGGCCATTCCCGGCTGAACCGCGCCGCAGGGCACCATGGAATCCCTACGGACGCTTCCTTGCCCGTCCGCGGCGCGCCGCCTGGGCGTTTCCCCGGCTTGCGATGTCGCGCGCACGACTCTCGCGCCGTTCTTTCACCAGGATTCGTTGCGGCAATCGCACCTGATCAAGCGGGCGGCGCAAGCGGACTGGCATTGCCTGGAGATCGATCTGGAGGGTTTCGAACGGTCGCTGGCTGCCGATCTGTCCGCCGCGAAGTCCGGCCTTGGCATCCAGGACGGGCTTTTTCCTTACCAACTCCCGGCATCCTCGTGGTGGCGCTACGCGCTGGCGCCCCATAGTTATCTTGGGCTCGACGCCGGGCGCTGCCAGGTCGGCCTGAATTATTTCAACCGCTTCCTGCACGTCGATCTGCGGGGATTCTCGGCGGAGATGGTCGATCCCGGCGTCGGCGGCGAATGCTTGTCGACCACCAACTGGTTCGATGCCGAACGGGGCGAACTCTGGTTTGCTTCCTGGCCTGTGGCGCAGACCGCCGGGCGCATTCGCGATCCGAGAGCGGACGTGACCGCGTCCATCTGGAAACACCGGCTCGACGGGAAGGGAGCCGTGCGGGTCTGGCAAGGCCCGCTGGGCGACTCCCTGCACCATCTGGCCCTTTGCCCCGATCGCCGCTACGCGGTCCTGACGGAACTCGGCCTCTACCGGGACGAAAAAGGGGTCGTGCCGTCGTGCATTCTGGTTCTCGACCTGCAAACCGGGCAGGCATGGCGGCTGCCCGTTCCGACGGCAGGGCACGTGGAGTTCGACCCTGCGGACCCGCGGGTCTGCTACGTTTCGAGCCACCACATCGCCCTCGTCGGCTCCAAGGTCGGGATCTTCGGCCCCGGCGCCATCCACAAATTCCGGTTGACCGCGCAAGGGCCTCAACCGTCGGGGATGTTCTCGCGGCCCGATTTCCACCGCATCACGACCCACGCCCTCTTCAGGCACCGGGACAGAACGCTGATGGTCGTGACCGGCTATCCCGGCACGATTTTCCTTGTCGATGCGGACACCATGACGCTTTTTGGAAGCATCGACCTGGGCGTTGCGGAGCCGGTGGATGCCTCCGCCTACCCGCACATCTGCCGCCTGGACAGCTACGGCATCGCCGCGTCGGAGGACGGCGAGACGCTCCTGGTCGGCGGCACCGGCCTGTTCCGCCGGGTCGACATTCCGACCGGACGGACGGTGGAGACGCAGGCCCTCCCCGAATGCGGCGGCGGCGCCTGTTTCACCGGCCACCTGGGCTCCATCGCGCGGGCGGGATTGCCGAACGGGCTCTCGGGCGGCTAGGGCTTACCGATCAGCTCGCGGATCTTCTCCTCGACGGAGGTTTCGTCGAAGCGGTTGCCGGCGATCCGGATCTTGGGCTCCCCGTCCTTGCCGTATCCGACGACGCCGTGGTTCCCGATTTTCAGGGCGACGACCTCGCGGCGGATTTCGGGGGAGGAGATGACCACGACCTGGAAGACGGCCTTGCCCTCGTATTTGGGGGCGAGGGCCATGACTTTCGCCGCGATTTCCTCGCCCTGGCGGCGGCCGGGTTCCTGGTAGTAGCGGATCGTGAACTTGCCCTTCTCCGGGGGCGGCGGGGGCGGGGTTTTTTCGAGAACCGCGGGCGTCGGTTTCTTGTCCGGCTCGGCCGCGGGGGCCTCGGGATCCGGCGCGTCCGATTTTCCGCATCCGGCCGCGAGGAGCAGGAACAGAACGGGGGCGATGAGTTTTGGTTCCATGGGCCCGATGTTAAGGGGTCCCGGCCGTCGGCCCAAGAATCCTGGTCGGCGTGACGACGAGGCGTACGGCGACGTCGTGGATTTCGCGGGGCAGAGCCGCCACGATCTGCTCGTCGAAGGCGACCCCGGCGAGGATGGCGTCCTTGCGCAAGAGCGGCAGGAAGCGATCGAAGTAGCCGCCCCCGCGGCCGAGGCGCGAGCCGTCCGGGGCGAACGCACGGCCGGGGACGATCGCGAAGTCGATCGCGGCGGGGGGCAGGACCTGGCCCTCCGGCGGCTCCGGGATTCCGAACGGGCCGGGGACGAGCGCCTCCTCGAGGCCCGACGGATCGGCGAGGGGGCCGGCGGCGAGGATCGCCCGGATCGTCTTCGGGATCGTCTCGACCCGCCCGAGGGCCAATCTCTTCCCGGCTTCGAGAATCGCCCGCGCGACGGGCATCGTCGGGACCTCGTCGGGCAGGGCCAGGTAGGTGAAGACGGTTCGGGCGCGGGCGAAGTCCGGCAGGGCGAGGAGCCGGTCCCGGACGGCGATTCCGGCGGCGGCGCGCGCCTCGGGAGAAAGCCCGAAGACCGCTTCCCGAACCGCCTCCCGAATCCGGCCCTTCTCGGCGCCGGGAGGCTCGGGCGACATGTCCATATCGTAGCCCAGTCGGGGGTGGGGGGGCCGCGGCGCAGGCAGGGCCGCCTTCTGCCTCCGACCATTTCCCCGTTCAGAGAGCGATCCCGCGCGCTACGATGGCGCCGCCATGCCGAAAATCGTCTTCATCGGGGCCGGCAGCCTCGGCTTCACCCGCAAGCTCGTCCGGGACCTTCTTACGTTCCCGCGCCTGGCCGGCGCCGAGTTCGCGCTTGTGGACATCCATCGGGAGCGCCTCGAGTTCGCCCGCCTCGCCTGCGAGAAGATCGTCCGGATGAGCGGGAAGCCCGCGCGCGTGACCGCGACGACGGATCGCCGCCGGGCCCTGGACGGCGCCGACGCCATTCTCGTCACGATCCTGTGCGGCTCCACCACGGTCTGGCAGCACGACATCCTCGTCCCGAAGAAATACGGCGTGGACGTCTGCGTAGGCGACACGCGGGGGCCGAGCGGGATCTTCCGGGCGCTGCGCACGATTCCCGAGATGCTTGCGATCTGCCGAGACGCGGAGTCGCGCTGCCCCGGGGCCATCCTGCTCAACTACACGAACCCCATGGCGATGCTCTGCCACGCGATGCAGCGGGTCCACCCCAAGGTCCTCGCCACGGGGCTCTGCCACAGCGTCCAGGGAACGGCGAGGATGCTCGCGCGCTGGCTCGGCGTGCCGGGGGACGAACTCGAGTACCTGTGCGCCGGGATCAACCACATGGCGTGGTACCTGCGGCTCGGGCACAAGGGCAAGGACCTCTATCCGAGACTGCGGCGGATCGTGGAGACGAACCGGAAGGTCTACGACGAGGAGCCGGTGCGCAACGAGATGTTCCTGGCGCTCGATTGCTACGTGACCGAATCCTCGGGACACAACTCGGAATACAACGCATGGTTCCGCAAGCGCCCCGATCTCATCCGGAAATACTGCACGCGCGGCACCGGCTGGAACCCGGGCCGGCACGCCTACATCCTTGGCGAATACCGCAAGACCGAGAAAACCTGGAAGAAGAAGGTCCGCGAGTGGCTTTCGAGCGACGCGCCGATTTCGCTGGCGCGCGGCCGCGAATACGCCGCGCCCATCATCGACGCGTTCCTCGGGGGAAGGCCTTTCAAGTTCAACGGAAACGTCCCGAACGAAGGCTTCGTCACGAACCTGCCCGAAGGCGCCTGCGTGGAAATCCCCGTTGCCGTCTCCAAGGGACGCCTGACGCCTCGGCGGGTGGGGGCCCTGCCCGCGTCCGTCGCGATGCTCACGAACCTCTCCGCCCAGATCGAGATGCTCGCCGTCGAGGGCGCGCTCGCCGAAAACCCGCGCCTCATCTATCAGGCCGTCGCCCACGATCCGCTGACCGCGAGCGTCCTCTCCCTCGCCGAAATCCGGAAAATGACCGAAGAGATGTTCCGGAAGAACCGCCGGTTCCTCAAATAGTCAAATAGGGGACGTTGGTCAAATAGGGGACGTTGTAAACTCGTAAACTTATGCGAGGGCGCGCAGCCGCGTACCCCAACGCGCCGCCCTATCCGTCCTTCCGCTTCGGCGCCTTCGCCCCCGCGTCCGCCCGGGCCTTGCGCCAGCGCTCCAATCGCTCGCGGATGGATTTTTCCTCGCCGAGATCGCCGGGCTCGTAGAGGCGGCCCACGCCGGGCAAAAACTCGAAGGGGACGAAGTGGCCCTCGAAGTCGTGGGCGTAGAGATAGCCCTCGCCGTGGCCGAAGGTTTTCGCGCCCTTGTAGTTGGCGTCCTTGATGGCGTCGGGCTTCGAGAGCGTCCGGGTCTCGGCGATGGCCTTCCGCGCCGCGACGAGGCCCATGTAGGAGGCGTTCGACTTCGGCGCGCAGGCAAGATAGCAGACCGCGTGCGCCAGCGGGATCGCGCACTCGGGCATCCCCACGAACTCGACCGCGTAGGCGACGGAGGCTGCGATCATGATGGCCTTCGGATCGGCCGTGCCCACGTCCTCGGAGGCGAAGATGAGGAGGCGGCGCGCGATGAAGCGGGGGTCCTCGCCGCCGTCGAGCATGGAAGCGAGGGTGTAGAGCGCGGCGTCGGGGTCGGAGCCGCGCAGGCTTTTTATGAACGCGGAGGCGTGGTCGTAGTGCTCGTCGCCCGCGCGGTCGTAGCGGATGGCCTTTTTTTGCAGGCACTCCTCGGCGATCGATTTCGTGACGCGGATCCGGCCGGATGCGCCCTTCGGCGTGGAGAGCGCTGCGACCTCGAGGCCCGAAAGCGCCCGGCGGGCGTCGCCCTCGGAGGCCGCGGCGAGGAACGCGATGGCGTCGGGATCGATATCGAGGGGGAGATCGCCCAGCCCCCGGCCCTTCTCGCGGATCGCGCGGTCCAACAGCGTCCGGATGTTCGCCTCGGAAAGCGGCTTGAACTCGAAGATGACCGAGCGCGACAAGAGCGGCCCCTGGAGCGCGAAGAAGGGGTTCATCGTGGTGGCGCCCGTCAGCGTCACCGTGCCCTCCTCGGCGTCGGGCAGCAGCAGGTCCTGCTGCGTGCGGTTGAAGTGGTGGATTTCGTCCAAGAACAAGAGCGTCCGTTTCCCGCGCCGCCTTCGCGCCCGGGCCGCTTCCAGGACCTCGCGGATCTCCTTCGACCCGGCGAGCGTCGCGTTCACAACGACGAATTCGGCGTCGAAGGACTTCGCGAGCAGGTGAGCGAGCGTGGTCTTCCCCGTTCCCGGCGGGCCGTAGAGGATCGCGGACTGAAGCCTTCCCGACGCGACGAGCCGGCGCAGGATCCTGCCCTCGCCTGCGAAGTGGGCCTGCCCTGCGAACTCGTCGAGCGTTTGCGGCCGCATACGGACGGCGAGCGGCCGCTCGCGCTCCGGGACGGCGCTCGTCGCCTCCGGGGTCTCGAAGAGGGGCATGGGCCGATTGTAGGCGGACGAAGCGCTCGCAGGACCCTGGTCCGGGGCGCTCGGTCCCGGTATCGTTGGGCATTCCCAAGGAGGAATGCCATGCATCGACTGGCCGGCCATCGCCTGATGATCCCCGTCGTTCTCATGCTCTGCCTGGTCCTGTGCTCCTGCGTAGGGCCCTTCAACCTCACCGCCAACGTCCTGCACTGGAACAACTCCATGGAAAGCGGGAAGGGGTGGATCGAGGAAATCGTCTTCATCGTTTTCGTTTGGGTGCCCGTCTACGGCATCTGCATTCTCGGAGATGCGCTGATCTTCAACTCGATCGAGTTCTGGGGCGGCGACAACCCCATCGTGGGGCCGCCGGACTGGCGCGACACGCGGGTCGAGTCCGCGAAGTCCCCGGCCCTCGCAGTCGTGAAGAACGATCGCGGCGGCGCCGACGTCCGGGACGCGACGGGCCAGGTGGTCCTCTCCTCCGAGGTCCAGCCCGACGGCTCCGTCGTTTTCCGAAACGCGCAGGGCGTCGAGGTCTCCCGCTTCTCGTCCGACCAGGCGCAGGGCATGCGCGAGCGGCTCTCGAAACGCTGACGCCCCTTCGGAAGGAGGCGGGCTTTTCCGTCTAGGCTTTGCCCGCCGCGCTGCGCTCGCCCTCGATTCGTCCGAGGAGTCGCAGCAGCCCGTCCAGGGTCGTCCAGGGGTGCGGCGGGCAGCCGGGGATGAAGAGGTCCACCGGCAGGTCCGGCGCAACACCTTCGCGCGCCTCGGGGATGCCTGCGAACGGGCCTCCGGAGATCGCGCAGGCGCCGGCCGCGATGACGAGGCGGGGGGAGGGGATCGCCTCGTAGGTCTTCCGGAGGGCCAGCCGCATGTTCAAAGGCACGGTCCCGGTCACGAGCAGGCCGTCGGCGTGGCGGGGCGAGGCGACGAACTGGATTCCGAACCGGCCGAGGTCGAAGACGAGCGTCTGGAGGACCGAGACGTCCGCCTCGCAGCCGTTGCAGCCGCCGGCGGAGACCTGCCGGAGCTTGAGCGATCGCCCGAACAGCCGCCGCGACTTCTCCTCGAGGGCGGCGGCAAGCGCCAGGGTGCGCCCCTCCTCCAGCGACAGCGCTTCGCGCGTCCGGGTCGCGAGCCGGAAATCCCCCGTGAAGCGGATGGCGTTCTGCGGGCAGGCCTCCGCGCACTCCGCGCAGAAGAGGCATCGCCCGAGGTCGAGCGAAAGCGAAGCGCCGCACCCCTCGACGGCGCCGGTCGGGCAGGCCGCGGCGCAGGCGCGGCACCCGGTCTGGCACTTGGCGCGGTCGATTTCCGGCAGCCCCCGGAACCGATCCGGCATCGGGGGGGCCTTTTCGGGGAACGGGAACGTGCGCTTGCCCATCTTCAGGCGGGCGAGGAAGGTTTTCAGCATTGCGTCGGTTCAGAGATCGAAGCCGGCGTAGGAGAGGTTGAAGCTCTTGTTGCACAGCGGGAAATCGGAGACGGGCTCGCCGCGCATCGCGAGCGCCAGCCCCGCCCAGTTCCGGAAGGAGGGATCGACCACCTTGTAGCGCGCGACTCGCCCGTTCGCGCCCGTGATCGCGACATGGACGATCTCGCCGCGCCATCCCTCGACGAGCGAGACGGCGATCGAGGAGGGCGCGAGCGCCCCGACGGGGGCGCGGACCGGCCCCTCGGGCAGGGTCGAAAGGGCGCCCCGGAGGAATTCCGCGGAGCGCTGGATCTCGAGCCAACGGACGCGGGCCCTCGCGTGGACGTCGCCTTCGTGCCACGTGGAGACGGGAATCTGGGAGAAGCGGAAAATCCCGGCGGGGAATTCGTAGCGGGCGTCCCGGGAAATCCCGCAGGCCCGGGCGGCGACGCCGCAGACGCCGAGCGCCTCCGCGTCCGCGCGCGCGAGCGTCCCCGTCCCCTCGAACCGGGCCATCGCGGACGAGGAATCCCACAGGAGTTCCGCGGCGATCCCGGCATCGCGCAGCGCCGTCTCCATCCGCTGGGAGAGCGATTCCGCGCGCAAAGGCTCGAGGTCGAAGGCCGACCCGCCCGGGCGGACCCAGCCGCGTCCGAACCGGCTCCCGCAGGCGAGCGCGGTCAGGTTGAGGAAGTCGCCGCGGATCCGGCCGAAGTGGGCCGAAGGCGGCAGGTAGCCTATGTCCCCGGCGAGGGCGCCGAGGTCGCCCGAGTGGTTGGCGAGGCGCTCGAGTTCGAGTGCGATCCCGCGGATGGCTTGCCCCCGCGCCGGGACGATCGCGCCGGCGAGCGCTTCCAGCGCCTGGGCGTAGGCGGTCGCATGAGCGGCCGTCGTGTCGCCCGCGAGCGTTTCGACGGCGTGGACCGTCCGCATCGTGGGCCCGCCTTTGAACGTCCGCTCGATTCCTCGGTGCTGGTAGCCGAGCGAAATCTCGAGGTGCAGGACGCGCTCGCCGTGACAGAGGAACCGGAAGTGCCCCGGCTCGATGACCCCGGCGTGGACGGGGCCGACGGCCACCTCGTGGACCTCCTCGCCGTCCGCCTCGAGGAACCGGCCGACCGACGGGAGGATCTCCTCGCCCGGCGTCCGTCCCCAGGCGTCGCGGCTCGGCCGGTAGGAGGCGTGGAACCGGACGGGCTTGAGCCACGGATGCCCCTCCGGCACGACGCCCCACTGCTCGGCGATTTCCCGCTCGAACAGATGCGCCTGCGGCAAATCCGGGGTAAGCGCCGGGTATCGATCGCCCACGACGGTTTCAAGGAGCGAGAGCGTTCCCGCTTCCGGATCGGCGAGGACCGCGAGGAGGCGGACGCGATCCGCGTCGGGCCGGCCGAAGAGGGCGGAGAGCCTCCCGCCCGCCGAGACGGCGTCCAGAAGCGCTTGCCGGAACTCGGGCAGGGAAACCTCCGGGACTTCCCGCCGGGGGGCGGCCTCGCCGCATCGCAGGACCCGCCCGGATGTCCCGCTCACGGCGCGCCTCCGATGATGGCGGCCGCCCGCGAAAGGATCTCGCGCAGCGGATCCGGCATCCAGACGCCGAGGACGAGAAGGAGGGCGAGCGGGGTCATCACGAGCAGGGCCGGCAGCACGCGCGATTCGTCCGCCGTCGGTCCCGCCTTCGGCTCGCCCCACGCCATGGCCAGCGCGTGGCGAAGCGCGCCGACGAAGACGATTCCGGTCCCGAGCAGGAAGATGCCGAGCGCCCAGTAGGCGCGGCCGTCCACGGCCGCCTTCGCGATCAAAAACTCGCTCATGAAAAGCGCGAACGGCGCGACGCCGATGAGGGCGAGGAGGCTGCCGAAGAGGCCGGCGCCCCAGACGGGGGAGGTGCGAAGGGTGCCTGCGATCCGGGCCATGTCGTGCGTCCCGTAGATTTGCCCCAGTCGCCCCGCGCACAAAAACCCCAGCGTCTTGCACAGCGAGTGGTTCAGCGTGTGGAACAGCGCCGCGAAGATCCCGACGCCGCCGAGCCCCATGCCGAGCGCGATGATCCCGAGGTGCTCCACGCTGTGATACGCGAGCAATCGCTTCAGGTCGTGCTGGAAGAGGATGAAGGCGGCGGCGACCAGGATCGAGACGAGGCCGAAGAGCTGGAGAAGCCCCAGGCTCCAGCCGGATCCGCCGGTCGCGCGCTCCACGAGCGGCACGTAGCGCAGGATGCAGTAGAGCGCGGCGTTGAGCATGAAGCCGGAGAAGAGGGCGGAGACGGGCGCGGGGGCCTGGCTGTGGGCGTCCGGCAACCAGTTGTGCATGGGCGCGAGCCCCGCCTTCGTCCCGTAGCCGACGAGGAGGAAGATGAACCCGGCCTTCAGCGTGCCTGGGTCCAGCGAGCGGGCCGACGCGAGCAGGCTCGTCCAGACGAGCGGCTCGGCGGCGCGATGCGCGGAGGCTGCGACAAGGAGCGTCCCCATGAAGGCGAACGCGACGCCCACGGAGCAGAGCAGGAGGTACTTCCACATCGCCTCCAGCGAGGCGGGCGTCCGGTGGACACAGATGAGGAACGTCGTCAAGAGCGTCGTCGCCTCGATCCCGACCCACAAAAGGCCCAGGTTGTTCGAGACGAGGACGAGGTTCATCGAGGCGAACGAGGCGAGCCAGAGCGCCCCGAAGCGGCGGGCGCCTTTTCGATCGAGCGTTCCCTTGCGGACGTCGTCGCGGAAGTAGAGCGGCGCGTAGAGGGAGCTCATCGCGAACACGGCGGACAGCACCAGGAGGTGGAAGGCCGAGAGGGCGTCGGCGAAGAGGAGGTTTCCTGCGTGGATCCGGCCCGCGGACGCCGCCGCCGCCGCGACGACGATCGCGATTGCGGCCGTGGCCGCCACCGCGCACCAGACCGCGGCGAACACCGCGCGCGCCGAGGGCAAGAGCAGGCAGACGAGCGCCGCGGCCGCCGGGATCGCGAGCAGCGAAGGCAGGAGATCGGAGGGCTGCATGCCTTATCCCTTGAGCCTGTCGAGCTCGTCCACGTCCACGTGCTCGAACTCGCGGCTGATGTGGTAGATCGCGATTCCCATCACGAAGACGGCGACGAAGAGATCCAGCAGGACGCCTAGCTCGACGAGGAGCGGCACCTCCTCGACCGCGGACAGGCCGAAGACGTAGATGCCGTTCTCGAGGACCAAAAATCCCAGGACCTGGTTCAGCGCGGTCCGGCGGGCGGCGATCAGGAAGAGCCCCGTCAGGATCGTGAAGAGCGCCGTCGAGACCACGAGCGCCGGGATCTGGCGCCCCGCGAGCGGCATGCGCGAGGCGATCCAGAACGAAATCGCGAGCCCCGCGAACCCCGCCAGCAGCGACGAGGTATAGCCGACGAACGGCTCCATTTCGTGGCGCACGCCGACGCCCCGCATCGTGCGCAGGAGCAATCGCGGGAAGATCACCCCCTTGAGAAGAATCGTTCCCGCCGCGATCACGGCGGCGCGCAGCGCGATCGGGCCGGACCCGCCGGAGAGCAGCGGCAAAAGCCCCAGCGCCGCGCCCTGCGCCGCGACGACGCGGATGGACCCGACGAGGCGGCTCGAGCCGAGGAGGCGAAGGTTCGCCAGGATCAGGAAGACGAGGATGATTTCGCCCCAGGGGTTCATGGCGTCACCTCATCCCCAGGACGAGGGCGACGGCGGCGAGGACGCCGGCCCCCACGAGCAGCTGCGGGACGCGCTGGAGCTTGAGCCTCGCCATCGTCGATTCGACGGCCCCGATCGCGACGCCGAGGGCCGCGACGGCGCCGAGGCCCAAGAGCGCGTTTGCGAGAGATCCGCCGATTCGGATCGGCATCGCGAATCCGCCCAGGAGCGTTCCCAGGATCCAGAACTTAAGGGACGAGGCGTATTCGATGAAGGCGAGGTCCGGCCCGCCGTGGTCGAGGACCATGACCTCGTGGACCATCGTGAGCTCCAGGTGGGTGGCGGGGTCGTCGAAGGGGATCCGGGCGCATTCCGCGAGGGCGACGACGAGCAGCGCGCCGGCGAGCAGCGCAAGCGCAGGGGCGGCGATCCCGTCGAGGGGGGAGGCGAAAATCCCGGACAGCGAGAGGCTGCCCGACCCCCGCGCCCCGGCGGCGAGTGCCAGGAACAGCGCCGGTTCCGCAAGCGCCCCGTAGAGCGCCTCGCGGCTCGCGCCCATCCCCTCGAAGCTTAAGCCTACGTCGAGCGCGGCGAGGATCGAGAGGAAGCGCGCGGCCGCGAGGAGCCCTGCGAAGAGGAACAGGTCGCCCTCGAAGGAGACCGAAGCCTGGCAGCCGCCGAGCGGGATTAGCGCCGCCGCCAGCAGCGTTGCCGAAAGCGCGCCGATGGGGCCCGCGACGAAGAGGCCGGTGGCCGTCCGGCTGTAGACCGCGCCCTTCTGCAGCAGTTTCGCGATATCGAAATAGGGCTGCAGCCACGGCGGGCCCTGCCGCCCGGCGACGAGCGCCTTCGTCCGCAGGATCAGGCTCGACAAGAGCGGCGCGAGGAGGATGCCGAGCAGAAGGTTCACGAGACCCCCATCTTCCAGGCGAGGAGGACGAACAGCGTCAGCGCGATGGCGACCACGTAGAGCTGGACGCGGCCGTGCTGCAGCCATCGCAGCCTGGAGAACGCAGATCCGACCGCCTCGAAGATCGGGCGGAAGATCCGCTCGCGGCAGGCGTCGGGGGTTTCCGTCGAGAGCGCGACGCCCGCCGGGAAAAGCCCCTTCGGCAGCGCCTCGCGGCGATGCGTCCCGAGGAGCAGCGAGAAGAGCGTCGTGAGCGGCTCCGCGAACGACGAGGCGGTGTACTGCATCCGCGCGGTCGGCTGAGCGTAGCCGCAGTCCCAGGTCGGGCCTTCCCCGACCGGTCGCCCCGCGAGCAGCCGCCGGCGGACCCAGGCGAGGAGCGCGCAGAGCGCGGCGAAGGCCGCCGCGCCGCCCGCCGCCCAGCCCAGCGCGATGGCCAGCCGGTCGAGGGCGGCCGGAACCGCGGCCGGCGCGTGAGCCAGCGCCTCCAGCATCGGCCGCAGCGCCCGGACCGCGAACGGGGCGAGGAATCCGATCGCGGCGCAGGCGAGCGCCAGCGCCGCCATCGGGATCCGCATCGCGAGCCCCGTCTCCTTCGCCGCCGACGCCTGCTCGCCGCGCGGCTCGCCGAGGAACGAGATCCCGAAGGCCTTGGCGAAGCAGGCGGCCGCGAGCCCTCCGATGAGGGCGAGCCCCCCGACGACCGCGAGCAGCGGCACCGCCGCCTTCGCCGGAAGCGTCACCACACCCGCGAGCGCACCCAGCAGGATCGCGAACTCGCTTACGAAGCCGTTCATCGGCGGCAGCCCCGAGATGGCGTAGGCGCCGGCGAGGAACGAGCCCCCTGTCCAGGGCATCCGCTTGAGAAGGCCCCCGAGCCGCTCCATCTCCAGCGTTTTCGCCCCGCGCAGGACGGAGCCCGCCCCGAGGAACAGAAGCCCCTTGAAAAGGGCGTGGTTCAAGACATGCAGAAGCCCTCCCGCGAACCCGAGCGTCGCCACGACCGGCGAGCCGTAGGAAAGCCCCAGGAGACCTACGCCCAGGCCCATCGCGATGATCCCGACGTTCTCCACGCTGCAGTAGGCGAGCAGCCTTTTCAGATCGTGCTGGGCGAGCGCGAAGAGGACCCCGAAGACCCCCGAGGTAAGCCCGATCGCGACGAGAAGGACCCCCCACCAGGGAGGCGGCGGTCCGAGCAGCTGGATCGCGCGGACGAGTCCGTAGATTCCGGTCTTCAGCATCACCCC
>CAYHQZ010000044.1:0-19414 GCA_964358555.1 uncultured Planctomycetia bacterium
TGGCCGGCGCTCGTCGCCCTGCTGCTCGTCGCCATCTTTTTTGGGACGTCGTACGCGAACAGCCGGAAGTTCCATTTGGTTTCGCAGGGGCGCTACATCCTTATAAAGGAGGGGGCGTTTTTCCCGGTTGGGAAGATCGATTACTTTCCGCGCGATCGAAAGCTGGCCGACGTTTATGCGCCGATTCACGTCGCCTCCGACAAGGTCAAGGTGTCCGAGCAGGAGTTTCGGCACATCGAGGACCTGAACGTGCGCCTGTTTGATCTGCTTTTTGAGCTGGCGGAGGCCGACATCGCGGACGATGAAACGCGCGAATTCAACCGAACGCGCGAGTATATTTCGCGGGCGGACAAGGTGCCGGGTGTGCCGGCGCGGAAGCGCGACCGCTTGAAGGGAATGCGCGGCGATATCGCGTATCGCGAAGGGCAGGTCGTGCTGCGGAGCGTCGAGGACCACCTCAAGATGGCGGAGAAGTGGTTTGGCGAGGCGAAGACGCTTGGGACGAGTCGATTTGGCGATGTCGAAGCGCGGCTCCGGGACGTGCATCGGCGGCTCGCGGGGCTCAATACGTCGATTCGGCCGCAACGCGAGGCCGGGTCGCCAGAGCCGGTGAATCCCGCTCCCGCCCCCGCTCCCGCTCCCGCCCCCGCCGGCCGTCCCCTCCGGGCCGGCCCCGAAACCGGGCGAGGTCGGAACGGTCCTGTCCGTCCGGAGCGTCTCCGACGGCGGCCGGATCGCCCTCATCGGGCTCAACGATCCTGGGCGATCGGACCTCAAGCCGGGGATGACGTTCGCGCTCTTCCGGAAGGGAGAGCGCATCGGGCGCCTCGTCGTCGAGGCGGTTCCCCCCGACGTGGTCCTCGGTCTCGTCCGCGCGCGGGAATTGAACGCCGAAGGCCTGTCGGGAGTCGAGTTGGAGGACGTGGCCGTCCTGGACGCTTCCTCGATCCCGGCGCCCCCGGACGTCCGCCCGGCTCTCGCGCCCAAGAAGGGCGTCGAGCCTTCCGCGACGAAGGCGCCTCCCGCGAAAGACGTTCCGCCGCCGCCGCCGGCGCGCCCGGGCGGCCTGGCCGTCGACTTCGTCTCTCTCACCGACCGCGTCTGCGTCGTGAAGGGCGGCCAGAAGGACGGCCTCCGGATGGGAGACGCCTTTGAAATCGTCCGGGACGGAAAGCCCATCGCGAAGGGCAACGCCCTCATGGTCTTCGAGACCGAGACGACCCTGATCTGGGAACGCCTCGACCCGGCGGTCGTTCCGAGGAAGGGCGATCTTGCCTACAAGATTGCCGCCCCTGCCCCCGCCCCGACGCCGGTCAAGTGATGCGGATCCTTTCCGCGGCCCTGGCCGCCGCCGTCCTCCTCGCCGCCGATCCCGTGCCCGACCGCGTCCGCGCGGAGGCCGAGCGCTCGATCGAGCGGCTCGACGACCCCGACTGGGCCGTCCGGCGGGAGGCGATGGCGGCTCTGCGCGATCTGGGCAAGCCCGCCCTGCCCGTCCTCGAGTCGCGCCTGCCGGACGTATCAGCCGAGGCGCGCTGGCGGCTCGAGGTCGTCGTCTCCGAGTTGAAGGACGAGGAGTGGTATGCCGAGGGCTTCCAGGCGATCATGAAGGAGGACTGGAAGGCCGCCGAGAAGGTCCTGGAGCGCTATCTCGAGAAGCCGGGCGGGCAGCGCGCCTCCCGCGCGCGCGTCCTGCTCGACGAGGTCCGGACGGCCTTCCTCGACGAGGAGGCCCGGGGGACGCTCTCCCGGGCGATCGCCGTCCAGAACCTCTATACCTTCTTCCGGGCGCGAGGGCAGGACCGCCGCAAGCTCTTCGACATCGGGAAGGAGGAATACGACCGGTTCCTCATCCAGGAGCCCGATTCGAAGTCGGGCCTCCTGGGCCTCGCAAGCCTGCTCGCGGAGGGCGGCGACATCCCCGGGGCCCGGCGGATGGAGAAGCGCTGGCGGGATACGAAGGCGGAAGAGGAGGACGTCACCCGGGAGGGAAAGGACGTCGAGGACATCCTGAACGAGGCCTATTACCGGGCCGCTGTGGGGGATGCGGACGCCGCCATCGGGCTGCTCGAGCGGGCGAGGGAGGCCAACCGGGCCATGACGGAGGAATACTTCCGATCCACCGACGACTTCCACCACCTCTGGAAGCGAGCGGACTTCCAGGAGCTCCTCCCGTCCGATCTCGAGAACCGCCCCGATCCGACGACGCCTTGAAACGTGGCGCTTGACACCCCCGGCGCAAGGACTAGCATCTCATTGGGGGAGTACCGAGGAGTTCAGTCAGCCATGTCCGTCAAGAAGTACGCACGCGCTATCGCGGCGGGCGTTCTCCTCGCCGTGCCGTTCCTTCTCGCCGGTTGCGGCCCCGCGAAGACCTACTTCAAGGACCGCGCCCTCGACTTCTGGGATTGCTTTCAGATTGAGGTCTCGGTCGGCGACGGAATCCTCGTGAACGCCCGGGTGACGAAGCTCGTCCAGGCCGGCTGGGGGTTCTACACCGTCGAGAAAGTCGGGTTCTTCGGCCGGCAGTGCGGCCACTGGTTCGAGAAGCGCAACGAGGTCGGCATCTCGTTGTTCTACCTCAACTCGAACTACAAGGCGCCCATCGAGGGGAACACCTACTTCATGCGCTACTTCGACCAGCTGGGCGAGTCGCGCTTCGATGACGCCGCCGACATCCGGCAGGACATCGACCGGCACTGGGAAGACGTAGGCTTCGTGATCCACCCGTTGAAGATGGGGCTCGACATCGCCTGGCGAAACCTCGAGTTCTTCGACTTCCTCTCGGGCTGGTTCATGATCGACTTCGAGTACGACGACACGCGGCATATCAACGAGCCGCCGCCGCCGTTCAAGACCCACGATGTCGTCTACTAGTCCCTACGCCTGCCCCGCGAGCGCCTCGACGGGCAGACGCCAGGCCGGCACGCCGCAGAAACGCTCTCCCTCCGGGCAATAGGGGCGCTTGCCGGAGCGCTCCCGCAGGGCGCACGGCGGCGCGAGGTGCGCGCCGATCCGGGGATGTACCGCCCGGATGGCGGTCCATTCGTCCACGCTCGCCCGTCGGATCTCCTCCTGGGACGCGACGCACAGCCGCGTCACCATCTTGTGGCGCAGCGACAAAAGGTCCGCCGATTCCGTAAAGCGGACGGCCAGGGCGTTGGGCAGGGCGTAGAGGGCGGATTCCGCGGGGACGCCGAGGCGCTTGAGTGTCCGGAAGGCCTCCCAGGACCGTGCGATCGCTTCCCGGAAGGACGATTCAACCGATTCATTGGCGAGGATGAGGGCCGGGGCGACGACGTCGGGCTCGTCGCCCACGGTCGCCGAAAGCAGCGGCCGGGAGCCGGGCGCCATCCGGTGGCGCTGGTCCTGGGAGTCGGCGGTGTGGGAGAGGCGCTTTCGGAACGTGTAGCGGACGTGGACGCCCGCGCGCATGATTTTCGAGAGGCTCGAGAGGTTGAGCGGCCCGTCGAGGTAGGCGTTCCTCGAGGGATCCAGGACGAGCGCGATCGCGTCGTCGTCGGAAAGCCGCGCCGCCGGTAGCCCCAGGACCTCCCGGACCGCGGCCGCCAGCCGCGCCTCGCCGGCCGGGTCGGGATCGACGAGAAGCGACGCGCGAGCGCCGAGGCTTGCGTCGAACGAGCGCCTCGCCGCCGCCCGCTCGCTCTCGGTGGGCCAGCCGCCGGCGGCGTAGGCGAGGGCCTCCGGGGTCCGCTCGATGGGTATCGGCGGTTCGAACAGCACCCCGAGGGCGGGGTCGGCCTCGATCGCCGCGTCGCGCATGGCGTCGACGACGATCCGCGTCTCGCCCGGCGCGTCGTATTGGTCGCTGGCCCTCGCGTAGCGCAAGAGCGTCAGCGCCGAGACCGTGTGGTAAAGGAAGGCGAACGTGGACACGGGCAGGACGTATCGGGCGGCCTCCTGGGCTCGGCGCTGGACCTCCCGCGCGAGCCGGTCGCGATCTTTCGCGCGGCCGGGGAAGCGTTTCAGGTATTCCGCCTCGGCGGGGCCGGCGAGCCGCTCCGAAAGATCGCGGTAGGCCTCCTGGGCCGCCTCCATCGCGCGTTCGTAGACCGACAGCGCCTCTCCCGAAAGCGCCGGCACCGCGAAGGCGCCGGGCTTCACCTCCACGTATCGCTGGGAGACCTGCTCCGAGTTGTAGAAGGGGTGCGCGTGCAAAAACGACCACAGAAACTGCCTCGAGACGTTCTCGATCGCGAACGTGAAGTGGGCGTGCTGCAGCGTCGTGTGGTGCCCCGCCTCGAAGATCGACCGCGCGATCCGATCGCGCGTCTCGAGCCTTTTCGCCCGCCTCGTCGGATCCGCCTCGCTGTCCGCGCCCACCTCCGAAGGCGAAACGATCCCCTTCGCCGAATAGCAAGTCCGCGCCGCCGCCACCGCCGTGTCGTAAGGCCGCGGCGTGGCGCCCACGAGCCGCACCCGAGGAAGCGGGGAGCGGAACAAGGCGGGGCCGTCCGGGAGAGGCGTCACGGGGAGGCGGATTGTATCGGGAGGGGGCGTTGACACCCGCCTCCCGGCGGGCGTAGCCTCTTCCGGGGGCGGGCGCCGAAGGCGGCGGAAGGGTTTGAACATGGTCCCCCGAATCGCGATTGCCGGGCTGTTTTTTGGCTGGCTTCCGGCCGTTTCGCTTGCGGCGGGGGAGGCGGACGCGCCGCAATCCCCGGAGTCGGCGCGCGGCGCCCAGGGGCATCTGAAGTTCTACGGGCGGTGGCTCGGGGCCGAGCGGAGCTCGGAGGCGGACCTCTCGAAGGTCTCGGCCGCGGAACTGTTGGCGCGCGGGGAGAGCCGGATGAAGGGGGGGCTGTTCCTGGAGGCCTCGGGCGACTTCGCGGTGGCGATCATCAAGAGCGCCGAGGACGCCCGGGCGCACGTCCTGTTCGCGCATTCGCTCCTGGGGCTTTCCGAGTTCCGCCTCGCGGGGCGCGAGATCGCGCTCGCGCTGGAGTGCGACGAGCGGCTGGACCCGGCGAAGGAGGACCCATCCTCGCTCTTCCCGGACAAGGGCTTCTACTCGGAGCGCGTCCGGGCGCTCGGCCGGGCGTTCGAGACGAAGCCCGGCAGCCCGGAGGCGCTCCTGCTCGGCTTCCACCGGCTCGCGGCGGGCGACGCCGACGGGGCCGTTCGCGCGCTCGGGGCGGTCCGCCGGGAGGATCGCGAGCATGCCGCCGCGGCGCGGCTTCTCGTCCGGATCGGCGACGCGGAGCGGCCGAGGGAGCCGATGCCGATCGCGCCGCCCGTCCGCAAGGCCGAGCCGCCCCCGCCGCCTCCCCCGGATCCGTTCCGGGAGGCCTTCGACCGGGGCCTCTCCGCCCTCAAGGCCGGCCACTGGCCGGATGCCCAGGCGGCGTTGCGGTCGGCGGTCGCCGAGAAGAGCGGCGACGCCTCCGCCCTCGTGGCCCTCGGCCTCGCCCTCGCCGCGACCGGCGACGTCCGGCCGGCCTCGGCGGCGATCGCGACGGGGCTGGCGCGGGATCCGTCGCTCGCCGAATCCGGCCGGGCAGCCGGGCGGTTCGGCGGCGCCGTCCTCGAGAAGGCGGCCGCGCGCCTCGAGGGCTCCGATCCCACCTCCGCCTCGACCGCGTTTTTGCGGGGCTTCCTCGCCGCGAGCGCCGGCCGCGACGAGGACGCGTCGAAGTTCCTGCGCTCGATTCCGGCCGGGCAATACGAGTTCGACGGGGCCCGGCGGCTGCTCGACGCGATTGCGGCGCGGGTGCCGGCGACCGCCCCGGAGGCAAGGCCCGCGACCGTCCCGGACCCAGCGAAGGCCCCGGCGGCGGGGACGGACGCTGCGGGCATGAAATCCGGCGACGAGGCCTTCCGGGCCGGCCGGTTCGAGGAGGCGATGGAGGCCTACCGGCGGACGGCCGGGGGGGATCCCAAGGCGGCCGAGCCTTTCGCGGCGCTCGCGGAGGCCGCGTTCGCATCCGGGAATTTCCCCCTCGCAGCCGAGGCGTTGCTGGAGGCCTTCGGGCGCGACCCCGCCTGGTTTGACGGCCGCTTCTCGCCGCGCCTGCCCCTGCCCGGGCGGGGGCTCGAAGACGAGCGCCTGAAGGCGCTGCGCGCCCGCGCGGCCCCGGCGGATCTGCCGCTGCGGATCCTGTTCGCCGTCCGGGCGATCTATGCCGGCGACGTCGACGAGGCCACGACCGCCCTCGGCGGCGCCCCGGGGGACGACCCCGCCCACGAACGCGCCCGGCGCTTCTTCCTCGATCAGGTCGAGGTCCTGCGTGCGCGCGCCCCCGACCTGCGGAGCTCCTTCTGACGGAGGGCGCGAACGCTTGGACATCAAGACCTTCCGCTGCGAGGCGTGCGGGAAGATCTCGACCGCGCTCGACGTGGAGGCCGGGGCCGGGGTGTTCCGCCGGGGGCGCTTCTACTGCACTCCCTGCCTGCCGGCGGCCGCTCTGTCCCCCGCGGGCGTCGTGTTCGGCGCGGCGGCGGCCATCCTGCTGGTTCTCGTCTGGGCGGTCTTCTCGCTGCGATCGCGCGTCCGCGCCGCGGAGGCCACGCTTGAACGGACCCGCCGGGAGGCCGTCGATGCGACGGCGGCGCTCCGATCGGACGTCCAGGTCCTCATGGCCGCCCTCCAGGAATACCAGGCGAACCTCGAGCGCAGCGTCCGGGAGCGCCTCGCGAATCTCGAGGAGGACGATCGGATGCTGCGCGCCCGGGTCGGCGGCGTCGAGCGGATGGCCCGCGAGTCGATCCGCCAGGCCTTCGAGCGCGCAGGGACCTCCACGAAGGCTCCGACGCCCGCGCCCATTCCCGTCGGCCCGCCGGCGCCGCCGCCCGAGCCGCCGAAGGAGATCCGCGAGGTTCCCCCGCCTCCTTCCCCCGCCCGCGCCGAGATCGTTCCGCCCGAAGGACCGCGGGAGCCGCCGCCCGCCCCCGAGGCGCCGCCCATCGTCCCCGACGCCTCCGCCTCGGCCGCGGGAGGGGCCTCGCCCCTTTCGCTCTGGGGCGAGCGGCTCAAGGACAAGGACTGGGGGATCCGCTATTCCGCCGTGCACCACCTCGCCGAGCTGCGGGACCCCGAGGCCGATCCGCTCATCGCCTCCGCCCTCGCCGACGAGCGCCCCGCGATCCGCGCCCACGCCGCCCGCTGCCTCGGCCGGAGGCTCTCCCGCGCCGGCGTCCCCGGCCTCCTCGAGTGCCTCGACGATTCCGACGCCTACGTCCGCCACTGCGCCCACGGCGCCCTCAAGGCCGTCGCAGGCAAGGACCTCGGCTACCCCGAGGCCGACACCCACGAGGGCCGAAAGCCCATCCTCGCCCTCTGGAAGGCGTGGTGGGAGTCCGCCGGAAAAGGCACGGCCCCATAGCCGGAGGCCGGGCGCCGCCATGGGCAGGAAACAGGACGCGCCAGCCGCCGCGGCGGGCGTTCCCGTCTTCAACGCAAAAAGGGTTTCCAAGTCCGGCTGGTGCCGCCTCTTCCGGATCTACGTTTCCGACGGGCAGGTCTATTTCATCCGGGTGGGCGGCCACCTCGCCTCCGAATGGGAGATGCAGAAGCCGAGCCTGCACACGATCCGCCACGCGGGCCTCGTCGGGATCCTCGGAGAAGTCCTGCTCCGCAAGATCATCCGCAGCCGCGCCCAGCGCCGCATGGCCGCCGCGGATCGGGACGGCCCCGAGATGGCGCTGCCCCGCCACCGCCACAGCTTCAAGTGCCGCTTCTCGGACTTCGCCGGCGCCCTCTTCGACACCCGAATCCTGACCTCCCGCGTGGGCGGAAACGGCCGCTGGACGTTTGCGACCCAGGACCAGGGCAAGCAGGACTTCCGCCTCATGACGATCCTCGACCGAAAAATCGCCATGGACACCCTGCCCAAGTCCCTCGGGGACAGGCTTAAGGTCCGGGCGAAGTAGCCCCTTACCGCCCCCCGAACCCCCTCGCCGCCTCTTTCGCCCAGTAGGTGATGGCGATGTCGGCGCCGGCGCGGCGGATGGAGGTGAGGATTTCTCTTGCGGCGGCGCGCTCGTCGAGGAAGCCTGCTTTCGCGGCGGCTTTGACCATGGCGTATTCGCCGCTGACCGAATAGGCGGCGAGAGGGACGTCGAAGCGTTCGCGGGCGGCGCGGAGCACGTCGAGGTAGGCGAGCGCGGGCTTGACCATGAGGATGTCGGCGCCTTCGTCGAGATCGAGGGCCATCTCGCGCATCGCCTCGCGGACGTTGGCGGGGTTCATCTGGTAGCCCAAGCGATCCCCGAAGGCGGGCGCGGAGCCGGCGGCGTCGCGGAAGGGGCCGTAGAAGGCGGAGGCGTATTTGGCGGCGTAGGCGAGGATGCCGGTCTCCGCGAAGCCTGCGGCGTCGAGGGCGGTCCGGATCGCGCGGACGCGGCCGTCCATCATGTCGGAGGGGGCGACGAGGTCGGCGCCGGCCTTCGCGCATGCGACGGCGGCGCGCGAAAGCAGCCGCAGCGTCGAATCGTTGGCCACGCGATCCCCCTCGACGAGGCCGCAGTGGCCGTGGTCGGTGTATTCGCAGAGGCAGATGTCCGCGATGGCCAGCGTCTTCACGCCGGCCTCCTTCATCGCGCGGATCGCGGACGGCACGGGGCCGTCGTTGGCCCAGGCGCAGGATCCCTCGGCGTCCTTTCGATCCGGGATCCCGAACAAAAGCATCGCCCCGATCCCAAGGCGGTCGGCCTCCTTCGCCTCCTCGACGAAGGCCTTGCGGGAGAGCCGATCGAAGCCGGGCAGGGACTTGATGGGGCGGCGGCCCGCCTTTTCGCCCGTCACGAACGCGGGCAGGACGAGCCGCGCCGGCGGGAACGGATCGGTCTCCCGCACCAGCGCTCGGATGGCGGGGCTGCGGCGGAGCCGGCGCATCCGGACCGCGGGAAAGCCGCTCACGATGCCTTCCCCCGGGCGTCCGCGTCGGCTTCCTTCACGAGCGCGGAGACCTGCTTGAAGACGTCCGTCCCCGCGACCGCGAGGGCCTCGAAGAGGAGCGACTCGGCCGTGGAGACCTCGACGTCCCAGTCCCGCATCCGCTCGACGGCGACGCGCTTGTCCTCGGGGTTGCGCGAGCCCACGGCGTCGGCGGCCAGAAACACCCGGTAGCCTCGCTCGCAGAGGTCCCGGACGGTCTGCTGGACGCAGACGTGGGATTCGATCCCGACGACGACGATGTGCCGCCGCCCGGCCCTCGAAAGGGCGTCCAGGAACTCGGGGCATCCGGCGCAGGAGAACGAGATCTTCTCGATGACGGGCGTCCCGGCCGGCAGGATGGAGCGGACCTCCGGGATCGTGGGGCCGAGCCCCTTGGAATACTGCTCGGTCGCAAGGATCGGGATCCCCAGCAGGGGGGCGCAGCGGATCAGGAGGGACGCGCGCCGGAGCAGGTCCTCCTTGGCGGCGATGTGGGGATACAGCCTTGATTGGATGTCCACGACGAGCAGCAGCGCCTGGTCGGCCTTCAGTCTTCGCATGGCGGCATTCTACTGAACTTTTGCAGCCGGCTTCACGATTGCGGCATGGCGGCGCTGTCCCCTGTATTCCTGGGTACGAAGAATAAGAAGGGCGAGGGGCGGGGGCTTGGACCGCGCCGACCTGTCGGAGCAGGGTCCAACGCCATGTATTCGTCTACCGGCCGTGGACCGTGCGGAGACCGGGAGGTAGGGCCGAGCCCCCGCCCCGCGCCCGTGCCCGGTTTCGATCCCCCGCCGCGAAAAGTTCGGCTTCTAGCGGCGCTCGCACAAGAGGAACGCCGAGAGGGCGTGCTGGGCGTAGTCGATCCGCATGTCCCACTCGCCGGGGGCGCCCCGGAATCCGCCGAGGGCTTTTGCCGGGTTCGGAAGCGTGCGTGCCTCCGCCGGGCCCACTTGAAGACTTCGCACGAAGCCGAGCCCCGCGCGGATTCCGCGATCCAGCGCGGATATGTCGCGGCCGGAGGCGGCGAGGGCCGATCGCGCGGCGCCGAGGCCCTCGAGGCGGGTCGCGGCGTGGGCGAGCCGCGGGGGATCGGCGCTCCGGAATCCGCCGCGGAAGGCCTCCCGCCCCTCCTCGCCGATCTGCTCGCCGAGGATTTCCGCGCTCATCGCCTCCAGCATGTCGAGGATCTGCCCCCTCGGAAGCGAGGGGGCGTTTTCCGGGGGCTCTCCCGGGTCCTCGCGGCCGGTCGCAAGAAGCGCGAGCCCCTGCATCGTCCAGTGATCGGGAGACGCGCCCGCGCGGAACTCCATGAACTGGCGCGCGGCCGCGAGCAGGGCCGCGCGACGGGATTCCGGGCTTTTCGTCTCGGCGGCGTGGCGCGAAAGCGCGAACATCGCCTCGCCGGGAAAATAGTCGGCGGGCGGGCCCGGGTCCGCCTTCGCGAGCCGCTCCTCCCGGCTCTTCCAGAACCGCCCGTCCGGATGCTGCATCCAGCGCAGAAAGCGCGAAAGCGGCTCCACCGCCGCCGCCTCCGCCGCCGTCCGATCGGCCGCCGGGATTTCGAGGATCGCGAGCATCGCCAGGGCCGCGGCGCCGAGGGGCGACTGCGCGTCCGAGGGCGCCTTGCCCCCGTCGTTTCTCGAAAGAAACGCGACGTCCGCGCCGTCGCGGGTCTCGCGCGAAAGCCTCGCGAGCAGAAACCCCAGCGCCTTGCGTCCGCCGTCGAGCGCCTCCCGAGCGCCCGCCGTCCGCCCGAACTGGATCAGCGAATAGGCCGCCCCCGCCTGGCGGACGAAGTTGCGCCGATCGCTTTCCTCGTCCTTTTTCGCGTCGTAGCGGTAGAGGAAGGCTCCGTCGGGGCCGAGGCGGCCGAGGAGCCAGCGGGCGGCCTCGCCCGCCCCGGGCGGGGCGGTCCCGCAACCCGCGAGCGCGAACGCGCACGCGAGGGCGACGCCTCCCCGCCGGGCGCGGCTCGCGGGTCCCGTCAACTCGGCCTACGCGGCGATCAGGGCCGCCGTGATGAAGATCCCGAGGACGAAGATGACCCAGCCCGCCTTCGCAATCGTCCGTGCGGTCGAGCCGGCCTCGATCTTGCCCAGGCCTTCCTTTCGGGCCGCGTCCTGCGCCTGTCGCAGCGCGCCCGCCTCGTTCGCGCCCGCCGCCGCGGCCGTCGCCGCCCTCGCCGGGGCCTCGGCCCGGACGGACATCGCCGGAATCGCGAACATGGAAAGCAGAAGCGCCGCCACCGCGGTGCGTGCAAACCTGGATGCCATCGTCAATCCTCCCTTAAAGAAGCCTTTCCACCGGAAAAGGGGATTCTACGCGCCCGGGAGACGCGGGGAAAGGCGTTACACTGCCCGCCCATGACGTTCCAGGACGTCGTCCTCTCCCTCCAGCGCTTCTGGGCGGACTACGGCTGCGTCCTGGTCCAGCCTTACGACATGGAGAAGGGCGCCGGGACGTTCCATCCGGCGACGTTTTTGCGCTCGCTGGGCCCCGAGCCCTGGAAGGCCGCCTACGTCGAGCCCTCGCGGCGGCCCACGGACGGGCGCTACGGCGAGAATCCCAACCGCCTCCAGCACTACTACCAGTTCCAGGCCATCGTGAAGCCGGCGCCGGCCGACGCGCAGGAACTCTATCTCAAGAGCCTCCGAAGCCTCGGGATCGATCTCGTCGCGCACGACGTCCGGTTCGTCGAGGACGACTGGGAGTCGCCGACGCTGGGCGCCTCGGGGCTCGGCTGGGAGGTCTGGCTCGACGGGATGGAAATCACCCAGTTCACCTACTTCCAGCAGGTGGGGGGCTTCGAGCTGAACCCTGTCAGCCTCGAGATCACCTACGGCCTCGAGCGGATCTCGATGTTCATCCAGAAGAAGGATTCCGTCTTCGATCTCGTCTGGGCCCCGGGCGTCACCTACGGCGAGGTGCACCACCAGACGGAGGTCCAGTTCTCGGCCTTCAACTTCAAAGAGGCCGACGTCGAGTTTCACAAGAACCTCTTCTCCCACTGCGAATCCGAGGCGCTGCGCCTCATCGGCAAGGGGCTGGTGCTCCCCGGCTACGACCATGTGATCAAGGCCTCGCACGCCTTCAACATCCTGGACGCGCGCGGGGCCATCGGCGTGACCGAGCGGGCCGCCTACATCGCCCGCGTCCGGAAAATCGCCCAGGCCGCGGCGAAGGGATACCTGGAACTGCGGGAGAAACTGGGATTCCCGCTGCGAAACAGCGGCCCGGCCGCGGCATCCGCCGGGGAGGCGCCAGAATGACGCATGCGCGCGGCTTTTCATGCACGGGTGCCAATTTGGCACAATATGGAGTCCGCCTTAGAAACGTATCATGCGCAATGCGTTCCATGAGAAATGGTTGCGTCGATCGCAAAATCGGCGCCTATTCGTTTTCCGATACAATTTCGGCATCCGATTTGCGCTTGACGATTACCTAGCAAAGGAGATTGAAGATGGCAAAAGGAAAGATCATTGGCATCGACCTCGGGACGACCAACTCCGTCGTGGCGGTCATGGAGGGGGGGGAGCCCCTCGTGATGACGAATAAGGAAGGCAACCGCCTCACGCCGTCCGTGGTCGGCTTCATGGAGAACGGCGAGCGCCTCGTCGGGGCCATCGCGAAACGCCAGGCCATCACCAACCCCCAGAACACGATCTTCTCCATCAAGCGCTTCATGGGTCGCCGTCACTCCGAGGTGGGCTCGGAAGAGAAGATCGTCCCCTTCAAGGTCGTCGGCGGATCCGAGGAACTCGTGAAGGTGGACATCCGGGGCAAGCAGTTCACGCCCCCCGAGATATCCGCGATGATCCTCCAGAACCTGAAGGAGACCGCCGAGGACCACATCGGCGAGAAGCTCACCCGCGCCGTCATCACGGTCCCCGCCTACTTCAACGACGCCCAGCGCCAGGCCACGAAGGACGCCGGCCGCATCGCGGGCCTCGACGTGGAGCGGATCATCAACGAGCCCACGGCCGCGGCGCTCGCCTATGGCCAGGAAAAGAAGAAGGGCGGGAAAATCGCCGTCTTCGATCTCGGCGGCGGGACGTTCGATGTCTCGATCCTGGAAATCGGCGACGGCGTCTTCGAGGTTCTCGCGACGAACGGCGACACGCACCTGGGCGGCGATGACTTCGACGACCGGGTCATCAAGTGGATGGCCGACGAGTTCAAGAAGGAGACGGGGATCGATCTGCGCAAGGATCAGATGGCATTGCAGCGGCTCAAGGAGGCCGGCGAGAAGGCGAAGTGCGAGCTCTCCCAGAGCCTCCAGGCCACGATCAGTCTGCCGTTCATCACGGCGGACAAGAACGGGCCTAAGCATCTCCAGATGACGCTCTCCCGGGCGAAGCTCGAGGAACTCTGCGACGATCTCATCGAGCGCTGCCGGAAGCCCTGCGAGTCCTGTCTTTCGGACGCGAAACTGAAGCCCGAGGACCTCGCCGAAGTCGTCCTCGTCGGCGGCTCGTCGCGGATGCCGAAGGTCCAGGAGAAGGTGCGCCAGATCTTCAAGAAGGAGCCGAACAAGTCGGTCAACCCCGACGAAGCCGTCGCGGTGGGCGCCGCGATCCAGGGCGGCATCCTCCAGGGCGAGGTGCGCGACATCCTGCTGCTCGATGTGACGCCGCTGTCCCTCGGGATCGAGACGATGGGCGGCATCATGACCCGTCTCATCGAGCGGAACACCACGATCCCGACGAGCAAGAAACAGGTCTTCTCGACCGCCGCCGACAGCCAGCCCGCGGTCGACGTCAAGGTCTACCAGGGGGACCGCGAGATGGCGGCGGACAACCGGCTGCTCGGGCAGTTCACGCTGACCGGGATCCCGCCGGCCCCGCGCGGCATGCCCCAGGTCGAGGTCGCCTTCGACATCGACGCCAACGGCATCCTGAAGGTGAGCGCCAAGGACCTCGGGACGGGCAAGCAGCAGAACGTCGAGATCAAGGTTTCCTCCGGCCTTTCCGAGGCCGAGGTCAAGAAGATGCAGCAGGAGGCCGAGGCGCACGTCGAGGAGGACAAGCTGCGCCGGAAGGTCGTCGAGAAGAAGAACGAGGCCGACCAGGTCCTCTACACGATGGAAAAGCAGGTCAAGGAGCACGGCGGCAAGATTCCCGAGGCGGACAAGAAGGCCATCGAGGACCGCATGGGGGATCTGCGCAAGGCCAAGGAGAAGTCCGACGCCACCGCCGAGGAGATGACCTCCGCCATCGACGCTTTGAACCAGGCCGCCTACAAGATCGCCGAGGCGATCTACAAGAAGTCGGGCGGCTCGGGCCCGGGCGCCGGCCCCGGCCCCGCCCCCGAGGGCGGTCCGGACGGGGGAACGGACGGAGGCCCCGAAGTGACCCCGCCTGGCGGCGACACGCCCCCGAGCGGCGGCGAAGGCAAGGGCGGCGACGACGTCGTCGACGCCGACTTCAAGGTCAAGGAGTAGCGCTTCCGAGCGACGGCGAGCGCGGACGCCTGGGCTCCGCCTACCGGCTGCCGGGGTCGAGCGGCTGGGTGTCCTGGGCGGGGTTCAGGGGGCGCAGGAAGTGCGCGTCGAGGTGCTTCTGGAAGGCGGGCTGCAGGACGTCGAACCGGCCGACGCAGGATTCGAAGTCGGCGGCCTCGGCCTTGTCGGGGAAGCCCTCGAGGAACCTCCGGAAGCCCGGCAGGTAGCGGCCGTTGTCGCCGTGGAAGAGGAAGTGGACGAAGGCCCAGGACAGGATGTACTGGTCGTTGCCGTTGGGCCCGGACGCCATGAATTCCTTCTCGGGCATGGCGAAGAGCCTTTTCAGGGGGATCCGGACGGCGGCGTCGCGCAGCCGGCCCTGGTGCAGCTGGCGGGTCGGCTGGTTCCAGCGGTAGAAATACCGCATCGCGCCGCTGACCGCGTCCCGGCCGACGACCGAGTTCCCGAGATAGTCGGCTCGGCCCTCCTGGAACCACATCATCCGCTTGCCGTAGGCATCCGGGACGAAGAGGTTGTCCGAGCCGTGGGCCAGCTCGTGGAGCGCGATGTGCATGTAGTCCTCGTCGTCGGGCCGGGTGTTGGGGCCGACGTAGAGCGTCTTGTTCTTGGAGGAATAGAGGCCCGCCGTGGTCGAGGCGGTGGAGATGCCGTCCTTGGCGCACATCGCGTGGAAGCGCTCCCCCGTGGAAAGCATGAGCACCCGCAGCCGCCACGCCGGCGGGGCGATCCGGAAGGCGCCCTCGTAGCGCCGCCGCCACGCCTCGATTCCGTTGGCGACGAGGGACGCGAACTGGCGGGTGATGTTGAGGGGCATCTGGCTGTAGACGACGGCGTAGGGGGTGTCGATCCGGATGGCGACGTCGAAGCCGAGTTCGGCCGAAGCCTCCTTGCGGGACTTCTCGGCCTTCGAGGCTTCGACCCAGCCGTCGCCCCACCAGGCCATTCCCTGCGCCGTTTTTTCGTGCTCTTCCTGCCGCTCCGCCTCGTCGGCGGAAAGCCAGCGCCCCCGGAAGGCAACCTCCTGGAACCGGCGGTGGGCCTCCGTGTTGTCGGGATCGATTTCGATCGCCTTCTTCAGGGCGCTGCGGCGCTCCGGCCAGAGCAGATACTGCTCGGCGAAGTCCGCGGCCTTGAGCCAGGCGTCGGCGGTCCTCGCCTTTTCCGCCGCCGCCGTCCGGTTGGCGAACTCGGCCGCAGGGTCCGCGCCCGCCGGAAGGGCCGGCGCGGCCGGGCCCGTCCCGGGAGAGGCAGGGGTCGCCGATTCCGCGGCCTTCTTCGCGGCCTCGACGATTTTCGCGAGCATCGGCCGGGCCTTCTCGGGGGCCGGCAAGGCGGCGTCGAGGGCGGCCTGCAGCAGGCGGCGGGCCTCGCGGATGGGATTCGGGAAGGGGGCGGTCTTGGCCGCGGCCTCCTCCCACGTCTTGCGCTGGGCGTCGTCGAGCGCCTCGCGGATCGCGCCGCGCACGGCGACGAGCAGCTCCTGCCGGGCCGCCGGCGCCGGGGGCTTTCCCGTCTCGAGGATCTCGAGCGCGCCCAGCGCGTCCGGCATGGGCTCGGGGGGCAAGACCTTCACGACCGGCGGGGGGTCGGCCGGGGTCGCGGGGTCTTTCACGGCCGGCGGGGGATCGGTCGGGGTCGCGGGGTCTTTTTCGACCGGGGGAGGGTCCTCGGGGTCGGCCGGCTCCTTCTGGATGGGCGGCACGTCCTCGGGCGGTTTCGTTTTCCGCTCGGCCGGCGGCTTTCGCTTGCGTCGCTCCTTCCGCTTGGATTCGGCGGAGTAGCCCGGAACCGCGAGGAGCGCGACCAGGGCGGCGGCCAGGAGATACTTCAGCGCTCGCATTGCGTTCCGATTCGGGCCTCGTTCGATCCTCGCTGGGGGCCTTGATTCTAGCACGGCCGGAGGGCCGCCGCGCGGGGCCGCCGCCGAGCGCTACCGCTGCAGCGCGAAATCCGCGATCACCGGAAGGTGATCGGAGCCGACGTTCGGCCCCAGCCGGCGGTCGCGGATCTCGATTCCGTCCGAGACGAGGACGTGGTCGAGCGGGACCCGGATCGGCCATAGGTTCGCGGGCCACGAGGCCTGGATGCCGAAGCCCTGACGGCTGTCGCGGAGGCGCGATTCCCGCAGCAGAAAGCCGAAGGACGGTGACCAGGAGGTCATGTTCAGATCGCCTGCGAGCAGCAGCGGCCGGGGCTGGGCGGCGGCGTACTGGGCGAGGCTGGAGAGCTGCTGGTTTCGCCAGTGCCAGTAGTCGGCCCGCCGGGGCGGCAGGGGGTGCGCGGCGACGAGCGTGAGGAGGGTGCCGTCGAGCGGGATCCGCGCGGCCAGGAACGGCACGTCGGCCTCGCCGGATGAAAAGGCGATGGCCTTTTCGAAGGGCATGCGCGAGAAGATCGCGATGCCGAAGCTGTCGGGTCGCGGGACGGCCTTCAGATGCGGATAGTCGGCGGCGAGCCCCGAGCGCTCGCCGCGCTCCCATTTCGCGCCCGCCATCTGGCGCATCCAGCCGTCCGTCACCTCCTCCAGGACGATGAAATCGGGCTTCTCCGTCCGGATGAGCGCGCGCGTCGCCTCGAAGTCGCGGTTCTGGGAGCAGACGTTCAGGAGGAGGACCCGGCGGGCCTTGATGAACGACACCCAGGATGTCGCCTGATGCTCAGGTCGCAAGGCGGCGTAGATGGGCAGGATGTAGCAGAGGTTCAGGAACGCGAACGCCCCGCAGAACGCCGCCGCGCGCCACTTCCGGAGCGCAAGGCATCCCAGGGCCCCGGCTCCCAGGACGGCGAAGTACTGGATCCGGAACGACGTCGCCGCGTCGAAGAACCAGGCGAGCCGCGCGACATAGGCCGAAACCGTCCCCGCGACGGCGATCGCGACGAGCGCGGCGAAAAGCCCCCCGAGCCGGACGCGCAGCGAGAAGAATCCCGCCCGGGGCGGCGGGGCTGCCGGCGTGGCGGCCGGAAACGAGGGAAGGTCTTTATCGTTCATAGCCCTTCTTCTTCGCTTCGTGGGCCTTGGGGCGGATCCTTTCGAGGATGTTTCCGGCCTTTTCGCCGAGCGGGATTTCCTCCGAGTCCGCCGCGCCGGGCGGCGTTCCCGTCTCCGCCGCCTTCGATTTCTTCTCCAGATAGGGAATCGCCCGTGAGAGGATTTTGCGCCTCTCCTCGTAGGGGCGCACCTCGCGGGTCGCGATTCCCTTGCCCGCTTGCGTGTATTCCGTCGCGGCATACCGCGCGAGCATTTGCCTGCCGGTGAATCCCCGGTTCGGCGGTTGCTTGGGCTCGAGGTACGAATAGAGGGCTGCAATCGCTGCGTCCTTTGCTTCCGGAGGACCGTCGGCGAGGGCCAGGAAAAGGCGGTCCACCCGCTCCTCGATCGTGGGCCCGTCATCGCCGGCGATGTCCAACGTCGTGAAACCGGCGAGAAAGTCGAGGATCTCGAAGAGATTGATTCCGGCCCTCCCGCCCAATATCACGCCGCCGGCGGCCTCCACGTTCAGGCCCTGGAGAAGCAGTTCGTTTTCCTCGTAGCTCTCGGGGCCCAATCCCAGCGCCTTGACGCCGATCGCGTCCCAGAACCTCGTATCCACGAAGGCCAGATAGACGACCCTGTGGCCGATGGTTTCCGTGTCGCGGGGGCCGTAGAGCATCGTGATGCCCGCCCCGATGCCGTGCATGCCCATCAGTCCGTACGGGGTGGGGCCGTTTCTCCCCAGCCAGCCGATTCCGAATCCCAGGCCGGGGCCGTGACCCGGGGCTTGCGGGGCGCCCAGGCCGACGCTCGAGAAGATGCCGAGCCCGGCGTTGAAGATGCCGGCCTGGGCCGTCGCGGCGAACGGAATGTCCATGCACTCCACGCCCACCGTCCACGGATCCGCGAGGTCGTTCAGGCGATCTTTCGCGTAGGCGCAGCCGGAAGCGAGCGGGGCGGCGAGAAGAAGGGCGGCGAGGGAGCGGCGGCGGAAGCGGAAAGAGCCCATGGTTCCGGATGCGGCGCGCGCAACGGCGCGGCCCGACGGGATTCTAGCGACGGGCGGGGGCCTGGCGGCTCGTGCTAGAATGTCCGGAACGAAAAGGAGCGAAGCGAGATGAATCGAGCCATCCTCGGCGCGGGCCTGCTGGCGGCGGCGGTTTTCCTTGCGGCGGGGGAGGCGCCCCCGGCGGATCCTTCCGGCCCGGATGTGGCCCCCGGGGAAAAGGCGCCCGGCGAAGCCGCCCCGGACGAGATGCCGTCCGGCGAGACTCCTCCGAAGGACGAGACGACGCCTCCGGAGGATCCGTCCGGCGTCAAGACGCCGCCGCCCGAGGAGAAGCCTCCCGCGGACAAGCCGCCCGCCAAGAAGCCGCCGGCCGAGAAGCCCCCCGCGTCGAAGGACCCCGCCGCGAAGCCGCCCGCGGAGACGAAGCCGCCGCCCGCCGACACGGGCAAGCGCCGCGCGGCGCACGCCGCCCAGTTCCAGAACGTGGGCGCGAAGAAGGCGAAGGTGGCGGGCAAGACGCCTGCGCACGCAGGCGACCTGCGCGCCCTCGGCGGGGCCCACGTCGAGTTCGTCGTCGAGAAGGGGCCGCCCGCGAAGACCGTCCTCTATATCACGGACCCCAAGGGGTTGCCCTGGCCGGTGTCCGACGTGAAGGGGGACTTCTTCATCATGTTCTCCGACGGCACGAAGAAGACCGTGAACCTGGAGCCCGTCGCGGGGAACGAGGAGGGGCGCTGGGACGCGACCTTCGAGCCCAAGGGGACCTGGCCGCCGTTCTGCCTGCTGCATGTCTCCATTGGCGACATGCGCTACGACACCGGCTACGGGGTCAAGCCCGGCGGGAAGAAGAAGTAGGCCCCCCGCCCGGTCCTTCCAAGCCGCATCCGTTGACTTAGGACTTAGTCGTCATGGGCGTTGTGCCCACCCCAGCGGATGAAAACGGTGACGTTGCGTTCCGGTTGGGAGGAGGGCCGTACGCCGGGGTGCCTTAAGCCCCCGGAGTCCTTAGGAACGCTGCTGGCCGCGCCGCAACCCGGGCGGACGATTTTCAAGGCAGGACTTAGGGCTTAGGAC